>CALRIM020000044.1:0-19747 GCA_943360385.1 Rhizobium sp. Q54 | reverse complement strand
CAAAAAGATTTTATTGAACTAAAAGATGAAATTAGCTACATCAAAAATTACATCGAACTACAAAGAATTAGGTATGATAAAAATGTGGTGCTTAATGTTCAAATAGATGGTGATGTAGAAGATAAACAAATTGCACCGTTGTTATTGATTCCATTTATTGAGAATGCTTTTAAACACGGTGTTAACGCAGAGGAGAATAGTGAAATAAGCATCCACATTACTACGCTCGAACGGGTGGTTTTTTTAGTGGTGAGAAATAATATTGTAAAAATTGATGACGTGTATGCTGATAAAAGCGGCATTGGGATAGACAACACGAAGCATCGGTTGGAAATTATTTATCCAGATAGACATAACCTTGTTATAAGTAACAATAACGTAGAGTATAGGGTTGAACTTATGATAAAAATAGTATGATACGTGCCATTGCGATAGATGATGAACCTTTAGCGCTGGACGTGATTTCGTCGTTCTGTAAGGAGTACAATTTTATTCAATTAGAACATTGTTTTACGAAGCCCTCCGCTGCTTTAGATTATATAAATAACAACCCTGTTGATTTAGTATTTGTTGATATTCAAATGCCTTCTATAAATGGAATACATTTAGTGAAATCGATGAAAGCGCAAACCATGGTAATATTTACAACGGCTTACAGCGCGTACGCAGTAGAGGGATTCGAACTTAGCGCAATCGATTATTTATTAAAGCCTATTAACAAGGAACGTTTTGGTAAAGCTATTGAAAAGGCTAGAGATTATTTTAATTTCATTGTTAACAAAAAACAATCCGAAGAGGCTTTTTTTTATGTGAAGGCAGATTTGTGTATTCATAAAATAAATTTTGATGAAATAGAATGCATAGAATCTTTGTCCGACTATCTAAAAATTTATATTTCGAATAAGAAAACAATTGTAACTCGAATGACGATGAAAGAAATGCTACAAAAGTTGCCCGCTCGTAAATTTATTAGAGTGAATCGTTCGTTTATTGTACCTGAT
Organism: Rhizobium sp. Q54; assembly: GCA_943360385.1. Classification (GTDB taxonomy): domain Bacteria; phylum Bacteroidota; class Bacteroidia; order Sphingobacteriales; family Sphingobacteriaceae; genus CAJBVG01. The sequence goes on along the minus strand of CALRIM020000044.1, from coordinate 18,746 downwards.
AATAAAGTAATCGCATTTAACAACAAAATTATAAAGCTCAGCAACCGCGATATACCCATTGGCAACACCTATATAGACCAAGTATTGTCGAGGTTTTCTCAAAAATCATGAATTCCACATTATACTTCAACACTGCTAAAAATTATTTCATCGCAAATTCTATCCATTTCATCGAAACTATATACTATTCTGTTTCCTATAGAGTTAATTGCGCAATATTTAAGGGGATGAATAAAATCAGAATATATATATTGGCTATCTTATTTGTGATAGGTGCTGGGCAGAAGCTAAATGCACAAAATAAATACAGCCATAACTCACCAGGAAGTGCGTGCTATTTCGAGTACTTGAAATACAATGCCACCACCAATGCCGCTAAAAAGCCATATATCTTTATTGTGTGCAAGGAAAACGAATCCATTGATTCTGCATTTGCAAATGATACTATTCGGAATATTCCATTGTTCTATAATTACAATTTCCTGTACATACCGAATCGTGGCGGCACAACATTTCATAAATTAGAATGCATTACTTCTATCGCAAATCTAATCACCTCCTCTAAAAATGTGAATTCGCAAAACATGTTTTTATTTATTAACGATAAGAGTATTAGTAAAGATGATCCAGCTATAAAAATGGAAGTGGTATATGTGTTTAGAAACATTCAATTTGCTTCGGAACGAATAAACAATAACCTTTCCTTGAGTCAGAATTTCAAAGCGAGTTTAGAAACAGATTCCGATAAATCTCCCACAGATGTTGGAACATTTTATGTAGACGAAACAAGTGAACAAGAAGATGATTTCTTGACGAACATTAAAAATGTGAAAACATATTATGGTCCTCCTAAAACTTTTGGATTTACGTTATCAGGTGTAGTGCGTGATCGTTCAACTGGTGAAGCTCTTCCGTTCGGAAACATATTGGTTAAAGGAACTTCGGTAGTTGCACAAAGTAATGCCGACGGATTTTTCACCCTAAATAAAGTGCCCACAGATACCAATACATTAGTGGTAAGTTACATGGGTTACGATAAAACTGAAATTTATTTAAGCCCATCTTTACCAAAAAAGAATTTTGTAATAGAGTTAGCTGCTACCGTAACATCCTTAAAGGCAGCTACCATCATCAGTTCTAAAGAAGAAGTGGTTTTGCAAAAGAAAGAAGAGGTGAGTATTATTAAAATGACACCTAAAAAATTAGAGCAATTGCCGAATCTTGGTGAGAAAGATATTATGCGTTCTTTTCAATTAATGCCAGGTGTTAGTGCATCAAACGAATCATCGTCGGGTTTATATGTTAGAGGTGGAACTCCTGATCAGAATTTAGTTTTGTATGATGGATTTGCAGTTTATCAGGTAGATCACTTATATGGATTTTTTAGTGCATTTAATGCTAATGCTATTAAAGATGTTCAGTTGTACAAAGGTGGGTTTGAGTCGAAGTTTGGTGGTCGCTTATCGAGCGTTACGGAGATAACAGGGAAAGATGGGAATCAGAAAAAATTTAATATCGGTGCGGATGTTAGTTTGCTAAGCATGAATTTTTGGGCCGAAATTCCGATCGGTAAAAAGTTTAGCTCTATCGTAACTTATAGAAGATCATATAAAGGATTTTTATATAATAAAATATTCGAAAAATTTAATTCGAGTTCTACGAGTGCAGAACCTCGCCCGAGCGGAGGACCTGGTGGAAATAGGTTTAGTCAGGAAACAACTGTTACTTCTTATTTCTATGATGTGAATGGAAAGTTTACATACCGTCCAAATGAAAAAGATGTTATTTCATTAAGTGTTTTTAATGGTACAGATAAACTAGATAATAGTGTTGATAATTCTAATGCTCCAAGCTTCGGAGGAGGTAATCGTTCTTTTGGACTTAGCTCTACAGATTTAACAAAGTATGGGAACTTTGGTGCCAGTTTAAAATGGGGGAGGAAATGGGATAGCAGATTATACAGTAACACCATTTTAAGTTATTCGAATTTTTTTAGTGATAGAGATAGATCGCAACAAAGATCGTTGGTAGATTCGAATGGAGAATCAACCACAAGTAATTCAGGAGTTTTTGAAAACAATGATTTGAAAGATGTCAGTATAAAATCCGATGTACAGTGGGATGCTTTTTCGTTCGCACAATTTCAAGCTGGAGTATTTGCTACCAATTATAGAATACAATATACCTATGCTCAAAATGATACATCAACAGTTTTAGACAAAGATGATCAATCTGTTTTAATAGGAACTTATTTACAAGGGAAAATTAAATTTTTCGAGGACAAATTTACCTTTACTCCAGGCGTCCGATACAGCTATTTTAGCGGGTCTGGCAAACCATACGTGGAACCTAGGGCTTCACTTTCATACAGTTTAACAGAGCGTTTAAGTTTAAAATCCGCGTATGGGAAATATTATCAGTTTGCAAATCGAATGACGCGTGAAGATATCTTATCGGGCAGCAAGGAGTTTTGGTTGTTATCAAATGGTAAATCTGTTCCAGTTAGTTCTGCAATTCATTACATCGGAGGATTGTCTTATGAAAGCAACAGATGGCTGTTTAGTGCAGAAGCATATTATAAAGAATTAGAAGGGTTAACCGAGTATTCTATTCGATTTAATCCTAGCCCTACAGGAGTTAGTTACGACGAAAATTTTTATACTGGTAAAGGGTATGCCAAGGGGGTAGAATTTTTAGTACAACGAAAAGTAGGAACAGTAAATGGTTGGATTTCTTACACCATCGGAGAAACGAAAAATAAGTTTGATGTGTATTCCGATAAATATTTTTCAGCCAACCAAGATGTAACACACGAATTCAAAATAGTATCCATGTATAAATGGAGGAGATGGGATTTTGCAGCTACGCTTGTGTATGCAACAGGGCGACCATATACTGCACCATCGGGAGCATACAGCGTTACTTTGTTAGATGGAAATACTTCCGATTATTTTACGGTAACATCTAAAAATGGAATGCGCTTGCCCGATTATCATCGATTAGATTTATCGGCGAATTATAAAATATTGGCTGGGATTAAAGGTGATCGAAAACGAAAAGAAATTGGCTATGTGGGTTTATCATTGTTTAATGTTTACAACAGAACAAATGTTTGGTATAAACAGTATGCAATAGAGGATGGTCAGATTATTGAAACGAATGTAAACTACTTAGGTTTTACTCCAAATTTAACGCTATCATTTAAGTTATGGTAAACAAATTAAATAAGGCATTTATGAGCAAAGCAATTTTGGTGCTTGTAATAGCGGCATTGCTGCAAGGTTGTAGTGAGAAAGAAAATATTGAATTTACAGATTGGGCTATTATAGAGTCGTACATACATCCTGGTGATTATTTCAATGTTAAAATAACGAGACAGATTCCTTTTTCGGAAGGGGTTACCTATTCATCAGACGATATTAATAATTTAAGTATCGTAGTAAAACACAATAACCAAGACTATTTATTAGAGCCATTAGGCGATGGGAAATATGCGGATAGTAGTTTAATGGTTGAAGAAGGAGATGAATACGAGTTGACTTTTTATTTCAATTCGGAAAAGGTATATGCATATACTTATATTCCATCGAAACCGAAAAACTTCACACAATCGGTTACAGAAATAAGTATAACTCGAATGGATAGCAATTTCACTCCAGGCTCAGGAGGCTTTGAAATGCCAGACCCTGTAGAGTTAACTTGGGTGAATACGAATAACGATTATTATTTAGCGATAGTGGAGAATATGGAAACAACATTAGATCCAATACGTGATTTTGGTGACGCAACACCTCCAGGAAATTTTTTCAGAAAACAACCTACCAATTCTTCAGGTACAGAACTACGCGCAATGGAATTTCAATATTTTGGTACACATAGAATTATATTATACCATGTGCTGCCCGATTATGCAGCCCTATATAACAACAGTACCAGTAGCTCTCAGAATTTAACAAACCCATCTACTAGCATTTCCAATGGATACGGAATTTTTACGGGCTTAAACGCAGATACTTTGTATATAGAGGTGAAGGAAAAATAGATTCCTGAAGCTATACTACGCTTCTCTTTTTTAAACCCTAATTAAGTGAAGAAAGGTGTAGTCCCCTTACCTCAACTCCCCTGCCAGTCGCAAACAGGAGCTCCGCTCAGGGACCACTCCGACGAACGCCCATCCCAACACCATCAAAATAAATTCCCTGTCTGACGACAGGCAGGCTAATTCCTAATTCCTAGAATATTTTTCAACTCTATTTTCGCATCTGCACATCTTCGCATTTGCACATTTTGTTTTACATTTGCCGAAACAGCAAAAAAACTATGTCAACCAAAGGACCTATCTCTCAATTCATCGAGAAAAACTATTTACACTTTAACGCAGCGGCGCTTGTGGATGCTGCTAAAGGGTACGAAACTCATCTTTTAGAAGGTGGTAAAATGATGGTAACACTTGCTGGTGCTATGAGTACCGCTGAGCTAGGCATTAGCTTTGCCGAAATGATTCGCCAAGGTAAAGTGGACATTATCTCTTGTACTGGTGCCAACCTCGAAGAAGATATTATGAACCTTGTAGCGCACTCGCATTACAAACGTGTACCTAATTATAGAGACTTAAGTCCACAAGAAGAGTGGAATTTATTGGAAAATGGTTTTAACCGCGTTACCGATACTTGTATTCCTGAAGAGGAAGCGTTCCGTAGAATTCAGAAACATATTGTAAAACAATGGAAAGCTGCCGAAGAAGCAGGTGAGCGTTTTTTACCACACGAGTACATGTACAAGATGCTTTTGTCGGGCGAAATGGTGCAGTATTATGAAATTGACCCAAAAAATTCGTGGATGATTGCTGCCGCTGAGCGCAACATTCCTATTATATGCCCAGGATGGGAAGATTCTACCATGGGTAACATATTTGCCTCGTATTGTATTAAAGGGGAATTAAAACCGAGTACAATGAAGAGTGGAATTGAATACATGATGTACTTAACCGATTGGTATAGAGCAAACTCGGCTGGTAAAGGCGTGGGTTTCTTCCAAATTGGTGGTGGTATAGCTGGAGATTTCCCAATTTGTGTGGTTCCGATGATGTATCAGGATTTAGAATGGCACGATGTTCCATTCTGGAGTTACTTCTGTCAGATCTCAGACTCTACTACTTCTTACGGAAGTTACTCTGGTGCAGTGCCTAACGAAAAAATAACTTGGGGTAAATTAGATATCAATACTCCTAAGTTTATTATAGAAAGTGATGCTACTATTGTAGCTCCTTTAGTGTTCGCTTGGATACTTGGTCAGTAATATATTTTTTCTTTAAAAAAACAGAATATTATTTCCCTGATTTTTCTGCTATTTAGATTTATTCAAAATAAGCAGAAAAGTCAGAAATTTGTCATTCGAATGAAATAAAATTCTATTTTTGCCACTCTAAAGGTGTTTTTTTTACTACAAGAATTACGCTGGAAGAGAACAATAATTAGAATTATTAATTTAAGATATTAATTATCAACAGATATGGGTTTTCATCTCTCCATTACTAAAAAGTTATCCATTCGTACCATTTTAATTTTAACGAGTTTCGTAATGAGCTTCGCGTCAGCGAATGCACAAGATGCGAAAGTGGGTGAAACAATTTTTAAAGCAAATTGTACATCATGCCACGCGATTAATCGCCAAGTTATTGGTCCTGCACTGAAAGGTGTAGAGAGCAGATGGTCGGATAAAGGATTATTGAAGAAGTTCATCTTGGCATCTCAAGGTGTTATTAAAAGTGGCGACAAATATGCTGCGGATTTATTCCAAAAGTATAACGGAACAGTGATGCCTAACCATAGTTTATCTGACGCTGAGTTAGATGGCTTATTAGCATACATCAAAGCCGAAGGCGATAAGCCTGCAGAGGTTGCAGCAACTGCTGGAACTGCTGCTGGTACTGGAGCTGCCGATGGTTCTGCCATTAATAAATACACTATTGGTGGATTAATTTTATTAATTATCGTACTTATTGTTGTAATACTTGTATTGAACAGAGTAAACGGTTCTTTAGATAAATTAATTCGCATGAAAAATGGCGAGGCAATTGAGAACTTTGTTAAAGCAGTAAAAGAAAAAGTATCTACATTCAAATGGATGTTAATGAACAAGAAAAAAGTTTTCTGGTTCTTAGTAATCTTCATGGGTGTATTTAGTGCTTGGGGATGGGATCAAATGTGGAACATCAATGTTAGTACAGGTTACCAACCAACGCAACCAATAAAATTCTCGCACGAATTACACGCAGGCATCAACCAAATTAATTGTCAGTATTGCCACTCTGGTGCATTCAAATCTAAAAACGCAAGTATTCCTTCGTTAAACGTTTGTATGAACTGTCATAATTACGTTCAAGCAACAGAAAAATACAACGGAGAAATTTCTCCAGAAATTAAAAAGATTTACACTGCTTTGGATTACAATCCAGAGACTCGTACATACGGAACCAATACAAAACCTGTAGAATGGATTCGTATACATAACCTACCAGACTTTGCTTACTTCAATCACTCTCAACATACAACTGTTGCTGGGTTAGAATGTCAGAAATGCCACGGTCCGGTTCAAAACATGCCAGAAGTTTACCAATACTCTCCGTTAACAATGAAGTGGTGTATTAATTGCCACAAGGCTACGGAAGTTAATTCTAAAGGAAATGCATACTACGATAAGTTGTTAGCAGCACACGAAGAATTAAAAGACGGTAAAAAAGTTACTGCTGCCATGTTAGGTGGTTTGGAGTGTGTAAAATGTCACTATTAATATTATTGTAGATTTATTCGATACCATATATAGAAGATGGAAAATAACAACAAAAAATATTGGAAAGGCCTAGAGGAGTTACATCAAACGCCTGAGTTCGTTAAGCACAGCAAAAACGAATTTGCCGAAGAACTTCCAATTGAAGAATTATTATCCGAGTCGAAAGTAAATAACCCTACACCTCGTAGAGATTTCTTAAAGGCATTAGGATTTGGAATGGGTGCTGTTGCGTTGGCTGCTTGTAATGAAGCGCCAATTAAAAAAGCAATTCCTTACTTAATAAAGCCAGAAGAAATTACGCCAGGTGTTGCTAACTATTATACATCAAACTATAATGGTTTAGGAGTATTGGTTAAAACTCGTGAAGGTCGCCCTATTAAAATAGAAGGTAACCCGAACGACCCTATTTCTAAAGGTGGTACCGACGCGGTTGCTCAAGCATCTGTTTTGGATTTATACGATTCATCTCGTTTAAAAAACCCTACGATGAAAGGTGTCGATGCTACTTGGGAAAATGTAGATAAATTTGTGAAAGCTGCGCTTGCAACTTCTGCAAACATTCGCATTGTTTCTAATACCATTATGAGTCCTTCAACAAAATCGGTAATTGCTGATTTTGCTGCAAAATATCCTTCAACAAAACACATCACTTTCGATGCATCATCATACTCTGGAATGATTAATGCCAACAACAATAGTTTTGGCAAAGCAGTTATTCCTTCGTATAATTTCGATAAGGCGGATGTGATTGTAAGCTTTGGTGCCGATTTCTTAGGTACTTGGGTTTCTCCAGTAGAATATACTAAACAGTATGTATCGAACAGAAATCACAAAAGCGTAGAAGCAAAACACATGTCGCGCCACATACAGTTCGAAACTATTCTTAGTATCACTGGTACAAACGCAGATTCTCGTTACACACACAAACCATCTCAACAAGGTTTAGCAGTATTAGCATTATATAATGCCATTGCTACTAAAGCTGGTGCAGCAACGGTTGCTGGTGTTAGTGTTCCTTTCGAAAAAATTATCAACGAAACAGCAAACGAACTTTATAACGCTAAAGGAAAATCTCTAGTAGTTTGTGGTTCGAATGATGTTTCTATACAAGTTGCTATAAATGCGATTAACTCTTTATTAGGTAACTACGGTACTACCATCGATTTAGATAATGCTTCTTACCAAAAACAAGGTAACGATGCAGAGATGATAGACTTTGTTGCTGAAATGAATGCAGGAAAAATTGACGCTGTAATTTTCTACAACGCTAACCCTGCTTATAACTATGCTAAAGGCGCTGAGTTTGCTGAAGCATTGAAAAAAGTAAAAACTAAAATCTCTTTTGCTGATCGTGCAGATGAAACTGCAATGCTTTGCGATGTGGTTGCTCCGAATACTCATTACTTAGAATCGTGGGATGATATTTCTGCGAAACGCGGAGTGTATTCAGTTGTTCAACCTACTATTTCTCCTGTATATAATGCTCGTGCTGCACAAAGTTCTTTATTAACTTGGGCAGATAACACTACAGATTATTTTACATACATCAGAAATAATTGGGAGAAAAATATTTATCCATCAGTTGGTGGTGGAAGCTTTACTTCATTCTGGGAAAATGCTTTGCAAAAAGGTTCAGTTTCTACAGGAATGATTACTCCTCAAGCATATTCATTCAACAATAATTTATCTGCTGTTTCTCAAACAATAATTGCTGCTAGCAAAAATGCTGGTAAAACAGAATTGTTTGTTTACGAACCAGTAGGTGTTAGAGATGGAGCGCATGCTAATAATCCTTGGTTATTAGAAATGCCAGATCCAGTTTCTAAAGTAACTTGGGATAACTATGCTGCCATTAATCCTAAATATGCAGAAGAGTTAAATATAAAAGCAGATTCTAAAGTTGAAGTAGTTGTTGGTTCAACAAAAGTAATGTTACCTGTATTAATGCAACCTGGCCAAGCTATGGGAACCATTGGTGTGGCGATGGGTTACGGACGTACAGCAGTTGGTAAAGCAGGAAATGGAGTTGGTATAAATGCCTTCCAATTAATTTCTGTGATTAACGGAACATTCCAAAATTACAATACTAATATTACCGTAAACGCAACTAGCGAATCTTACGAATTAGCACAAACACAAACTCACCATACGTTTGAAGGAAGAGATATTATTCGCGAGAAATCGTTGAAAGAATATGCTCATCCAGAAAAACATGAAGGACATGAAGGTCACGGTGAAGGCGAAGGTCATGCAAAAGAGAACGTAGATCTATGGCCAGAATATAAGCGTAATGGTCACCACCATTGGGCAATGGCAGTAGACTTAAACTCTTGTACAGGTTGTGGTGCTTGTGTGGTTGCTTGTAGTGCAGAAAACAACGTACCAGTAGTAGGTAGAGATGAAGTTCGTAGAAGAAGAGAGATGCATTGGATTCGCATCGACCGTTACTATACGTATGAGTCTGCCGATGGAAAAGACATCACCAAAGAAAAAGAATATAAAAACGTTGAGAATTACGAAAATGTAAAAGTAATTCACCAACCGTTAATGTGTCAGCATTGCGATCATGCACCATGCGAAACTGTTTGTCCAGTATTGGCAACTATGCACTCATCTGAGGGCTTAAACCAAATGGCTTACAACCGTTGCGTAGGTACAAGATATTGTGCAAACAACTGTCCATACAAAGTACGTCGTTTCAACTGGTTTAACTACTGGAATGATGATCGTTTTGTAAACTTTTTACATGATGATGCTGCATACTTAGCATTGAACCCAGATGTTACTACACGTTCACGTGGGGTAATGGAAAAATGTTCATTCTGTGCACAAAGAATTCAAGCTGGTAAGTTGAGTGCTAAAATTGAAAAACGCGAATTGAAAGATGGCGATGTTCAATCGGCTTGTCAACAAGGTTGCCCTGCAAATGCAATTGTATTTGGAGATGTTAATGATCCTAATTCGGAAGTATCGAAATTGATTAAGAGCGATAGAACTTACTTCTTATTAGAAGAAATTAACGTTCAACCAGGCGTTGGATACATGACAAAAATTAGAAACACAATTGAAGCTTAATATTTAAGAATAAAACCAAATCGTATGTCATCACATCACGAATCAATAATAAGAGAACCGTTAATTACGGGAACAGACATCACCTATAATAAAATTACAGAGGATGTTTGTGCACCAGTAGAAAGAATGCCAAGCAAAGCTTGGTGGATTGGGTTCACCGTAGCGGTATTGGGATTAGTTTTATGGCTAGTTGCAGTAGGCTATACATTCTGGACAGGTATTGGAGCCTGGGGATTGAACAAAACCGTAGGTTGGGCTTGGGATATCACCAACTTCGTATGGTGGGTAGGTATCGGTCACGCCGGTACGTTAATTTCTGCCATCCTATTATTGTTCCGCCAAAACTGGAGAAACTCAATTAATAGATCAGCAGAAGCGATGACGATCTTCGCCGTAATTTGTGCTGCATCTTTCATCGTTGCCCACATGGGTCGCCCATGGGTAGCATACTGGCCTTTACCATTACCGAACCAATTCGGTTCGTTATGGGTTAACTTTAACTCACCATTGGTATGGGACGTATTTGCAATCTCTACTTATTTCTCTGTATCGTTAGTATTTTGGTACACAGGTTTACTACCAGACATTGCAACTATTCGCGATAGAGCAACAGGTGTTCGTAGAAGAATTTATTCTATCCTTTCTTTCGGATGGAATGGTTCGGTAAAAACTTGGCAACGTTTTGAGTCGGTATCGTTAATCCTTGCAGGTGTTTCTACACCACTTGTATTATCTGTACATACTATTGTATCCATGGACTTTGCAACATCAATTGTACCAGGATGGCACACAACCATTTTTCCTCCATACTTTGTGGCGGGTGCAATCTTCTCGGGATTCGCAATGGTTCAAACCTTATTATTAATTGCTCGTAAAGTTTTAAATTTCGAAAACTACATCACCATGGCTCACATCGAGTCGATGAATAAAATTATTATCCTAACAGGATCTATTGTAGGTGTTGCTTATGGAACAGAATTTTTCATCGCATGGTATTCTGGTGTAGAATACGAACAATATGCATTTATTAACCGTGCTACTGGGCCATACTGGTGGGCATACTGGTCGATGATTACGTGTAACGTAATTTCTCCACAACTTTTCTGGTTCAAAAAAATCAGAACAAGCATCGTTGCTTCTTGGGTACTTTCTATCTTCGTTAACATCGGTATGTGGTTCGAGCGTTTCGTAATTATTGTTACTTCATTACATAGAGATTACTTACCATCAAGTTGGGCAATGTTCTATCCTACTTGGGTAGACGTGGCAATCTTCATTGGTTCATTAGGATTGTTCTTTACTTTATTCCTATTGTTCTTAAGAGTATTACCAGCAATTGCAATGGCAGAAGTAAAATTATTATTGAAAGGTAATAGTGAAATGTCGAAGCGTAAATTAATCAAAGAAGGACATGCAAATGTTCCAGAAGGATTTACAAATAATATAGTAATAGCAACTACGGCAACCATCAAGAACGAAAAGAAAGATGAGTAACATTAAATATATTTTAGGACACTTTGACGATCCGGAAGTTTTAATGAACGGTATCGATAAATTGCAAAAGAGCAACATCAAAATTGAAGATGTGTTCACACCTTTTCCTATTCACGGAATTGAAAACAAATTAGGTATTAAACGTTCACGTTTACCAATTGCCGCTTTCTTATTCGGAATTACGGGAACTATCACCGCATTTTCTATGGTGTACTACATGTTAGTACACGATTGGCCAATGAATATTGGTGGTAAGCCAGCTTTTGCATTCCCAGATTTTATTCCGGTAATGTTTGAGTTAACGGTTTTATTCTGTGCGTACGGAATGGTATTTACATTTTTCTATGCAAACCATTTGTTCCCAGGAAGAGCACCAAGAGTAATGGACTTACGTGCAACAGACGATCGCTTTATTATTGCGATTGATGCAAAACATAATGATGTAAATGCAGTAGATTCTGTTTTGAAAGAAGCAGGTGCTGTTGAAATAAAACATAACGAACGAAAATATATTAGCTATGATGAAGAATAATATCAGGATAGTTTCATTCGCTTTAGCAGCCACTGTTTTAGTTGGCTCTCTATCGTCGTGCTACCATAGCAGCAAGAACCCAGGATATGAATATGCTCCGAATATGTATCATCCGATAGCATACAATCCTGATCAACCTAATACTCAGTTTAAAAACGGACAAACTGCTCAACAACCAGTTGCTGGTACAGAGCCTGTTGGTTTCCATAAGTTCGCTTATGAAAATTCTATGGATGGCTACAACAAAGCAAGCGCTGAGTTAGTAAATCCATTTGCAGGAGATAGCGTGTTGGCAAATACAGAAGGTAAAAGATTGTACACCAATTTTTGTTCTCACTGCCACGGTGCTACAGGAAAAGCTGATGGTGCAATTGTAGCAGCAGGAAAATTCCCGCCGCCACCATCTTACTCTACTGGAACTTCTTCTAGAGGAGGAGCAATGAAAGATTTAACAGATGGTAAAATTTACCATACTATAACATACGGATTGAATTTGATGGGCCCACACGCTTCACAAATCTCTCCAGAAGAACGTTGGAAAATTGTTCTTTATGTTCACCAATTACAGAATGTACAATAATCAAGAAAGCGGATCATAATGGCAAACTTCGATTTAAATCAGAGATATGAATTTTCAGCCGGCGCAAAACGCTGGTCAATGATTCTATTGGCAATAGGAATATTGTCTATAGGTTACGGATTATTCTCAGGACACGCAGAGCGCACATTTGCGAACTTGCTGTTGAATAGTTACTACGTTGCAGGCTTATGTATGGCAGGCTTGTTCTTCGTTGCAGTGCAATACGTTGCAAATGCAGGTTGGGCAACAACCTTAATACGTATCCCTTCTGCTTTTTCAGCAGTGTTGCCTTGGGCAGGACTTGTATTAGTAGTTGTTATTGTGAGTGGTTTATACTCTCATAACTTGTATCACCACTGGGCGGATCCAGATTTATTAGATCCTAACAGTCCGAAATACGATAAACTAATTGTTGGCAAAAGCGCCTTGTTAAACATTCCAGTATTTATTGGTAGCATCGTTGGGTTTTTAGTTATCTGGTCGTTGTTTTCTCGCATGCTTCGTAATTACTCTATTAAGGAGGATCAAATTGCAGGTATCGGAATGCACGATAAAAGCATTAAATTCTCAGCAATATTTTTAGTAATCTTCGGATTTACTTCAGCTATATTTGCTTTCCAAGTAATTATGAGTTTAGAAGCACACTGGTTCTCTACCATGTTTGCTTGGTATAACTTCGCTGCCTTATGGGTAAGTGGATTATCAGCAATTACCTTAACCTTAATTTTATTACGCGAGAAAGGGTATTTCACTTGGATAAATGATTCTCATTTACACGATTTAGGAAAATTCATTTTTGCATTCTCTATATTCTGGACATACGTTTGGTTCTCTCAATTCTTATTGATTTACTACGCAAACATGCCAGAAGAAACTGTTTACTTTAAACACAGATGGGAGAACGGATATTTACCATTATTTTGGTTAAACATCATCATCAACTTTGTTGCCCCAATTTTAATTTTAATGACTCGCGATGCGAAACGTAATTTCAAAACAATGAAAATTGTTACCATCGTTTTATTAGCAGGTCACTGGTTAGATTATTATATGATGATTATGCCAGGTACTGTAGGTGCAGAACATGGTTTCGGAATTATAGAAATTGGTACAACTGCTGGATTTATAGGATTGTTTATGTGGATCATGTTAACTGCTTTAAGCAAAGCAGCATTGGTTCCTAAAAATCATCCTTACTTAGAAGAAAGTTTACACCACGATATATAGTTAAATACCGTATAGAAAAATAATTTATGAAATACTCTATATTTTCAAACATGAAATCGAACTTTAAAGCACTAGCAGCATTTGCTGTGGTAACGCTAAGCTCGACCATGGCTTTTGCCCAGGATGCTTCGATGGATATGCCATCTGAGCCAAAACCGTTGAGCATCGATTTTTGGTTTTATACATTGTTATTGATCTCTGCAGTATTAGTATTTACTGTTATCAACAAAACAATTAAAGCCTTCGAACTTACGCAAACCTTAAACGGTAAAGAAGTAACAACTAAATGGAACAATGTAAATGGTTACGTTTTCTTGTTATTCGGTATCGGATTTTTCGCAGCAATTTTCTGGGAATTTAATACCCATGGTCGTCAACTTTTACCTGAAGCTGCTTCTATACACGGTGCACAAACAGATTACTTATTTAACGTTACCTTAATATTTACAGGTATTGTGTTTGTATTAACGCACATCCTTTTATTCTTCTTTGCATTTAAATACAAAGGCACTGGAAAAAGAAAAGCATTCTTTTATTCTCATAACGATAAGTTAGAAGTTTACTGGACAATTATTCCTGCAATTGTATTGGCAATTTTAGTGTTCTCTGGTTGGAAAACTTGGACAAACATTACGAACCCTGCTCCACAAGAAGCATTACAATTAGACGTTACTGGAAAGCAATTCGGATGGATTGTTCGTTACCCAGGTGCTGATAAGGTATTAGGTACAAAAGCATTTAAATTAGTAAACGATGTAAACGAAACGGGTGTTAACTTCAACGATAAAAATGCGAAAGATGATTACTTCACTCGTGAAATTTATTTACCAGCAAACAGACCAGTGAAATTTACGTTTGGTGCTAGAGATGTTATCCACTCTGCTTATATGCCACACTTCCGTGTGCAAATGAACTGTGTTCCAGGTATGCCAACAACATTCTGGTTTACACCAACCATTACGACAGAAGAAATGCGTACAAAAACTAATGACCCTAAATTCGACTACTTATTATTGTGTGCGAAAATTTGTGGAACGGCTCATTACAACATGCAAATGAAAATTGTTGTTGTGGATGATAAACAATACGCTGCTTGGTTAGCAACTCAAAAACCATATTACACAGAAGAAACTGCTAAACTTATTACCGAAGCCGAAGTTGCAAGAATGAAAGCCGAAGAAGAAAGTAAATTAGCATTGAATTAATTAGAAAAAAAGTTTAGAAAATATGTCAACTCAAGCTTTAGACCACACTGACGTGCACGCACATGCAGATCACCACGAACATCACCCTGAGACGTTCTGGTCGAAGTACGTTTTCAGTATGGACCATAAGATGATTGCGAAGCAATTCCTTATTACTGGTATTATCATGGCAATTATCGGAATGGTACTTTCTGTATTGTTTCGTATTCAATTAGGATGGCCGGACGAATCGTTCCCGTTCTTAGAAAGAATTTTAGGTAAATGGGCGAAAGATGGTCGTATAGATCCTTCGTTCTATATGTCGATGGTAACCATCCATGGTACTATCATGGTATTCTTTGTATTAACTGCAGGTTTAAGTGGTACGTTTAGTAACCTTTTAATTCCATTGCAAGTTGGTGCAAGAGATATGGCATCGCCTTTCTTAAATATGTTATCATACTGGTTCTTCTTTATGGCGAGCTGTGTAATGACTTATTCATTAATGATTGAAACTGGTCCTGCATCTGGTGGGTGGACAATTTATCCTCCACTATCAGCCATACCGAAAGCAATGCCTGGCTCTGGTCTGGGTATGACTCTTTGGTTAATATCGATGGGTATGTTCGTAGCCTCTTCTTTAATGGGTGGTATTAACTATATCAGTACGGTATTAAACATGCGTACAAAAGGGATGTCGATGACAAAAATGCCGTTAACAATTTGGGCGTTTTTCTTAACAGCAGTGTTAGGGGTATTATCTTTCCCAGTATTATTAGCAGGTGTTATTTTATTAATTTTCGATAGAAGTTTTGGAACAAGTTTCTACTTGTCTGATATATTCATTGGTGGTGAAGCTTTACCAAATCACGGTGGTTCACCAGTATTGTTCCAGCATTTATTCTGGTTCTTAGGTCACCCTGAGGTATACATTATTATTATGCCAGCTTTGGGTATCACTTCAGAAATTATTGCAACTAATGCACGTAAACCAATCTTCGGTTATCGTGCCATGATTATCTCCCTAATTGGTATCGCATTCTTATCATTCATTGTATGGGGTCACCATATGTTTGTTACTGGTATGAATCCGTTCCTAGGCTCGGTGTTTATGTTTACCACGTTAATTATCGCGGTACCATCTGCAGTAAAAACATTTAACTACTTAGCAACACTTTGGAAAGGTAATATTCAATTTACTCCAGCGATGATGTTCTCTATGGGATTAGTTTCTCTGTTCATTTCAGGTGGTTTAACTGGTATTTTCTTAGGTAATGCTTCCTTAGATATTAACTTACACGATACATATTTCGTAGTTGCCCATTTCCATATTGTAATGGGTAGTTCGGCGATGTTCGGTATGTTCGCAGGTATCTATCATTGGTATCCGAAATTATTCGGACGTATGATGGATCAACGTTTAGGATATTTCCACTTCTGGTTAACATTTATCGCCGTGTATTGCGTATTCTTCCCGATGCACTTTATCGGATTAGATGGTGTGCCTCGTAGATACTATGCTTTCACGAGTTTCGAATTTATGAACGAGTGGTTAGTAGTAAACAAATTCATCAGTATTGCAGCTATCTTAGGTTCACTTGCACAATTTATCTTCTTGTATAACTTCTTCAGAAGTATTTTCAAAGGCGATAAAGCTCCGCAAAATCCTTGGAAGTCGAATACATTAGAGTGGACTGCTCCAGTAGAACATATACATGGTAACTGGCCAGGTGAAATTCCATCAGTGTACAGATGGCCTTACGATTATAGTAAGCCAGGTCACGATGAAGATTTCATCCCTCAAACAACACCATTCTCGCAAACATTGTCGTCGAATTTACCGATCGACTTTGGACAGCATGATGAGTCCCCTGCCGCTAAAGCTGCAGCTGAAAAAACAAATTAATTTCTGATCGATGAATAATAGTTCATATCGATCGGAATACAATAAAAATGAAAAACGATTCATTAGAATTAGTTTTATAACAATTTGTTCTTTGTTTCTTTTAATTCTTGCCGGCGGTGTTGTTCGCAGTACTGGTTCGGGAATGGGTTGCCCAGATTGGCCAAAATGCTTTAATCAGTGGGTGCCCCCAACAGACGTAAGTCAGTTGCCCGAAAATTATCGTGAACAATATCTCGAAAAGAGACTACATAAAAATGAGCACTTCGCTCAGCTATTAGAAAAATTCGGATACACAGAAACAGCGGCAGCGCTGAGAACAGATCCGAGTATTACAGCTACCGAAGAGTTTAATGTAGTGAATACTTATACTGAATATGTAAACAGATTAATTGGAGCCCTTACCGGTTTCTTTATGCTGTTGATGTTGATTTATTCAATTCCATTGATGAAACAACACCTTCGCGTATTTTTATTAAGTATCATTATTTTAATTGCTACATTTTTTCAAGCATGGTTTGGTTCCATTGTAGTTACTACCAATTTGGTGTCGTGGACAATTACAGTTCACATGGTGTTAGCCTTAATTATTTTGGGGTTAGTGATTTATGCGTATAGCGTTGTAAAATATAAGCACCTAGAAGCTGTAAAAGTTTCTATCCCGAATTTACGAGTAGCTTCTTTATTAACTTGGATAAGCATTGCGCTTACTTTACTTCAAATTATTTGGGGTACAGAGTTAAGAGAAAGTATAGATTACTATGCTGCATTTTGGAAAGGAACAAACAGAGAAGCTTGGGTAAGCCTTACAGGATTTATCTTTAAGCTACACAGAAGTTTCTCTATCATCCTAGTATTATTAAGCATTTACACTACTTGGTATATGCGTATTTACTTTGGTGCAATTAAACGCTTACGTAGATTTTCATCAGCCGCAATTGTGATTTTAGTTTTACAAGTAATCACAGGAATTATATTAGCGAATTTTGCTTTGCCTTACGGATTACAACCCGTGCATTTGTTGCTTTCGAGTTTACTCATTGGCGCACTTGTAATGCAAATCATCATGATCAATATTTATAAAAGAAACATAGCACTCGATTTAATAAGTTAAAAAGTGATTGCAGAAAACATACATACAAAATCTACGGTATCTCTGAAAATTCAGGATTATGTGCAGTTATTAAAATTGCGCCTGACTTTTTTAGTGGTATTTTCTGCTGCTATAACATTTGCATATGCTGCCAAAGGAAATTTAGTGTGGGCAGAATTATTATTGATGGTGTTAGGAGGTTTCTTAACTACTGCATCGGCAAATGGATTCAACCAAGTTATCGAAAGAGAAAGCGATAAATTAATGAAGCGTACACAAAATCGCCCAATGCCAACGGAACGTATGTCGGCTATGGAAGGTACCATCGCTTCAATAGTAATGGGAATTGCTGGTATTGCTATTTTAACTCTATGTTTTAATGTAATAACTGGTGTATTAGCGTTATTCTCTATCATCACCTATTCATTTATTTATACACCTTTAAAAACACGCTCATCGATTGCTGTTTTTGTTGGAGCAATAGCTGGAGCAATGCCTCCATTGTTAGGATATGTTGCTTATTCAAACCATTTTGGATTTGAACCAGGCATTATGTTCGCTATCCAATTTATATGGCAGTTCCCTCACTTCTGGTCGTTGGCTTGGGTGTTGGACGATGATTATAAAAAAGCAGGAATGAATTTAATGCCATCTGCAGATGGGCGCTCTAAAAATAGTGCGTTTCAAATAATGCTTTACACATTGATTTTAATTCCAGTAAGCTTGCTTCCATTGAAATTTGGTATGGCAGGTTATACTTTAGCAATAGTATCGTTAGTAGCCGGACTTGCATTCTTTTTGCAATCGGTAAAATTATATAGAGAGTGTAGCATTAAAGCAGCTCGTGAATTAATGTTTGGTTCGTT
>CALRIM020000043.1:0-20171 GCA_943360385.1 Rhizobium sp. Q54 | reverse complement strand
ATAGGAATAAACTCCAGCCACTCTAGTGCTTTTAAATACACCTCCTGCTTGATTATCATTCGTAACTACTAATCCTAATCCACCATTCACTGCTGGAACAAATTGATCGTACGAAAACGCAAGGTTTTTAAATGCATTATTAATGCCAGGCCATTGATTTCTATAATTAAGAATAAATCGTGGACCACCTGCTGTTCCCGCAAATGCTGGATTTAAGTACAGAGGGGCTGCATAGAATTGAGAAAAGTGCATGTCTTGTGCATAAGACTGCATTAACGCTAAAATTCCTGCCAGTGTTAGTATGTATCGCTTCATTAACATAGAAACTTAAAACAATTTTCTAAAAAATTACATTTTATGTGAGAACATCAAATATAGTACATTTATTTTTTTTGATAGGATTTTCGGCAATTTTATTGCCAAAAATCCGTTTTTGAATCAAATATTTAGCATAAAGTGCTAAATAAACGTATTTTAGACCCTTTTTAAAGATTAAAATAAGAATGCAAATTCAAAAAATCACTCCCTTATTGGCCATTTTTATCGTTTTTTGTACAGCAAATTCTTCATTTGCTCAAAAAAGTTTACCTCGAACCATAAATTGGGAGCGAGCTGAAGTGTCAAATAACGATGGCAAAACCAGCAGAAATCTTGAAAGTTTCGATGGTGCATCTTTTGATTATCGATTCAAAGACTTTTCTTTTTATACGGAAAGATTCAAAGGAAGTTTTCAATCTTTTGAAATAACCCAAGCTAAATACGAAAATTCAAATCAATTATTCTCTGAAGAACAAAAAATATTAATTAAAACTGAACCAGAAATCACTTTTAATTCATTACTTGATCGTAAAGTCCCATATACACTCATCAGAATTCTTCCTTACAGAAAAAATGCTAATGGTAAAATTGAAAAATTAATTTCCTTTGTTTTAGTTCCGATTGCTGGCAATAACAAATCGCTTGTTACAAGCACTAGAACCTATGCAAATAATTCTGTGTTGAAAAATGGCGCTTGGTATAAAATGGGTGTTTCATCTACTGGGATTTATAAAATCGGTTATGATGAATTAGCTGGAATGGGCATTGCAGTCAATCAAATCAACCCAAAAAACATTCGTATTTATGGTAATGGTGGTGGTATTCTACCCGAAAGTAATTTGATAGATAGATATGATGATCTGCAAGAAAATTCGATACAAGTAATTGGTGAAAGTGATAATACTTTTGACAGAGGTGACTACATTTTGTTTTATGCAAACGGACCAAATAACACCACTTATGATCTTAACAATAAAATTTTATTAAATACTGCAAATCCGTATTCAACAGAATCGTTTTACTTTTTGAATTTTGATATTGGGGCTGGGAAAAGAATGAGTACTCAACAAAGTAGCAACAGCACTCCTACTATTACAGTTAATGATTATAATTATTTTGATGTTTATGAGAAAAATTATAGTACTGGAGTAAATAATACTATTAAATCTGGGAGAGAGCGATTTGGAGAGGAGTTTAATAATCAAAATACTTACGACTTTAATTTCAACATTTCAGATATTGTTACAACTAAGCCTTTAAAAATTAGAACGGATTTATTAGGTAGAGTTCAGGAGCCAAGCAGCAGTGCGTTTCAAATAAAATACAACGGTACTGTAGTAAGTAATGTAACTTGTTTCGGTGTAGGCTTTAGTTATGATGAAGCTTATGGAAGCAGTGTTACTACTGGGTATATGAATTTAACCCCTTCAGAAAATATCAATCTAAATATTACTTATAACAAACCAGATATTACAGCTTTAGGTTATTTAAATTTTATTTGGATTAATGCCTATCGACAATTAAAATTAATAGGAAATCAGATTTCTTTTAGAAACCTTGATGCTGTAGGTATTGGAAAAATTGCACAATATAATTTCACATCAGACAACCCTTCTACTATTACAATATTGGATGTGAGCAACAAAATAGATCCAAAAATTCAAGCAAATTCTATTGCTGGAAATACCATTAATTTTGTGATAGAGAATGATATCCTACATGAATTTATTGCATACTCTGGAAATAGTTTTTCTTCGCCAAGATTATTAGGAAAAATCGCAAATCAGAATTTACATTCATTAGGGCAGTATGACTTTATAATTATAACTCACCCTGATTTTAAAAACGAAGCAGATAGACTGGCAGATTTCAGAAAGACTAACAATAACTTAAGAACATTAGTAGTTCTACCAAATGATATTTATAACGAGTTTGGATCAGGAGCACAAGATGCAACTGCAATTAGAGATTTCATGAAAATGTTTTATGATAGAGCAGGGAACAACATTAATGAAATGCCAAAATATTTATTAATGTTTGGCGATGGCTCTTATGACAATTTAGGTGTTACAAAAGCGAATACGAATTTCCTCGTGACTTTTGAAAGTAGAAATTCAATTACCCCATTTGGTTCTTATGTATCCGACGATTACTTTGGATTATTAGACGATGTAGAAGGCGACTGGGATACAAATCCAAATGCAGATTATGGTTCTATAGCATTAGATGTTGCTGTTGGAAGATTACCTGTTCAATCGCCAGCTCAAGCGCAACACATGGTAGATAAAATAATACAATACAGTAATGTAGAAACATTTGGCGATTGGAGAAATAAATATGTATTAATTGCAGATGATCAAGATGATAATTTACATTTAAGACATGCAGAAGGGCACTCACAAATAATTAGGAGTAGAAACAAGGACTTCAACATAGACAAAATATATTTAGATTCTTACCAACAAATTAGCACTCCTGCAGGGAACAGATACCCAGAAGTAAATGCAGCATTTAACCAAAGAGTTAATAGTGGTGCATTAGTAATTAATTATGTTGGGCACGGTGGAGAAAATGGATTAGCGCATGAAAAAATACTTACTATCGAAGATATTAATAGTTGGAAAGGTATAGACAATATGCCTGTGCTTTTAACTGCTACTTGTTCGTTTTCTAGATGGGATGATCCTTCATTTCAATCGGCAGGAGAACTCACTTTATTAAACCCTGTTGGTGGTGTTATTGCCTTGTTCACAACAACAAGAATTGTATATGCCAATGAAAATAAATCTATCAATGAGGCATTTGTAAAATCACTATTTGACAGTACAAATGCCGGAAGTACAAATACCTTGGGAGATATTTTCAGAAAGAGTAAAAATTATAACGGGTTGGGGTTAACAATAAATCAAAGAAATTTCACTTTACTAGGTGACCCTTCGCTTCCTTTTGCAACTCCAAAGTATAAAGTTATAACCGAAAGCATAAATAGTAAAGCAATGAATGCTATTGATGTTGATACTATAAAAGCGCTGAGTACCATAGAAATCAAAGGATTTATTGCAGATAAAAATGGGAATATATTAACAAACTATAATGGAATAGTATACCCAGCGGTGTATGATAAAAAAACTACCCAAAGAACTTTGGGACAAGATAAAGGAAACTCAGGCAGTCCACAAACCACTTATGAAATTCAGAAAAGTGTAATATATAAAGGCAAAGCAAGTGTTAAAAACGGTCGTTTTACATTCAGCTTTGTGGTGCCAAAGGATATCTCTTATAATTTAGGATATGGCCGTTTGAGTTATTATGCACAATTAGGAAATGTTGATGCTAATGGATCTTATGATAGCGTACTGGTTGGTGGAAGTTCTAATGCTATTATAAATGACACTCAGGGTCCAGAATTAAATGTATTCTTAAACGATGAGAATTTTGCACCCGGTGGACTTACAGGAGAATCGCCATTGCTAATTGTAAAGCTTAATGATCAACATGGTGTTAATACTGTTGGGAATGGCATCGGACATAATATTACTGCCACCCTTACTTCTGGAACTGAAACTCAAAAAATAGATTTAAATGAGTATTATGAATCTACATTAGATAATTTTCAACAGGGTGAGATAAAATATCCATTTGCAAAACTTAGTCCTGGCAATTATAAACTAACCATAAAAGCATGGGATGTACTAAACAATTCATCAGAAAAAATAACTGAATTTACAGTATTAGAATCAAAATCATTTTCAATTGATAAAGTTTACAATTACCCAAACCCATTTACCACAAATACTGGTTTCCAGTTTGAGCATAATAGACCTGGTGATAATTTAGATGTAATGATTCAAATATTTAGCGTTTCTGGACGTTTAGTTAAAACCATACAACAAAATGTGCTTAATTCGGGTTCTAGAGTAGCAAATATTGCATGGGATGGTAAAGACGACTACGGGGACAAGCTGGCAAGAGGTGTCTATGTATATAGATTAAAGGTAAAAGCATCTGATGGTGCTTTAAAAGACAAATATCAGAAACTAGTGATTTTAAATTAATTGGCGGGAATATAGATTTTTCTATATTTGAGCCTTTGTAAAATAAAAAAAATGATTTTGAAGAAAGAGATTATTAAAAGTTTAGGAACGGGATTAGTATTAAGTGTTATTGGGATTATATCAACCTCTAATAGCGTAAATGCACAAATTTCTTCACAACAATTAAACGGTAGAGAAACTTCGGTAAATGCGATTACTACCGCTGTACCCTTTTTGTTAATTGGACCAGATTCTAGAGCAGGTGCGATGGGAGATGGCGGTGTAGCAACTGCACCAGATGTTTATTCAAACCATTGGAATCCATCAAAACTAGCATTTATGGAAAAGCAATATGCTTTTGGTATTGCTTATACTCCATGGCTTCAACAATTAGTTCCAGATATTAACTTAGCTTATTTAGGCGGGTATTTTAAAATCGACAAGAAACAAACTATTGGTGGAAGTTTAAAATTCTTCTCTCTAGGTGATATTACATTCACAGATATGACTGGTGGAGTTACTGGAACTGGAAATCCTTATGAATTAGCTGCAGATTTTTCTTATAGCAGAAAACTTTCTGATCGTTTTGCAATTGGTACTGCTTTCCGTTACATCAATTCTAATTTAGCACAAGGTCAACTTGCTCAAAATGGTCAATCTGTAAAAGCTGGTCAATCTGGCGCTGTAGATATTTCTGGATACTATGTGGCTGATGAATTTTTATTAAACGGAAAGAAAACACAAATGGCCTATGGTTTTGATGTTTCGAACATCGGTGCAAAAATGAATTATACAAACTCAACCGATAGGTATTTTATTCCTACAAATTTAAGAGTGGGTGCTTCTGGGAGAATGGAGCTTGACAACTTCAATGAAATCACCGTATTTGTAGAAGCCAATAAACTATTAGTTCCTACAAACCCAATTTATGCGGTAGATAGCGCAAATAAAGTGATACTAGATAGCAATGGAGATCCAGTAATTGTAAAAGGTCAAACTACCAATGTTTCTGTACCTCGTGGGATATTTCAATCATTTAATGATGCACCTAATGGGTTATCAGAAGAGTTGCATGAAATTTATTACTCTGCTGGCTTCGAATATTGGTATGATAAACAATTTGCAATTAGGGGTGGGTATTTTTACGAGCATCCAACCAAAGGAAACCGCCAGTATTTTACATTTGGTGCAGGAATTAAATACAATATTTTCGGATTAGATTTATCGTATTTAGTACCAACTACCCAACGTAATCCATTAGAAAACACACTTCGCTTTTCGTTGACATTTAACTTCGAAAGCCCAGAAGTAAAAAATTAAATAATATGAAAATCAAAGTAGGTTTTGGTTTTGATGTCCATCAGTTAAAAGATGGACATCCTTTTTTTATAGGAGGTGTAAAATTAGAACATCATAAAGGAGCATATGGGCATTCGGATGCGGATGTACTGATACACGCTATTTGCGATGCATTATTAGGTGCTGCAAATCTCAGAGACATTGGCTACCACTTTTCAAATACAGATGCAAGATGGAAAGGAATATCTAGCGTAATATTACTAGAAGAATGCGTGAAAATGTTGAGTGAAAAAAATTATCAGATAGGGAATATTGATTGCATGATTTGCTTAGAAGCACCGAAAATAAATCCTCATATCCCTGCAATGAAAACTGTTTTGGCAAAAGCAATGACTATTTCTGAAGAAGATATATCTATTAAAGCAACAACCAATGAGCAAATGGGATTTATAGGGAGAGAAGAAGGTGTGGTTGCGTATGCTACTGTGCTAATTGAAAGGGTTTAAATTGGAGGCACTACTTGAAGTCGTGGTTAACCTAGAACTGGTGGCACGACTTGAAGTAGTGGTTAGCTTTAAATTGGTGGCACGACTTCAAGTCGTGCCACCAATTTAAACCCTTTGTCTCTTCGCCTCAAATGTTAGTACAGCTGTAGAAATTGAAACATTCAATGAATCAATTTTCCCTTCCATTGGAATTTTTATTTGCTTTGTTGAATTGTTCAACCAAAATTCACTTAATCCTGTAGCCTCTGTACCCATTATTATTGCAGAAGGTTTAGTAAAGTCTATGTCAGTATAATATTCAGTTGCTGTTAAAGCAGCGGCATAGTTATTAATCTCTTTTTTCTCTAGCCAGTTTTTAACCTCATCATTCGAACTAACCACAATAGGTATTGTAAAAATACACCCTACACTAGAGCGTATTGCATTCGGATTGTAAATATCTGTGCGGGGATCGCAAATTATTACCGCATCAATATTTGCTGCATCTGCGGTACGAAGTATTGCTCCTAAGTTGCCCGGTTTTTCAACTGCTTCAAGAATTATTATAAATGGATTCTTAGAAACTGGTAGGTTCTCTAATGTATAATATCGAGGTTTTAATAATGCAATGTATCCATCGGAATTTTCTCGATAGGCAACTTTTGCAAACACCTCTTTACTAACCTCAAAATAATACGTTGCTGGCAAGGCATCCTGACTTGCTCCTATGCTTGGGCAAAAATAAAGTTGTGAAATTTCCATCCCAGCCGAAATCGCTAGTCCGAGTTCACGAAGACCTTCTACTACAATTAAATCTTGTGATTTTCGTTCAGAAGATTTCTCAATAAGTTTCACTAAATTTTTCACCTTCGGATTTTGAAGGCTTGTTATTACTTCAGCTCTCATTATTGTTTAGCTTCGGCATTAATCTCCGTTAAATCAATTCCGCATTTACAATTAGAAGCACAGCCTCCTTGTTTACTAAATTGATTACGTAGGCTTCTTACAATGAAATAAATCGCCCATATCAACAATAAACCAACTAATATGTATTGTATCATGCTCAAAGGTATAATTTTAACCCCAAAAATCCTCCATTCATCGGGTTTTTGTTATTTAATAACGATTTAATCTTGTGATGGTTTTAACCGTGATGTACATTCGTATATTAATTTTAAAGATATGAATCAATTTATGCATAAAAATAAAAAGGGGAAAGAGTGGATTGGCATTCTAATTATATTTATTGGAGCACTTTTTCTTGGTCGTTCATTCGATCTACCTTTGCCAGAATGGGTGTTTTCGTTCCCCATGTTTATGATTGGGCTTGGGCTAGCAATTGGTATTAGCAATAGATTTAGAGATTGGTCTTGGGCAATAATCATGGCAATTGGCGGTATATTTATTGTTGATGACATTGCAGGTTACGATGTACGCATGAGTTCCATCATCTTCCCACTCATATTAATTGCTTTGGGTATTAGGATTCTTCGTAAGAAAAAACCAAAAACCGTGCATCTTTTCGACGAAGCTTCTGGTAATTTCTCGAACATCGGAGCAGATGAATCCATGGATGATAAACTAGAACTTGTAGCTGTATTTGGTGGAAACAAAAAAGTAATGGTAAGTAAACATTTCAAAGGAGGAGAAATAGTTTCTGTATTCGGTGGAAACGAAATCAACCTAAGCAAATGCGATATTGAAGGTCGCGTAAGAATTGAAGTTGTACAAGTTTTTGGAGGAACAAAATTAATAGTCCCTGCAAACTGGAAAATACAAACAGAAATGATTAGCATTTTTGGTGGCATGGATGATAAAAGAAACGTCATAGATTTTGAAGCCGATAGCTCAAAAGTTTTAATCATAGAAGGTGTGTCTATATTAGCAGGAATAGATATTAGAAGTTATTAATGAATGGCTAAGTCTCTTTTCTCTTACAAGAAATTCAATGCGTTGTTTATAGTGCTCTTTTTTAGTTGGGCACTTACACACATATGGATTGTACATAATCTTTTCCATGTATCATGGCTAACTTCTTTATGGGACAGTGCCATATACAACATTACTCTTGCTGCAAGCACCGTTTTAATAAGTTTAATACTTCTATTCTATAAGCCTATTACTAAATCCATATGGATTAGTATTACCATGATTTTAGTATTAACTTATTCGTGGGCAATGTATAGTCCATACCTTTTAACATTTGTAAGTATAAGTGAGTCCAATTACTTTGAATTCGTACGTCAATCTTTTCCTGTTCGATTTATATTTGGGTTGATGATTAATACTTTTGCGTTAGGTGTAAGTTGGTTCTGGTATGGTATTGAAGAGCAACGCGAACAAGACAAACGAAGACAAAAAATAGAAGATCTTGCAAAAGAAGCTGAACTTTTAAGCTTACGTCAGAAATTACAACCACATTTTTTATTCAACAGTTTAAACTCCATTTCAGCATTAGTTGTTGTAAAGCCAGAACAAGCAAGAACTATGATTCATCAACTTTCTGATTTTTTAAGGAGCACATTACGTCAGGAAGAAAATAAAAAAATAAGTATTAGCGAAGAACTTAAACAGTTAGATTTATATCTTTCCATTGAGAAAGTTCGGTTCGGACATCGTTTAAATACAATTATCGAACATGATGAAACCCTTGAGGCGCAAGTGCCTGCAATGATTTTACAACCTGTAGTAGAAAACGCCATTAAGTTTGGATTGTATGATACAACAGGAGAAGTAAGCATACATATTAAAGTAGAAAAAATTAAAAATCAAATTCTAATTGAAGTAACTAACCCCTTTGATCCTGCCACTCGTTCGGCAAATGATAAGGGAACTGGGTTTGGATTAAATTCTATTCAACGAAGATTATATTTACTTTATGCAAGAAACGACCTCTTGCTAACAACTGAAAAAAACGGATTGTTTATCACCAAAATTTTAATACCACAATGAGTACTTGTATAATCATAGACGATGAGCCTTTGGCACGTTCAATTGTAGTTGAATATTTAATGTCGCATACTGATATAAAAATTCTTGCGGAATGTTCAGATGGTTTTGAAGGGATGAAGGCTATTCAACAACATCAACCTGATTTACTATTTTTAGATGTTCAAATGCCTAAAATAAATGGATTCGAATTGCTAGAATTAATTGACGACCCTCCTGCAATTATTTTCACTACTGCATTCGATGAATATGCGTTAAAAGCTTTTGAATCTAATGCGATTGATTACCTATTAAAGCCGTTCAATAAAGAAAGATTCGATAAAGCGATACAGAAATTTAATTCAAATTTAATTCCTAAAATAAATACCGAACAACTACACTTACCTAACAATACCAATACACAAAATAGAATTGTTGTAAAATCTGATGGGAAAATAAAAATTATTCCAACAGCAGACATTCAATACATAGAAGCCAATGGCGATAATGTAAAAATCATGACAACAGAAGGAAGCTTTTCAAAAAATAAAACAATGGCATTTTTTGAAGAACAACTTTCGGTAAATGATTTTGTTCGTATCCATCGTTCGTATTTAGTAAATGTTTCTCTTGTAAGTAGAATTGACGCTTACGATAAAGAATCGCACTTAGCTGTATTAAGTTCAGGCATTCAGTTACCAGTAAGCAAAAGTGGTTATCAGCGATTAAAAGAAGTTTTAGGAATGTGAGTTTTTGCTCGCTGCTCTTTCTAAACGGTCGTTAATAGCTCTGCCTATGCCAATGTTTGGTACCCTTTCGGCAATTATTAAATCCATCT
This sequence comes from Rhizobium sp. Q54, assembly GCA_943360385.1. Taxonomy (GTDB): domain Bacteria; phylum Bacteroidota; class Bacteroidia; order Sphingobacteriales; family Sphingobacteriaceae; genus CAJBVG01. The sequence goes on along the minus strand of CALRIM020000043.1, from coordinate 10,269 downwards.
CTATCTCATCCATTTTACGCATAATGGAAAATAATTTTGCTGCCGCTTCGGATAGTTCTCCGTTGGGTGATAATAAAAACTGGCGATGTATTGGTATGTAATCTGCAAATTCTTTAAATCTTAATGCATAGGTATTTTCAGTAATCATCTCTTCATTAAAATCTTCTTCAAATATTATAGGATGATTGGTTGCATAATGTCTTTTCATCATACCTGGTGCAATAATATTATCTGAAACTACCATGTCCTCTATTTTCTCGCCCAGAACATCTTCTATTTCTTCTTTACTAATTCCACCTAATCTCAACAAACGAACCTTATCACCTCTAACGTCAATAATAGTAGATTCTACTCCTATTGAGCAAGGACCTCCGTCTAGTATATAATTTACCTTATCTCCTAATTGCGCTTGAACATGGAAAGCTGTAGTTGGGCTTACATATTCAGAAGGGTTTGCACTTGGTGCAGCCAAAGGAAAATCCAATACGGATAATAACTCTAAGGCAACTTTATGATTTGGAATTCTAATGGCAACGCTATCTTGTCCGGCTGAAATTATATCAGGAATTTGAGTAGATTTTGGAACCACATACGTTAATGGCCCTGGAGAAAATTTATCTGCAAGTATTTTTAGTTTGGGTGATATTTCAATTCCCCATTCTTCAAACCGCTCTAAAGAATTACTGTGAATTATTAAAGGATTGAATTTTGGGCGATTCTTTACTTGATAAATTTTCAATACCGCATCTTCATTAAACGCATTAGCGGCTAATCCATATACTGTTTCTGTAGGTATAGCAACTAACTCCCCTCTTTCTAGGAGAGCTTTCGCTTTTAAAATTTCATTACCGATGATGGCCATTAATAAGGATTTGATATGGCGTTTTTAATATGACCTAAATGATGACGGCAATGCCAAGAATATAATCCAACTAAAAAATTAATACTCATATCTCTGTTACTTTCAGGATGAAACACTGTTCTCTCCCACTCATTATCTTTTACATTTTGAAGCAAGGTAACTAATCTTGCATGTACTCCTTCTATTATTAATAATGAAGATTCTATATTATCATTATTCGCATCTGGCATTTCGGCCCATAGCTTTTCTATATATGGTTTAATTGTTGGATGTTCTTCTGTTAATCCAAGCTTAAAACGAATCAAACAATTCATATGACTATCTGCCAAATGATGCACTACCTGACGAATACTCCATCCATCTGGTCTATATTTACCTGTTAATTTTTCTGAATCAATTCCTTTTAAAACCACTCTTAATTGAGCAGGTAATTCTTCAAAAATTTTAATCGCTTCTGCTCTAAATGCATCATCATAAGTTGATGGCATTTTGAATTTCCCTACGGGGTATTTTAGTTCTTCCATATTTGAGTAGTGGGTAATGAGTAGTGGGTAGTGAGTAATGAATTTCTCAATACTAACTACTCAATACTTAAGTACTATCAATGTGCTTCGAGCCAATTTTTTCCCTGTCCTACCTCTACTAAGATCGGTACATTTAATTTCATTGCTGTTTGCATTTTTTCTATTACCAGTTTTTTCATTTCTTCCAATTCCGATTGATGAACTTCAAACACCAACTCGTCATGCACTTGCATCGTCATCTTTGATTTTAGTTTACGAGCATTCATTTCATTGAAAATATTAATCATTGCCACCTTAATCATATCTGCTGCAGAGCCCTGTATGGGTGCATTAATGGCATTTCGTTCTGCAAATCCTCTAACAGTTGCATTAGCCGAATTAATATCACGTAAGTATCTTCTACGTTTCATTAATGTTTCTACATACCCATTGTTCTTTGCAAACTCAATGGTATCTGTCATGTATTTTTTTATCCCAGGATATTGTGTGAAATAATTTTCAATTATTTCTTGTGCTTCCTTTCTTGGAATACCTAAGCCTTGAGATAATCCAAAAGCGGATTGTCCATAAATAATTCCAAAGTTTACAGCCTTCGCATTTCTACGTTGCGTAGGCGTTACCTCTTCTAATTTTATTCCATACACTTTTGCTGCAGTAGCGGTATGTATGTCTAGTCCGTTTGCAAATGCTTCCAACATATTTTTTTCATTGGCCATTTCTGCAATAATACGAAGTTCTATTTGGGAGTAATCTGCACTTAATATTAAATGTTCGTTATCTTTTGCAATAAATGCTTTTCTTACTTCCCTACCTCTAGCTGTTTTTATCGGTATGTTTTGCAGATTCGGATTATTAGAACTTAACCTACCTGTTGACGCCACTGCTTGATTGTATGAGGTATGCACTCTGCCTGTACTGGCATTTATCATCTCTGGCAATGCATCTACATAAGTAGATTTTAATTTTTGTAGGGAACGGAAATCTAAAATATATTGAACAATATCATGTTTAGACGAAAGTGCCGACAATACATCTTCACCAGTTTGATACTGACCAGTTTTAGTTTTCTTTGCTTTAGGGTCTAGTTGAAGCTTGTCAAACAATACCTCCCCTAATTGTTTCGGTGAAGCAATGTTAAATTTCACACCTGCTTTTTCATAAATCGTTTCTTCTAAATTACGGATATCAATTTCCAACTCTTTAGAAAATACTTTTAGCGTTTCTTCATCAACCTTTACTCCTGTCATTTCCATATCTGCCAATACGTAAACTAAAGGGGTTTCTACATTCTTAAACAATTCCTCGCCATTATTTTCTTTCAAAATTCGTTCGAGTACTTCTTTTAATTGCAAGGTAACGTCCGCATCTTCTGCTGCATACTCTTTTACTAATGCCACATCCACATCGCGCATATTGCCTTGATTTTTCCCTTTCGCTCCAATTAAAGTTGTAATAGATACTGGCGAATAATCTAAATAAGCATTTGCCATTATATCCATGTTGTTCCGAGCATCTGCATCCACAATGTATTGGGCTAACATCGTATCGAACAAGTTTCCTTTTACTTGCACATCATAAGATGCAAACACAATAATATCATATTTTATATTTTGTCCGATTTTTTCAATAGAAGGATTCTCTAGTACAGCTTTAAAATTTGAAACGATTTTTAGTGTTTCTAATCTATCTGCTGGCACTGGTACATAATATGCTTCACCTGTTTTTATAGCGAAGGACATGCCTACCATTTCTGCTGTATTTGCGTCTGTGGAAGTTGTTTCTGTATCAAAGCAAATTGACTTTGCGGATTCTAGCTTTTTAACCAGTGCTTCTATTTCATCTTTCGTCTGTACCAGAAAATATTCGTGAGGGACTTGATCGATTGTTTTATAAACTCTTATTGAATCGTCGTCGTTCGTTTCTACTTTTAGCGCTTCTCTTTTAGAAGGAAGTACTTGTTGTCCGAACAAATCCATCTGAGATGTAGCATTAGCAGCTGCTGCTTGAGAAGCAGATGCAATTGTAAAATGCTCTCCAAATACTCGTTTACCTAGTGTTTTAAATTCTAATTCAGCAAACAGTGGCTCTAACAATTCTTTACTAGGAGGGTCTAAAGTAAATTCCTTTTCAACAAAATCAACAGGCACATTCAATAAAATTGTTGCTAGTTTTTTTGACAACAATCCTTGTTCAGCAAAATTCTCTACGTTCTCTTTTTGCTTCCCTTTTAATTCATGAGAATTGGCAATAATGTTTTCCATTGAACCATATCTCTTTATTAAATCTTTCGCTGTTTTTTCTCCAATACCAGGGATGCCTGGGATATTATCTACAGCATCTCCCCATAATCCTAAAATATCTATTACCTGATGTACATGTTCTATTTCCCATTTTGCCAAAACCTCTGGAACACCCATTATTTCTATATCATTTCCCATACGAGCAGGTTTATATACAAAAATATGCTCGGATACTAATTGCGCAAAGTCCTTATCTGGAGTCATGCAGTACACATCGAAACCTTCTTTTTCTGCTTTCTTTGCCAATGTTCCAATAATATCATCGGCTTCAAATCCATCTTTTGTAATTACTGGAATATTAAAACCTTCAATTAATTGAAATATATACGGAATAGCTGTTGATAAATCTTCTGGCATTGCCTCTCTGTGAGCTTTGTAAGCCTCAAAGTCGGTATGGCGTTCTGTTGGTGCTGCGGTATCAAATACTACGGCTATATGTGTTGGGTTTTCTTTTTTAATAATATCTAACAACGTATTAGCAAAACCAAATACTGCAGATGTATTTAATCCACTAGTAGTTATTCTCGGTATTTTGCTAAATGCAAAATGTGCCCTATAAATCAGGGCCATCCCGTCTAATAAGAATAGCTTTTTACTCATATATCAAAGATAGAAAATTTAAGGAATGCGTATCCTTATCTCTATCTATTTTTTATATCTTTAAAATATGGGAAAATTAGCTGAAGAATTTAATGCTTATCGTTCTAAAATGAACGACCGCATTGCTGAAGAAAAGAACTTAAACATCAATCGTTTTTTCAATTTAGATACAACTAGTTATGCAGAGGGAGCCTTGGATGTTAAAACTAAAGAAATGCTAGGATTAGTGGCGTCAATGGTTTTGCGATGCGACGATTGCATAAAATATCATTTGGGAAAATGCAAAGATGAAGGGGTAAGTAATGCTCAAATGTGGGAGGTATTTATGATCGCCAATTTAGTAGGCGGATCTATTGTAATACCACATTTCAGAAGGGCAGTGGAATATTGGGACGAATTAAACAATCAATAATAATGGCTAAAGAATTAATTAGATGTGGATGGTGCTTAAGCGACCCAATTTACATAAAATACCATGATGAAGAGTGGGGAAAAGAAACTCATGACGATAAAGTATTGTTTGAGTTTTTAGTTTTAGAAAGCGCTCAAGCCGGATTAAGTTGGATTACTGTTCTACGTAAACGAGCAGGATATAAAAAGGCATTTGCAAATTTCGATGCGAAAAAGATTGCAAAATTTGATGACGCGAAAGTAGAGGAACTCATGGTTTTTGATGGTATCATTAAAAACAGATTGAAAATTAAAGCTGCTATTTCCAATGCTAAAATTTTCCTCGACATTCAAAAAGAATATGGCACCTTCGATGAGTATTTATATTCCTTTATGCCAAAAGGCAAACCCATTATAAATAAAAGAAAAAGTTTATCTGAAATTCCAGCTAGCTCAAAAGAATCTGACGCCATTAGTAAAGATTTGAAAAAACGGGGATTCAAATTTTTCGGCACAACCATTTGTTATGCACACATGCAAGCAACAGGCATGGTAAACGACCACATTGTTGGATGTTGCGCTTTTTAAAGTAATTCCTCTGAGGGATTCCAGTATATTTTTTTGAAATTTACAATTCGATCATCTACTACTTGAATTCCCTCTGATTTTAACAGTTCCTCCATTAAGGTTGGAGTAGGAAAATGATGTTTACCCGTAAGATCTCCATTACGATTTACAACTCTGTGAGCGGGTACTGCTTCTTTTTGTGTATGCGACGCATTCATAGCCCAGCCAACCATTCTAGACGAACCCTTCATTCCAATATACTCAGCAATTGCCCCGTAAGAGGTTGCTCTTCCATGTGGTATTAATCGTACCACTGCAAAAACTTTATCAAAGAAATTTTCGTCGGCTTTCATTAAAATTTAAATTGAATATAATTGATGTTTTTCCCTTTATCTCTGTATATTTTTTCGTACGTTGTTTGAATTGACAATACTTCATCTAACCAATCTTCCTTATATAAATCGGCAGAATTACGAACTAACGTTAACTTCATTTCGTTTATTTTTTCCATTGTATATTCATAAAGCCCATCGTTATCTGTCTTTAAATGTACGATTCCATTTGGCTTTAAAATATTTTTATACATTGACAAAAACCTATCATAGGTTAAACGTTTTCGTTCTCTGCTAATTTGGGGTTGAGGATCGGGGAAAGTAATCCATATTTCATCTACCTCTTGTTTATCAAAGTGCTCTTCTAGTTGCTCAATTTCTATTCTAAGAAAGGCCATGTTCTTAATATTCTCTTCCATGCCCGTTTTCGCTCCTCTCCATATTCGAGCGCCTTTAATATCAATACCTATAAAATTATGTTGAGGGAAATACTTGGCTAAACTAACAGTATATTCACCTCTTCCACACCCAAGTTCTAATATAATTGGCTGATTGTCTTTAAAATAGTTCGCATTCCAACTTCCTTTATGCACAGGATTTAGCTGAAATACGTTCGTAAAGGTTTCTAACTCAGCAAATCTTTTTAATTTATCTTTTCCCACAATTTATTTTTTAAGCCTACAAATATAATAATTCCAAGCATTTTAGGTTTTTTGTATCTTGTAGCATGACTCAACAGATTCTTATCACCATTAGTGTACTCGTAATTTTATCGTATTTGTTCGACATTATGTCGAAATGGGTGCGTATTCCCTCCGTACTATTCCTATTAGGAAGCGGATTAGTCATTAATATTTTATGGAAAAACATCGGTTTACCTACTTACGAAGTACGCCCTTTATTGGAATTATTTGGTACGGTGGGGTTAATATTAATTGTACTCGAAGGCTCTTTAGACCTCACTTTAAATAAAAGTAAACTTCCCGTTATAAAGAAAAGCTTATTGTCGGCAACTATACCACTCCTTATTGGTTCGTTTTTAGTAGCATTAATAATTCAATATTTCTTTAAATGTTCATTTCAAATAGCTTGGATTAATTCTATACCAATTGTTGTTATAAGCTCCGCTGTTGCTATACCATCTGCAGCTAATTTCGAAAAATCAAAAAAAGAATTTGTTGTTTATGAATCCTCGTTCTCCGACATTATTGGAATTATGATTTTTAATTTTGCATTAATGAATGATGTTGGATCTCCTATCTCATTTTTAAAATTTGGAGGAGATACTCTTTTCATTATACTAATTTCGATTGTTTGTTCTATTATACTTTTTGTGTTTTTGCATTTTGTAAAACTTCATATAAAATTCATTTTTACTTTTGCGATACTCATTTTAGTATATGCATTAGTTAAAATGCTACACCTCCCTTCTTTATTACTAGTGATGTTTTTCGGGCTTTTATTAAACAACTATAAACTCATACAATTCGAATGGATTCAAAAGTGGCTTCAAGAGGATAAATTCGATAAGGAATTAGAACAGCTAAAAAACATTACAGGAGAATCTGCCTTTTTAATTCGCACATTCTTTTTCCTACTCTTTGGATTTTCATTAGAACTTCAAAGTTTGCAAAGTTTAAACATGTGGTACATTTCTATGTTAATTATAGGAGTACTTCTGGTACTACGCTATACAATGTTGAAATTATTAGACAAAAAACTTCTCTTCCCAGCCTTATTTATTGCCCCAAAAGGACTGATAACAGTGCTATTATTTTATAGTATTCCAGAAGATAAACGTATTTTTGGGTTCTCTGAACCATCAATATTTATGATCATTATATTATCTTGTTTATTGATGATGGGAGGGACATTATTTACAAAAAAGGAACGAATTGCATAACATGGAAAAATCGTCGAAAATATATGTTGCTGGTCACCGAGGAATGGTTGGTTCAGCGATACATAGAAAATTGCAAAAAGAAGGTTTCAATAATATTATTACCAGAACATCTAAAGAATTAGATTTAAGAAACCAGGCTGCTGTATCTGCGTTTTTCGAATTAGAGAAACCAGAATATGTTTTTTTAGCTGCTGCAAAAGTGGGTGGAATTATAGCTAACAATACTTATCGTGCCGACTTTTTATACGAGAATATACAGATACAAAATAATGTTATTCACTCGGCTTATGTAGTTGGGGTGAAGAAATTAATGTTTTTAGGATCGAGCTGTATCTACCCGAAGCTTGCGCCTCAACCTTTAAAAGAAGAATATTTATTAACTGGCACACTGGAACCAACTAACGAACCTTATGCTATTGCAAAGATTGCGGGAATTAAGATGTGTGAATCGTATAGGGCACAATACAATTGTAATTTCATTTCGGTAATGCCAACAAATTTATATGGGATAAACGATAATTATCATCCACAAAATTCGCATGTATTACCAGCTTTAATTCGCAGATTCCATGAAGCAAAAATAAATAAGCTAGAGTATGTAGAAATATGGGGAACAGGCTCTCCATTGAGAGAGTTTTTATTTTCGGATGATTTAGCGAGTGCTTGCTTCTTTTTAATGCAGAATTATAATGAGTCTGAATTTATAAACATCGGCACAGGGCATGATTTAAGTATTAAAGAACTGGCTCTTCTTATAAAAAGAATTATTGGATATGAAGGTGAAATAAAATTCGATACTTCTAAACCAGATGGAACTCCAAGAAAATTAATGGATGTAAGTAAGTTGCATGCTTTTGGCTGGAAACACACTATAGAGCTAGCCGAGGGAATTGAGTTGGCGTATGAAGACTTTCTTAAGAAATTGTGAGTTGTGAATTAAAATAACTCACAACTCATAATTCACAACTTAAATTAAAATTTGTAAGATAAACCTAAAGTTATTGCACCCATTCCATAACCAACTTCACCAAAGGCACCAATCTTATCTGTAATACCATAACGTGCTCCTAAGAAACCACCATATACTGCACCACCTGCAGAAATATTATTAAATGGAGGTCCTGGATCTGGATCGAAACCTACATTTGCAACGTTGTAGCCTAATAAAATTCCCGCATATGGGTCTAATTTATCTACTCCTAAATCGAAGTGGTAAGCACCACGTGCTGCAACAAAAATGTAAGTATAATTTACTTTGAAAAATCCTAAGTCTTCGGTAGTAGTAGAAAATCCTACAATACCTCCTAAAGAGATTTTTTCTTTCCATCCGTAATCAGCACTTACAGAAATAGGCAGACCGAAGCCACCACCTAACCCAACACCTAAGTGAGCAATAGTAGCACCTTGTTCGTACTCTTGCGCTTTAGATGTTTCTGAACTAAATGCAACTATACCAATTGCAAGTAGTGAAAGCATAAATAATTTTTTCATAAAGTTTAATATTTGGTTTTGTTACCACAATATTACGTCATGAAATATTCCTTATCCATCCCACAGATGAGGTATTTTTATATACCCACTAGCACGGATTGACTAGTTACCAGAATTGAGATATTAGTATTGAGAAACACACATTTTCCTTTAACAATTAAAATACAATACTTCCCATTTTCTCGACCTTGTCCAAAGTTCAAGGATAAATTACTTATTCCTATTTCTAGAATTTTAAACAAAAAAAAGCTAGGTGTAATGACCTAGCTTTCTAATATCTAACTTTACTGTAGAATAATAAATATTCTATATTTCAGAAATTCCAAATTTCAGAACTTCTGAACTTCAGAATTTCTATTTCCCAGGAAATACTGGTTTACGTTTCTCTACAAATGCAGTAGTGCCTTCTTTAAAATCTTGCGTTCCGAAACATTTACCAAATTCTTCAATTTCTGTATGGAACCCATTTACACCATCCACAAATCCTGCGTTCACAGAACGGATAGCATGGCTTATTGCCACAGATGATTTTGTTTGAATTTTAGCAATGATTTCCTCGCATTTTGCGATTAATCCTTCTAATGGCGTTACATGATTTACCAAACCAATACGGTATGCATCTGCTGCACCAACCATGTCGGCTGTCATAATCATTTCCATCGCTCTACCTTTACCAACTAATTGTGCTAAACGTTGTGTACCTCCGTAACCCGGTATCACTCCTAAGCCTACTTCTGGTAATCCCATTTTTGCATTCTCACTTGCAACGCGTATGTGGCAACTCATCGCCAATTCCAATCCACCTCCTAAAGCAAATCCATTTACGGCTGCAATAACTGGTATTGGAGAATTTTCGATTAAATTAAAAACAGATTCATGTCCAACCGCACTTAATTTTTTCCCTTCTTCTACACTGAAATTTGCAAACTCCGCAATATCTGCACCAGCAACAAATGCTTTCTCACCATCGCCAGTTAATAATACAGCTTTCACTTCTGCATCTGCAAAACACTCAATAAATGCGTGATGCAATTCCTCTAGTGTTTGTTTGTTCAAAGCATTTAATTTACTTGCTCTGTTAATGGTAATATATTGTGTACCATTTTTTTTCTCACTTAAAATGTTCTCGTATTTCATTATTATTCAAAAATTAATTTTTCTAAACTTAGTGTACTCGGTGGATATTTTTCTTTAATAGAAACAGAACTTAATATGCAAATAGCAGGCATCCTATTACCATCATTAATGATAAATACTTCTGTATCTCCTATTTTCCATTGATATCCTGTAGAATGATTTT
>CALRIM020000042.1:0-20317 GCA_943360385.1 Rhizobium sp. Q54 | reverse complement strand
ACTTCTTTGTTCTACTGCCGACACCTCTGAAATGAACAAATTGGGGAATTGTATTGGAATAAATTCATTAATTAGTTTAAGCAATACAAGCGCTACCTTAAGTATAACCAATAAAGTTGGAAGGGTAATTGATCGAATTACCTATAAACAAAGTTGGTATAGAGATAATACTAAAATTGATGGGGGATGGAGTTTAGAATTAATCGACCCATTTAATCGATGCGATTTTATTAATAAGTGGACTGCCAGTACTCACAAAAAAGGAGGAACACCAGGGCTAAAAAATAGTGTTGCTAATTTCTATATTGACAAGAAAGATTTAGCAATATCCTCTTTTCAAAATATTAATGGAAGTCAATTTAAAATTGTACTCAATAAGGCTATAGATGGAACAGCCATTAATCCTGCTCAGATCTATTTTGTTGGCGCAAAACTCAAACTGTATTTCCCTCAGAAAATGACAATCGATTCCCCCTATTATCAAACAATCATCATTACATTTACTCAACCAATGCCAGTTGGGAAATACAATTTAGTATGCCAGTATCTACCAAGTTGTAGTAGAGCAGATACAAATTTAGTATTGCCTGTAAATATTACAAGTGTATCCAGTTCCATGCAAAATATAGTATTTTCAGAAGTTATGGCAGATCCTAGCCCAAGTATTGGGTTACCAAATACTGAATACATAGAACTATATAATACAAGTGACAAAGATTTAGAAGGGTTATCATTTTATATAGCAGATACAAAAGACACCACACCTATTTCAATAGAGCATTGGAAAGCTAATGAATACATCTTATTCTGCCATAAAGAATTTAGATACAGCTGGGATTCATTAGCAAGAATTTATCCTTTAAATAAAATGCTTTCTTTGGATAATGAAACTGATAGTATATGGATTCTAGATGAGCTAAAAAAACCAATAACTTATATTAACTACTCCTACCTACAATTACCGAAAGAAAATAGAGAAGGAGGCTATAGTTATAGCAAAATAGATAACACTTGGGGTTGTGAAAGTAGTATTACGTGGCAAGCTTCGGCAAACGCAAAAGGAGGCAGTCCTGGGTTCAAAAATGAGACATTAAGTATATATGAACTTCCAAGCATCAAACTAAACTCTTATTACTTCGATTCCGAAAAAAGCATTGTCTGTAGTTTTAGTCCAAGTATCGAAAAAAATACAAACATAAAAATTTATAATAAAGAGTATTCTACTTTCGACTATACCTTTAATGAAAAAAATGAACTAGAAATACATTTAAAAAATAATATTGAAAATGGAACAACCATAAACTTAAACATACAAATAGAAAATTGCTTGGGCATGACTTTAGATACCAACTTAACGATTTACAAAAAATACATTCCAAAAAATAGAGATCTATTAATTTCTGAGATTTTATTTAATCCATCTTCTGGGGGTACTGATTTTATTGAGGTATACAATAATTCAGATTCGGTTATAAATATAAATGATATACAATTAAGTGATGGGAAAGCTACAATACTATTGAACAAAACCATTAACCTAAAAAACGGAAATTGTTATATATATCCGAATGAATACAGAGTAATAAATACAAACAATATAGATATAATTCAGCGTTATTTTGTAGCGAATAAAAATCATTTTATACAGAGCTCCTCACTTCCGAGTATGCCCGATGATAAGGGCTCCATCATCATTCAAAATGAATTAGGGGAAGTATTAGATATATTAGATTACGACAAATCGTTTCATTTAAATTGGTTGGATGAGGTAGAAGGAAGATCATTAGAACGTAAAAGATTTGCAGAGGAAACCAATACAAAAGAAAATTGGAGTTCTGCTACAGATGATGTGGGTAGGGCAACACCTACTGGTAAAAATTCTCAATATGTAGAGAATACCGACACAAAGGAATTGAAGTTTTGGCTAAGCAGTGAAGTATTAAACCCAGTAAAAAATAGCACCGAAAATCAATTAGAGATAAATTACAAAATCAAGGAGGAGACTGTATTTGCAAACGTAAAATTGTTTGGTATATCTGGTAATTATTTTGGGGAAATAATTACAGGAAAAAGCATTCGAAATGTTGGTTATTTAACTTGGGACATGGCTACAAAAGGGCAATTGATACAAGCAGGAACGTATATACTTGTAATAGAATGCTATACAGAGAAGGGATTGAATGAAATTTATAAAATACCTTTTGTAATCCATTATTAAATCCGTTGAAATATTTTACATTTGCCTATACAACATAAGCAAATGAAAGAGACGATTATAGTTATCGGTTCTAACGGACAGATAGGAACAGAATTAGTAAATGAATTAAGAAGAATTCATGGAGGAAGTAATGTAGTAGCTACGGATATTAAAGAACCAAGCTACGATATTTTAAATGCTGGCCCTTTCGAATTTTCTGATGTATTAGATAAACAAGGATTACAAGCAATATTTGAGAAATACAAACCAACACAAGTATATTTATTAGCAGCCTTACTTTCGGCAGTAGGCGAACAAAAGCCTAAAAAAGCATGGGAGTTAAACATGGAAGGGCTAATAAATATACTTGACTTTGCCATAAGTTATGGCGTAAAAAAAGTGTATTGGCCAAGTTCTATTGCGGTATTCGGGCCAAACTCACCTAAACAAAATACACCTCAATATTGCGTAATGGATCCAAACACCGTATACGGCTTCAGTAAATTAGCTGGAGAGCGTTGGTGCGAATATTATTTCTTGAAATTCGGATTAGATGTACGCAGCTTACGCTATCCAGGTCTTATCGGTTGGAAATCGGCACCGGGTGGAGGGACAACAGATTATGCTGTACACATTTTCCACGAGGCATTAAAGAACAACAAATACGAATGCTTCCTATCTGAAAACACAGAGCTACCAATGATGCACATGGCCGATGCTATTAAAGCTACTATTGGCATTATGGATGCCAATGCTGAATTAGTAAAAATTCGCTCAAGTTACAACGTGGCAGCCATGTCGTTCACTCCAAAAAGTTTAACAGCAGAAATTGTAAAACATTTACCAGACTTTAAAATTAGTTACGTAGATACCGACCCACGCCAAGCCATAGCAGACTCGTGGCCTAAAAGTATTGACGATAGTTATGCACGCAAAGATTGGGGCTGGAGCAATCAGTTTGACTTACCAGGATTAGTAACCGATATGATTACTAACCTCAAAAAATAATTATAAAAAAATATAAATAATCTCCGCATGACGTTTGAAGAGTTTTTTGCAAAGAAGAAAATCGACCTCACGAAATTTCAAGAGGCCGAACCAACTCTTTTCGAAAAACTCAAAAGCGATTACGACCAAATGGGACCAAAAAGCTTCGACCACTCGAAGAAATTTGTGTTTAATATTTGGCGCAGACGGTTTAGAAGTGTAGAACTATAGAACTGTAGAATTATAGAAGTGTAGAACTATAGAAATGTAAAATAAACTTCGTGGTTCAATCTTCTTGCATCAAACTAAATAGTACAAGGTATAATTAGTACAAGGTCCAAAGACATATTACTTAAACGGTGAAATACCCTGTCTGCCAACTGGCGGGCTAATTTCTAAATTAAATACTAGTTACAAGCTACTAGATACAACGAAATACGAACTACCAATTACGAAATACGAATTGGCACATTGGCTAATTGGCACATTGATCAATGTTTCATCGCACCATAAATTACTTCTTGAATATCTGTACGAATATTCATCTCCACTAATTTCTTATTATCTACACTAGGGTTAATTCTGTTAGATAAGAACACATAAACCAATCCACTTTCTGGATCTACCCAAGTAGCTGTTCCAGTAAATCCTGTGTGACCGAAGGTTGTAGCAGATGCACTTTTGCAAGTAGGTGAATTTTTAGAATTCATATCTGGTTTATCGAATCCTAAACCTCTTCGAGAATTATCGTTGTATTTTGCTGTGAATAAATTAACTGTTTCTGGTTTGAGATATTGCACACCACCATAACTTCCTTTGTTCAATAACATCTGCATAATTATGGCTACATCTGTTGCGTTAGAAAATAATCCAGCATGTCCGCCTACTCCGCCCAACATTGCGGCTCCTGGGTCGTGCACGTATCCATCTAATAATTGCTTTCTGAAAATAGTGTCGTTTTCTGTTGGAACAATTCTGTTTGCGGTAAACCTACGCAATGGTTGGAAGCCTAGTGTTTTTAAACCTAATGGAGCATAGAAGGTTTTTATATTGTATTGATCGATTGGCATTTCGTAATGCTTTTCTACCATTTCTTTTAAATAGTAAAAACTCAAATCGGAATACACATATTTACCCAAATCTTTCACTTCCGATTTTAAAATGATCTCCCTCATCTTCTCTGGATAATCATATCTCAAATACATTTTATCGGCAACTTTTATTGGATAAAATGATGAGGAATCTTTACTGTAATTAGGCCCATCGGCATTATTGTTCAACAAAGATTCTTTGTAAAATGGAATAAATGGAACTAAACCTGCTGTATGTGTAAGCAAGGTCGGTACCATTAAATATTTTTTATTGCTTTGTTTAATATACTTTATATAATGAGAAAATTTTCTGTTCATATCTAACGCACCTTCATCATACATTTTCATCACTGTTAAATTAGTAGATAGGATTTTTGTAAGAGAAGCAAGATCATAAATGTCTGAATTTTTTACAGCTTGTGTTTGTTCATAAGTGTGATATCCGAACGATTTATTGTAAATAACCTTCCCATCTTTTGCCACTAAAATTTGGCAACCTGGTGTTGCTTTTTCAGCAATAGCTTTGTTTGCAATTTCATCAATCTGACTTAAACATTTAGAACAAATACCCACCTCTTCTGGCAAAGTATATTTAAATCGAATAGCAGGATCGGTAATGTAACCATCTCCACCTTTAAATATTTCGGATGCTGTTACAGGTAGTGTTCCCTTAATTTGGATACCTCCGAACAAGGCTTGTGCAGCAAGACTTCTAGTAAATTCGTTATCTTCATAAGCCAATAAAATTGGCGCAAGATTTTCGAAGTTCCTAAGACTATAAGCATTCCCGAAAACCACCACCACTACATTTGCGTGCTGAGCTAAATTGCTTAAGAAATCTTTTGTTTGTTTGCTAATCGAGAAATTTTTAGACTCGTTTCTCGTCATATCATGCACACCAACAATAACAGTATTGTATTGCTCTAAATTCTTCCCTAGGAAATCGAAATCATTTAACGATACATCCTTTTTTAATGCAAAGGTTGTAACATCGGCATAGTTTTTACACATGGTTAAAAACTCATTATTAATTTCTGCTCCAATACTAACTGCTGCAATACTCTTATTTTCTAATTCTTTGAATGGGATTAAATTATTTTTATTTGCTAATAAAGTCATCGCATTTTCGTACAAACGCATACTAACTAATTTTGCTTCATTGGTATTTAAATCTTCATATATACCACTCATATTTACAGGTTGGTATTTATTTAATCCAACTGCATATTTTGCAATTAAAATTTTTCTAACCTTTTGTTCAATTTCACTCATTGTGATAAGTGAATCCATTATTGCTTTCTTAATTTCAAAAAACGCATTAGGCACATTCTCTGTGATCAACAACATATCATTACCAGCAATTAAAGCACGAGCATCTACTTCTCCTGGAGCAAAGAAAGAACTAACTCCTTTCATGTTCAATGCATCTGTAAAAATTAAGCCTTTAAATCCCAAATCATTTTTCAACAAATCGGTAACTATAGGTTTAGAAATGCTAGAGGCTGTATTTTTTGTACTATCAATTGATGGAATAAATAAATGAGCTACCATCATACTGCCTAACCCTCTGTTAATTAATTCGCGAAATGGATATAATTCGATTGAATCTAATTGAATTTTAGTACGATTTAAGGTTGGAAGCGTTAAATGAGAATCTTTGTCGGTATTACCATGACCAGGAAAATGCTTTCCATTGGCCATTAATCCATTATCCTGCATTCCTCGCATGTATTCTATTCCTTTTGCAGCTACACGATATTTATCTTCTCCAAAAGATCGATCGTTTATAACGGGGTTTTTAGGATTATTATTTACATCGATAACAGGTGCGAAATTGAGGTGAATCCCAATTCTTTTAAACTGTCGAGCCGTTTCCTTTCCAAAATCATAAATTAATTGATTATCGGAAATTGCCCCCATAGCCATTTGTTTCGGGTATTTTACCACAGAATCTAATCGCATAGACAAACCCCATTCCCCATCAATAGAAATTAATAAAGGTATTTTTGCTTTTGCTTGATAATAATTAGTTTGTTGAGATTGGCGCATTGGTCCGCCCTGAAAAAAACAAAGCCCACCAACATGATAATTAGTTATTAATTTACTAACCTCCTTAAAATGAATACTATCTCTATTAGAATAGGCTCCTATCATGAATAATTGACCAATTTTTTGATCATTATCCATGGTCTTTAATACCGAATCTGCCCACCGAGAAGCCCCTAAGGTATCCAAGCCTTGAGAATATAGTTGTGTTGTGGATAAAATGTATAAAAAGAGTGTGCTTATTATCGTCTTCCGCATATCTTCTGCCCGAAAAAAATGTAATTTTGTATTTGTCGTAAATTTTTACAAAACTAACAAATCAATCAAGTACACGAGGAATTTATTTTCTCCACAATCTTGAATTAGAGAAACATGTCGGATATCATTAAATTATTACCGGATTCGGTCGCGAACCAGATTGCAGCAGGGGAGGTTATACAGCGTCCGTCATCTGCCGTCAAAGAACTCTTGGAGAACGCCATAGATGCGAAAGCAACTCAAATAAAACTCATAATAAAAGATTCGGGTAAAAGCCTAATTCAGGTAATTGATAATGGAATTGGCATGACCGAAACCGATGCTCGAATGTGCTTCGAACGCCATGCTACTTCTAAAATAAAAAAAGCGGAAGATCTGTTTGAAATACGTACCATGGGTTTCCGTGGGGAGGCCATGGCCTCTATTGCTGCTATCGCTCAGGTGGAGATGAAAACAAAACCAGCTAATCAATCAACTGGAACTTTGTTAGAAATAGAAGGATCGAAAATTACTCGTAAAGAAGCTTGCAGTATGACGGATGGAACTCAAATCTCCATCAAAAATTTATTTTATAATATTCCTGCTCGCAGAAATTTCTTAAAATCTAATCCAGTGGAACTTCGCCATATTATCGACGAATTTCAACGCCAGGCATTGGCACATCCAGAAATATTTTTCACGATGCACCATGATGGACAAGAAATGTTTCACTTACCGATTGGTAATCATAAACAACGCATCACGGCTATTTTTGGCAATCAATACAACGAACGTTTAGTACCCGTTGAAGAAAGCACAGAAATTATACAAATAGAAGGATATATTGGCAAACCTCAGTTTGCTAAGAAAACAAGAGGGGAACAATATTTTTTCGTAAACAAAAGATTCATTAAAGATCCTTACCTCAACCACGCGGTAATGAATGCCTTTGAAGAATTATTGGGTTCAGATAGTTTTCCTCTATATGTTTTATTTATTGACATTGACCCTAAGCATATTGATGTAAACGTTCATCCAACAAAAACAGAGATTAAATTCGAGGACGAGAAATTAGTATATGCAATTCTTCGTTCTGCTATAAAAAGGTCTTTAGGGAAATATCATGTAAGTCCGAGCATCGATTTCAACACCGAGTCTAGCTTCAATAACTTGAAACCCTTTGACCCGAAAACAGATGAGATTAGAATCCCTACCATTGCCGTTAACCATGAATTCAATCCTTTCGAAAAAAGGCATCAATCTGGATATATTGCTGGTCAAACAGCAATGCCTAGAAGCAATGCAGGTTGGGAAGCATTGTATGAAATTGTAAAACCAAATGAGGAGGATGAGCAAACTAAACTTCATGCTGAAAATAATTTAAAGCAAAGTGAAGTAAGCGAACGAAATACTTTCCAGTTGCATCAACGATTTATTATCAGTCCGATAAAAAATGGAATTTTAATGATCGATCAACAAGCTGCACACGAACGAGTACTCTATGAACGTTTTTACGAAATGCTCACCCATCAAGCAGGCACTAGTCAACAATCGTTATTTCCACAAAGCGTACACATGAATGCTGCAGATTTCGAATTGTGTAAAATGTTGCTTACAGATTTACAACAAGTAGGATTCGACATCCAAGAATTTGGGAAAAATACGTTTGTAATACACGGAGTACCAGCAGAAATTACTGCCGCAAACGAAGAACAAATGTTAATGGGATTATTAGAATCTTACAAGCAACAAACTAGTTTACAAAAGTTCGAACAAAAAGAACTACTTGCACGTTCTTTAGCAAAACAATCGGCCATAAAGGCGGGTAAAGTTTTAAACCAAGAAGAAATGAATCATTTAATTGACGAACTTTTTGCTTGCGAATTACCAAATACAGGAATAAATGGCAAAGCTGCATTTGTACGATTAAGTATAGATGATCTTGCCGCATATTTCGGATAATATTTTTTTTTATATGAATGATTACAGACCTCAAGGGTTTTCCGTACTTCCAACAGTTGTAAAGAATCTATTAATTATTAATGGATTATTTTTTGCCGCCGCTACTTTTTTCCCAGTGGGCATTTTCGATTTTAATAAGCACTTTGCTTTATATACTCCAAGCTCTGATTTATTCAGACCTTATCAACTTATCACACATCTTTTTATGCATGGAAATTTCATGCACTTGTTTTCGAACATGTTTGCGTTGTGGATGTTTGGAGCTGTGCTAGAAAATTATTGGGGACCAAAAAAGTTTTTAATCTATTACATTATAACAGGTTTGGGTGCAGCATTTTTGCACAGTGCAATTAATTACTACGAGATTTCTAAATTGAATGATGCTGTTCAAGCTTTTATATCAACCCCTACTCCACAAGGCTTTGAGAGCTTTGTTCTCAATAGTGTTCCAAACGAATACCGAACTAGCTTTACAGAATTAATGAACCTGTGGACAAGCAATCCTAATTCAATTCCATTTAAAGAAAATGCCATTGCATTGGCAAATGAACTTGTACAGGTAAAACAAAACATCCCAACTGTTGGAGCTTCTGGTGCAGTGTTCGGAGTTCTGCTTGCCTTCGGAATGATATTACCTAATGCAATGATTTATGTATTTTTCTTTCTTCCGATGAAAGCGAAATACTTTGTAATACTCTACGGTTTATTTGAATTATACAGTGGTTTACAAAATAACCCTGGCGATAATGTAGCACATTTTGCACATTTAGGTGGTATGTTATTTGGTTTTATTTTGATAAAATTCTGGCAACGCAAGGCCAACAGATGGTATTAATATGAGTAGTATAATAGACGATTTTAAAAATGCTTTTCTTAGAAAAGATATTTTGATGAGATTAATTCTTATCAATATTATCGTTTATGTTATTATGCTTTTGTCGTCTGTGTTCTGTTTATTACTAAGAATTCCAGATCCCATTGCCTACATTACTTCTAGTTACTTAATGTTACCAGCAAGTGTAAGTACATTGCTAGTGCAACCTTGGACTATGGTAAGTTACATGTTCCTACATAGTGGTATTTTTCATATCCTGTTTAACATGTTGGTACTTTATTGGTTCGGCGGAATATTTCAAGAATATTTAGGAAAACAGAAGTTTATATACACCTATTTTTTAGCAGGAATTTTTGGCGGATTATTTTATGTGCTTTGCTATAATGTATTCCCCTATTTCAGTAGTAGTGTAGAAAATTCCAAAGCATTGGGAGCATCTGCAGCCATAATGGGAATTGTATTTGGTACAGCTACTTTATTACCAAATTTCGAAGTTGTATTTGCCATTTTTGGAGCAATAAGATTAAAGTACATCGCTTTATTTTATTTAGTGATAGATTTAGTTGGTATCTCTGGAAGTAATAGTGGTGGGCATTTGGCGCACATTGGTGGTGCACTATTCGGATTTTTATTTATCAAACAATTACAAAATGGATATGATTGGACGAAATACCCAGTAAAAATAGTAGATGGTATTTCGGGTATATTTAAAAAGAAGAAACTAACCGTAGCTTATAAAAATCCGAACAATATTACCGTAAAAAAACCAGTAGTTACTCAAGAAGAAGTAGATCGTATTCTAGACAAAATTTCTCAATCGGGGTACGAAAATTTATCATCAAAAGAAAAAGAAATATTATTTAAAGCAGGCAAGCAATAGATGAAATCACCTAAGAAAAAATCATTTATTTTTTGGTTTATGTTATTCATGAACTTAATAAGTATCGCAGCTTTATTAGTTGGATACTTAGCAGCATGGGTAAAGCCAAGCGTTTATTGGCCGATTGCATTCTTCGGGCTAGCCTATCCTTTTACAATCATCATAAATATATTATTTACTATTTATTGGATTTTAAGAAGAAGATGGTTTGCAATTGTACCATTAATCTTTATAGGACTTGGATGGAATTCTATGCTGAATTACGTTCAATTTGGGAATTCACCGTCCGAAAACTCAGATTCTACCTTTTCTATATTAACCTATAATGCTCACTTATTTAAATCGATAAAAACAAATAAGTACGATAAAAAAACAAAGCATGAGATGTTGGAAATGGTATTAAATCAGAAAACAGATTTTATCAATTTTCAAGAATTTTATTATCGAAAAAAAGGGGTGTATAACATCAAAGACTCTCTTATGCAAAAAGGGGGGTATCAATTCTATAAAGAAGAAATATTTGAATCGAATGAGAACGAAGTAATGTGCATGGCCTTCTTTTCGAAATATAAAATTATAAATTTTGAAGTCATTCATTTTTATGATAGGCCACATGCAAATGTTTGTACCTACTCTGATGTCCTTTACAAAGGAGATACTATCAGAATTATAAACGTTCATTTACAATCCATCAGTTTTCAACCAGAAGATTACCAATATTTAGATCAGGTAAAAAATGTAGAAACGGATATGCAATCGAATAAACGAATTGGTGCTCGGTTGAAAAATGCATTTATACACAGAGGTGAGCAAGCGGAAAAAGTAGCCGAACTAATTGAAGAGTCTCCATATCCAGTAATTGTAACGGGTGATTTTAACGATACTCCAGCATCCTATTCATTCCATATAATTTCTAACGATTTAAAAAATGCTTTTAGAGAAAAAGGAAATGGAATTGGCGTTACTTATAATGGAGCATTCCCTAATTTCCAAATAGACTATATGCTTTGTGGGCAAATGTTTGAGGTATGTGATTATAAAATCATCAAGAAAAAGTATTCAGATCATTACCCTGTGAAGGGAGTTTTTAAATTAATAAAATAGTAAGTTTGTTTATGAAGCATCAGATTAGCGTTTACAATTCTTTAAGCAGAGAAAAAGAATTATTCGAACCCATCCGTAGTCCATTTGTAGGGATGTACGTTTGCGGACCAACCGTATATGGCGAACCTCATTTAGGTCACGCTCGTTCGGCAATTACGTTCGACTTAGTAAATCGCTACTTACAATTTTGTGGATATAAAGTAAGATATGTACGAAACATTACAGATGTTGGGCATTTAGAAAACGATGCCGACGAAGGGGATGATAAAATTGCAAAACGTGCGCGATTAGAGCAATTAGAACCAATGGAAGTTGCTCAAGAATACACTAACTCCTATCATTTAATGATGGATAAATTATTTATTCTTCGCCCTAGTATTGAACCCCGTGCAAGCGGACATATTATTGAACAAATTGAAATGATTGAAAAAATCATTGCCGCTGGTTTAGCATATGTTTCTAATGGTTCCGTTTATTTTGATGTATTGAAATATAATGGGAAGGAACCTTACGGAGAATTATCAGGTAGGATTTTAGAAGACCTAATTGCACATGCTGGCGAAGAGCGTAGAACATTAGAAGGCAAAGAAGAAAAGAAAAATTCATTTGATTTTGCACTATGGAAAAATGCATCTCCAGAACATATCATGCGCTGGAACTCTCCTTGGGGAGAAGGTTTCCCCGGATGGCATATTGAATGTTCTGCAATGAGTGCAAAATACTTGGGAGAAACGTTTGATATACATGGAGGTGGAATGGATTTACTATTCCCACACCACGAATGTGAAATTGCACAGTCGAAAGCAAGTAACCATGTACAGCCTGCAAAATATTGGCTGCATAACAACATGATTACTATTAACGGTCAGAAAATGGGTAAGTCGCTTGGCAATGCCATCAACCTATCGCAATTTTTTACTGGCGATCATCCTTTGTTGAACAAAGCATATTCGCCACTTACCATTCGCTTTTTTATGTTGCAAGCACATTATCGTAGCACCTTAGATTTTTCTAACGATGCATTGGAAGCAGCTGAAAAAGGGTTAATGAAAATGATTAATGGGATTCG
Organism: Rhizobium sp. Q54; assembly: GCA_943360385.1. Classification (GTDB taxonomy): domain Bacteria; phylum Bacteroidota; class Bacteroidia; order Sphingobacteriales; family Sphingobacteriaceae; genus CAJBVG01. Next base: position 7,909 of record CALRIM020000042.1, on the reverse strand, counting down.
CACTGCGAAAAGTATCGAATGGACTGGTGATGCTGGAACGAGCGTAGATAAAGAGCTTTGCGAAGAAATAACAAAAGAAACAAATGCTGTTTCAGAGGGTATGAATAATGATTTCAACTCAGCAAAGAGTATTGCAGAACTATACAACTTATTAAAAAGAATAAATTCTATAAAAGCTGGAATTATAAAACTTGCTGAAGTAGATGAAACCACCTTCAACTTATTAATAAACACTTTTGTTAACTTCAACGAAAAAGTTTTTGGTATTTCTGATGACAGCATCAACAATAATGAGTTGTTTATTCCGATGATAGAAGATTGGATGGATACCTATAGAACTGCGCGCGATGAAAAGAATTTTGCAATGGTAGATATGATTCGTGCAAAGTTTAAAAGTCATGGATTACTCATTAAGGATTCGAAGGTAGGGAGTGAGTGGGGCTACCAAGAGTAATTCGTGTGCTCGTGTGCTCATGTGCTCATTTAAATATGTTAATAAGTTAATTGGATAATATGTTAATGAAATATAAATACGTTTTACTTTTTTCGATTTTCTTTTTTCTTTTTTCGTGTAAGGAAGGAAAAAAAACAGAAACCACTACTGCCACTGAAACAAAAAAAGCAGTAGTACCAAGTTTCAACGAGGACAGTGCTTTTGCATTTGTAAAAAAGCAAGTAGATTTCGGACCAAGAGTACCTGGAAGTAAGGCTCATGCTGACTGTGCAAATTACTTTGTGAAAACCTTAGAAAAATTTGGTGCCTCTGTTTATGTTCAAAATGGAAATGTAAAAACCTTCGATGGTAAAACATTTAATTTGAAAAACATAATTGCATCATTTGAACCAAAAGCTACCAAAAGAGTAATGTTTGCAGCACATTGGGATACTCGCCCATTTTCCGATCAGGATACAAAAGATAAAGACAAAGCTATTGATGGTGCAAATGATGGAGGAAGTGGTGCCGCAGTTTTATTAGAAATTGCTCGTCAGTTTTCACTGAAAAATCCATCTATAGGTGTCGATTTATTTTTCTTCGATATAGAAGATTATGGTCAACCTGAGAATAGTAAATATCCAGAAATGCAAGATTCTTATTGTTTAGGATCTCAATATTGGGCAAAGAATCCTCCTATTGCAAATTACCACCCTCAGTATGGAGTATTGCTCGATATGGTTGGAGGAGAAAATGTTTCTTTTACGCAAGAAGAAGTGTCGCGCACCTATGCTCCCCAAGTATTAGAGTATGTATGGCAGAAGGCTTCGCAAGCAGGTTATTCATCGAACTTTAGTTACGAACATACTCCAGCTATTATAGACGATCATTATTATGTAAATGCCATTGCAAATATTCCAATGGTAGATTTAATTCACCACGATGCTAGTAGTAATTCTGGTTTTTGGAAACACTGGCATACTCACAACGATAAGTTGGAAAACATAGATAAGAAAAGTTTGAAAGTTGTTGGGCAAACATTGATGGAATTGGTTTTCGGAGAATAGTTCCCTGCCTGTCGGCAGACAGGGTGTGCTCATTTGCTCGTGTGCTCGTAATAATATGTTAATATGTTAATGGGATAATATGTTAATGAAATAAAAAATGAAGAAATATTACGTTTTTCTGTTTTCAATTTTCTTTTTAATTATTAGCTGCAAAAAGTCTACTACCACTCCCAATACCCCTACCCCCGAAGATCTCTCCTTTATAAAAGGTGTAGATATTTCTTTTTTACCTGAAATTCGTGAAGCAGGATTTATTTCGAAAAACGCAACAGGTGAAAATGAAGATATGCTTACGACCCTGAGGAATGCTGGTGTAAATACGTTTCGATTACGGTTGTGGGTAAACCCAACCAATGAGCATTCTGGATTTGAGGAAGTAAAAAAAATATCAAATGAAATAAAAAGTACTGGAGCTAAAATATGGCTTACTGTTCATTATTCCGATACTTGGGCAGACCCTGGTAATCAAACAAAACCTACAGTATGGAGCAGTCTTCCTTTTCAACAATTAAAGGATAGCGTGTATAATTACACCAAAAAAATCATCAACGAAATTCATCCAGATTATATTCAAATTGGAAATGAAATAAATAATGGAATGTTATGGCCAGATGGAAATTATAATCAGCTTACCTATTTAAAAATATTATTGAAAGAAGGAATTCGTGCAGTGAGAGAAAACTCCTCCTCAACAAAAATTATACTGCACTATGCAGGACACAAAGATGCGCCTGCATTTTTTACCAGTCTTGGCAATTTAGACTATGATATTATTGGATTATCTTACTATCCGAAATGGCATGGTAAGAATTTAGATTCATTAAACACCTCCATCAATTTATTAAGCACCACCTTTCAAAAAGAAATTTTAATAGCTGAAACTTCCTACCCATTTACCTTATTGTGGAACGATTGGACCAACAATGTTATTGGTTGGGATCAAGATATAATTCCATCTTTTCCTGCAACAGAACTCGGACAGAAACTTTTTTTACAAAGCATTTCAGACATCGTAAAAAATAATCCGAAAGGCTTAGGGTTTTGTTATTGGGGAGCAGAGTGGGTATCGTTTAAAGGTAACACTGCCACCAACGGATCTAGCTGGGAGAACCAAGCATTTTGGGACTTTACGGGGAAGGCGTTGCCAGCGTTGGAAGTGTACAAGCCGTAATTTGGATAGCCTCTCCTAATGGGCTATTTCTCCACCTGGAACCTTGTAAAGAAAGGAGCTGTACCACTCCCATTATTTGTTAAACCTTCGCATACCGTAATCTCCAACGTAAAGTCATCAATTTCTTCTACATAAACTTTTGCATCCGCTAATACATAGTATGTATTAAATTTGGATATTCTAATACTTACCTCATTCGACTTTTCGGGGATATTGGAACCAGTGGTTTTATAAACTCCATTTTTTGGCAACTTATAAAAAATAAAATATACATTGGCTGCGCTCGCATTTCCGGTAACTTCCCAACCATTCGAATTCGAACTACTAATGAAATTATATTGATAAGTTGAACCTAAAAAATTAAAACGATTTAAAGTTAAGTTACACGGTATTGTGACTGGAATTGGAGCGATAGAATCTAGTTCGAAATTATTTCCAAAACTTAGGCCATACATATTATTTGCAAATGGTCTGAAATAATATTTTTTTGTTTTATCGAAATCGCTTGCCGCATAAACCGAGTAATAGGTAGAGCCATCAACATAAGATGCTAGTTTTTGCATAGATTCTACAGATGGATTTAAAACTGTATCAACACTACAACCTACCCATTCTAAGTCAGAAAGCCCATTAGATACAATGTCGTACGAAACCCACACATTTCCGTCCTCCATAATTTCAACATTTTTTGTTTCTACTTTTGGAGAATACGATTTAACATCTTTTTCCACTTCTTCGCAAGATATAGTAAAGAATATTACAAACAGTATCGCTAATATTTTTATGGCGTTTTCCATTATTCTAAGTTTATTGTTACTCCCAAACCAATTTGATAATTACGAAGATATTGCTTCTCACTGTCGATTAAATAAGCTGCAATTCCTTCTGCAAAAAATGAAATCCGATCATTAGGATTTATTTCTAACCCTATTTGTGGTTTTACACCACCAGTAACAAATGAATAATCAGTGCTGTTTTTTTGCGCTCCTGATTCGTAATATTCATCTACCGTAAATGAATAATAACCCATCGCAATTCCTAAACCTATATATGGTTTTATAATTGAATTGTAATCAAAAGGTGTGTAATGCATGCCACCGTCTAATGTATAAATATTCTGATTGCTGTAAATTAGTTTTACTTGTTGAATTACATATCCACCAGTACCTCCGTAATAACTATTCAGATTTGTAATAGCTTCTTGCCTGGGTTTAAGAGAAACAAACCCTACACTATAATACCCTCTAGAATGATCTTCGAACAAATCTCTATAATTTAACTCAACCATTAAACCTTTAGAATAAACAAATCCTGTTTCTTCTGTTGGACGATACTGAGAAAGTTTAATGCCATACTGGGCAATAGCAGTATTACCAAATACGAATAGTATAAATAATACAAATAACAATTTATTTTTCATCAATTAATTTAACATTGTTTAGTAGATGTAAATTGAAAATAAAAAATAAAAATAAGAAATCCAATTGGGGATGGAAATAGAAGATTCAAGCCTTGTTATTTCCTTGGTGCAAATCAATCCGAAAAAATAAAAAAATATTGGAGTAAGGATATTCCAACGACCAATTACCAACATCTAATGACTACTCCTTTGGTGGATAAACCTCCGTAACTGGACTAAACAAATAAATATCTCCTGAAGGAATTTCTTTGCAGCGGAAGCGTTTACGCACCAATTCTAATTTTTGAAATGTTCTCCCATTTTTCATTTGAAAAGTTCCACCCATTGGTATAGAACTTACAAAAATAGTGCGATGTACTTTATCGAAGTTTTTAAGAATGCGTAGTAAGTTAACATCCGAACAACTGGAAGCTGCGGGATTCATCATGTATTTGCGAACTGCACGGTCTATTTCTTCTGGAAATATTTTTCGGTCTAAAAAAGGTTGCATTAAAAATTTATACTCCGCTTTCCATTCATCGCCATGAGGTTTTACTTTATGCGAATTTTTATTCCAATTTGTTAAATGTGCAAATTCATGTATGAGTGTAATTAAAAAAGCGTACGGATTTAAATCTCTGTTCACAGAAATTCTATGCCCTCTCCCTCCATGCGGATGACGGTAATCGCCTAATACAGATTCACGAGGTTTATTTATAGAAAGTTCCACTTGAAAATAATCGATCCATTTCGCCATAGTAAGCGCAGTACCTTCTGGTACATATGGCTCGAGGATTTTGGCGTTGCGTTCGTGACTCATTGAGTATCGGGTATCGGGTATCGAGTATGATGATATTTAATCCTGCATATATGCAGTTGACAATTTATTTTTTGTTAAGTATAATTGATCATGCATCATTTCAATAAATTAGAGGTTTGGCAGAGAGCAAGGATTTTATGCAAACAAATTTACATTATAACGAGAGCTTTTCCAAGTTACGAAAAGTTTGGATTAGCAAGTCAAATGCAACGATCTGTAGTTTCAATTTCTTCTAATATTGCAGAAGGGGCTGGAAGAAATTCCAAAAATGAATACATCCATTTCTTAAATATTTCAACAGGTTCTGCATTCGAATTAGAAACTCAGATTAATGTATCTAAGGACTTAGACTATATTACTGAAGAAAAAGAAAATGAATTACTTGCAGACTTACACATAGTCCAAAAAATGCTTTACAGACTAATCCAATCCATAAACAAATAAACAACTACGAACTAATGTGGCCTTATAACTTTAAACTCAAAACCACTCGATACCCGATACTTGATACCTGATACTATTTTAGTACCTGGTATACCACCAACGCACTCACATACGCCAAAACCGTCATAAACGCAAACTGAATGGCTGGCCATTTCCACGATTTTGTTTCGCGATAAACTACTGCAATAGTGCTCATGCATTGCATCGCAAAGGCATAGAATATCATTAACGAAAGACTAGTTGCTAATGTAAACGTTGGCAAACCTGTATTTGGGTTTCTTGCCGATTTTAATTTATCTCTAACGGTATCTAAACGTTCTCCATCAGATTCTACACTGTATATAGTAGCAATGGTTCCTACAAAAACTTCGCGTGCTGCAAAGGATGTAATTAAGGCAATTCCAATTTTCCAATCATACCCCAATGGGCGAATAACTGGTTCTATAAATTTTCCTAAATGCCCTGCGTATGACGATTCCAATTTTTCGGAATTCATTAGTCGTGTTAACTCAGATGTTCTTTCTGGTGAGGTGAATGTTAACGTTTGGTACTTCTGATCTATCTTTTGCATAGAATCTGATGGACCATAACTAGCCAAAAACCATAACACAATAGATACTGCTAAAATTATTTTTCCGGCTTCGGTAACAAATGTTTTTACTTTATTGAAAATAGTAATTCCTACGTTCGACCAGCGAGGCATTCTGTACACTGGTAACTCCATTATAAAATAACTACGCTCTTTTGTTTTTATAATTAGCTTCATTACATATGCAGAAAATATTGCTGCTAGGAATCCTAATAAATACATGCCCATTAATACCAGTCCTTGTAGATTTAAAAAACCAAAGACTTTTTCACTTGGTACAACAATCGAAATTAATAATGTATAAACTGGCAAACGTGCAGAACAACTCATTAATGGAGTTACCATAATAGTAATTAATCGGTCCTTCCAGTTTTCTATTGTTCGAGCCGACATAATTGCTGGAACTGCACAAGCAATACCACTCATAAGTGGCACAACTGATTTCCCATTCAATCCAAATTTTTTCATTACTCGGTCCATCATAAATGTAACCCGAGCCATATAGCCTGTATCTTCTAGTACAGCAATAAATAAAAACAAAATAGCTATCTGCGGAATAAAAACTAGCACTCCACTCATTCCTGGTAAAATTCCGCCTACAATTAAATCTTGAAAAATTCCTGAAGGAATTATTTTCAACAATATATTCTCAATCCAAATAAATGCTTGTTCAATCATATCCATCGGATAAGACGACCATGTGAAAATAGATTGAAAAACAATGAACAGTATTAGAAAAAATAAAATCAATCCACCTACTCGATGTGTTAACCATTTATCGATTCTATTACTATTACTTTCTCTTTCTGGGTCTTTTGGTTTTACAACATTATCAAATAATAATTCATTGATATGATTATACCTTGCAATGGTTTCTTGAGCTTGAGCTTTCTGATGATTAAAATTATATTTCTCTCCTAAAGATTTTAGTAATTCTTTTTTTTCTGAAGTAAGATGATGTAATTCGTGATAATGATGTGCTAATTCAAAAGCGATATAATCATTGTCTAATTCAAAATATTCTTTTATCTCGTCAATTAATTCAGGTGCGTACTGTTTAATGTCTGTTCCAGATTCAACTACTACTTGTTCATCTATCTGTTTTTTTATCGCAACTTTTAATTCTGCAATTCCTACTAAATTCCTTGCACTTATAGCAACTACAGGTATACCAATTGCTTTTGATAATCCTTCAATGTTTATATCCAAATGCTGAGCACGTGCTTGATCGATCATATTTATCGCCAACACACAAGGCATTCCTAAATCTAAAACCTGAGAGAATAATAATAAATTTCTTTTGAGATTAGTGGCGTCTACTACTACCACTACTACTTTTGGATAGTCGGGATTTCCTTTAGATCCTAAAACTTGTAATGCAATTTGTTCATCTTGCGATCGAGGGTACAAACTATAAGTTCCTGGCAAATCTATTATCCGAGCAATTCTCTTTTCATCAATCGTATAATAACCAATTAACTTATCTATGGTAACACCTGGAAAATTTCCGACTTTTTGGTTCAAGCCTGTAAGAGCATTGAATAATGACGACTTTCCTGTATTCGGATTGCCAATAAGCGCAATATTTATTTCTTCCTTCAATGTATTACTTCACCAAAATACTATCCGCTTCTGTTTTTCGTAAACTAAGTTTATGTCCGTATAAATGAATTGCAATAGGGTCGCCAAGAGGGGCTATATGAGCTACTTCAACCTCTTCGCCAGGTAAACATCCCATTTCTAACAATCGAATTGATAATTCTTCATCGGTAAAGGAATCGATGATTGCTTTCACACCCGGCTCTAAGTCGGTTAACTTCCTTAGTTTCATTTTAGTTCGTTTTAACTATAAAACGCTGCAATTTAAGGCTTATTTAAATTAAATCCAAATAACAATAAGATTAATAAGCACCAATTACAACGGCAAAACTTGGGTGTGTGTTTTTGTTGTATTTTTTGAAAAAGTAGGGCAATCGCAACGTGATT
>CALRIM020000041.1:0-21120 GCA_943360385.1 Rhizobium sp. Q54 | reverse complement strand
TTAAGGCAGATATAAATTTCATCGCCTTTTTGTGGAGGAATATCTAAAAATCGAAGTTGAATATTATCGAATGGGGTTAAATCTTTTTTCTTTTTTCCATCATTAGAAATAGAAAATAAATGAAAAGATTCATTACCATCAATATCTAATAAATACAAGAGTTGTTTATTGTTCACCCAAACATAGTTGGTAATACCTCTAACGGTATCGAAAGTTAATTGGGTTACAATTCCAGAATTTAAATTCTGACAAAAGATATTTGCTCTGTTTTTATAGTTTTTGATAAACGAGACATATTCACCATTTGGAGAAATGAGCATATTACTTTTCTCTGGATTGCGGAAAAAATTAGCAAGAGGAATTTTAACGTATTCTTTCTCACCGCCTTTACATGCAGATAAGAAGCAAAAAAGTATGATAATATAAAAATGAAGTTTCTTCAAAATGTATATGATAGATTCGAATTTAACAATTTTAAAGGTCTAAATGGTATATTTCTATAGGCTGTAACACCTTTTTTACCCTCAAAACGTTATTGTATAATTATGAAAAATATTCGATATTTTTATCCATTATTCAAATGAAAAAGTACGTATTAATAGTAAGTATTGTAATTATTAGCTGTTTACAGGTATTCGCACAACGTTCTACAAACGAAGGGTTGGCTAAAGAGTACTTCAAAAATGCTGAATACGATAAGGCAGAAACGCTTTATGAGAAGCTTAATCAGCAAGATCCTCTTAATGTGGAGTACTATACAAAGTATTTCCAATGCTTAGTTATTCAAAAAAAATATGCGGATGCAGAGAAGCTTGCAAAGAAAACAATCAAAAAAAGTAATAATTACCCAATCTATTACATCGATCTTGGACTTTTATACAGCATGCAAGATGATACAATAAAGGCTCATAAGCAATATGAAGAGGCTATAAAAAGGATTCAGCCAGATTTAATGATGATTGTGGATGTATGTGCAAAGTTTACAGATGTACAATTATATAACGAAGCGTTAAGAGTAATAGATAAGGGTAGAAAACTAACAAGCAATCCATCGTTAATGAGTGTAGATGCTTCTAAAATATATAGTCTGCAAAATAATAAACAAGGTATAATAGAAGAGCAATTGAATCTGTTCGAACAAAATGCATACGACCAACAACAAATTCAACAAACGTTTCAGGATTATTTTAATGAACCTAAAGATTACGATTTGTTAAAAAATGTGTTGGTACAAAAACTTCAGCAATTTCCAGATCAGGTGTTTTATTCGGATTTGCTTATCTGGACATTTATACAACAACAAAATTTTGAAGCAGCATATTTACAAAGTCTAGCATTAGATAAACGTTATAATGAAAATGGTCAACGCCTTTATTCATTAGGTAATTACTGTAGAAGTAATAAACAATATGATGTTGCTATAAAGTCATTTAAGGCAGTTATTGAAAAAGGAAGGTTGTTTGCATTTTATTTGCCAGCAAGACAATTATTACTAAGTACACAAAAAGAAAAAATCACATCAAGTGTTTATTCGCAAGCAGACTTAGTTTCCATAGAAGCAGATTATAAAACATATTTGCAAGATTTTGGTGAGCAAAGCAATACTGCCGATGCAATGCGAGAGTATGCAGAACTATTAGCCTTGTATTTAAATAAATCAAAAGACGCAATTGCCTTGTTGCAAAAAATTATTGATAACAGATTTGGAAATACTTCTTTTTTAGCTCAATGCAAATTAGATTTAGGCGATTATTATTTATATAGCGGAGAAATTTGGGAAGCAGCATTATTATATGGGCAAGTAGATAAGGCATATAAGGACGAACCTTTAGGGCAAATGGCAAAGTATAGAAATGCTAGACTTTCTTACTATGCTGGCGAATTCGAATGGTCTAAAGCGCAGTTAGATATTTTAAAAGCGAGTACTTCACAGCTCATTGCAAACGATGCATTGAATTTGAGTCTGCTAATTTCTGATAATGAAAATGTAGATACCAATCAACAAGCATTACGTTTATTTGCAGGAGCAGATTTATTAGTTTATCAACATCAATATAAAGCAGCTATACAAAAAGTAGATTCTATAGATTTATTATTTCCAGAGAACGATTTGGACGATGATATACTTTGGTTGAAAGCAACTATAGAAATAAATCAACAAAATTATTCTAAAGCAATAGAGTTGTACACTTCTATTGTAGATAAATATAAGGATGGAATTTGGGCAGACGATGCATTATTTGCAATAGCGGAAATATATCAGAATAAATTAAAAAATCCGGAACTAGCCATGAAATCTTATCAGAAATTAATAGAAGATTTTCCGGGAAGTTTATATATTGTAGATGCTCGTAAACGATTTAGAATTTTACGAGGAAGTTGATTTTTATTTTAAAATTATAGAAAAATGGTTTTATATAGTGTTACCATAAATGTTGCAGATGAAGTTCACGAAGAGTGGTTACAATGGATGCGCACTAAGCATGTTCCAGATGTAATGAATACAGGCTGTTTCGTAATGTATAAGATAATGAAATTAAAAGATCCTGTACAGGATGGAAACACCTATTCGTTTCAGTACTTTGCTGAATCGGATGCTATTTTAACGGAATACTTAACAAACCATGCACCAGATTTACGAGCAGATGTTGATGCTAGATATGCTACTAAATATTTAGCTTTTCGCACCATTTTAGATGTAATAGAATAATGGAAATTATAAAAACGAATATAGAGGGATTAATAATTCTTCAACCAAAAATTTGGAAAGATGATAGAGGATATTTTTTCGAAAGCTTTCGACAAGATATTTTTTCGAAATTAAATATCGATGTAAATTTTGTTCAAGACAATCAATCGCTCTCTCAAAAAGGAACGATTCGTGGATTGCATTATCAAAGTGCACCATTCGAACAAGGAAAATTAGTGAGAGTAGTACAAGGCAAGGTGTTAGATGTAGCCTTAGACGTTCGCAAAAATTCTCCAACGTACGGGCAGCACTTCGCTATTGAACTTAGCGCAGAAAATCAAACACAATTTTTTATTCCGCCCGGATTCGCTCACGGGTTTTCTACATTAGAAGACAATACCATATTCTGTTATAAGTGTACTAATTACTACAGTAAAGCCAATGAAGGTGGAGTACGATTCGACGATCCAGCATTAGGTATTGATTGGAAGGTAGAAGGATTGTTTGTGTCGGATAAGGACAGGGAGTTGCCAGTGTTTGCGGAGTTTGTGAGCCCATTTTAAACACTAGTCCCTTCGCCTCTGCCAACGTACCTTGCCAATTTCCTGAAGTAAAAGTTGTGAAAATATAAAAGAGTTTGATCGATTCATTTTTTTTATTTGACCAATTTTCTTCATGATTGGTTAACTATTTGAGTATTTATTTATTATTTTTTTCCTTTTGTAGAATAAGTTTATTCTTCACATAGTCGGCAACATAAAACATTTCACGGGCAATTAAGCCAGATGTTTCATCATATTTTATGGATTCAGATGGTGTATTATCATAGTATTTAGGATCGTCATACGGTAAGCCAATTCTACCGTTGGCACCAGATACAACTGGGCAAGATTTGTCAGCTTCTGAACATACCATTACTGCAATGAATCCAGTATTTGGGTTTTGTAAATCATCATGTTTTTTAGAGTATAAAATCCACGAACTAATTCCATTACCTGCAGTTACAGTGTAAGGGCTATTAAAGTTGTTGCTTCCTCTTGAGATATTAAAACCAGCTCTTTTCAACGCATCCACTGCTCGTTTATTTACTTCAGTAGCTTCAGTTCCTCCCGAAAAAGTTAAGAGACTGTCTATGCCATAATACATCGATGCCGTTTGCATCCAAACTTGAGCTAAGTGGCTTCTTCTAGAATTACTGGTACAAATAAATTTTAAAACTACTTTGTTGGTATTATTAAGGTCTTCTAAAATATAATCTCCTAAATCAATTAATGATTTCTTACGCTCTTCTGAAATCATTTTAAATTCTGAACTTGCTGTTTTAGCATAGTTAATTAATTTTTTGTTCAATTTTATATCAGTCTGGGCGAATGAATTTAGGGTTATAGATATAAGTAAAATGAATATTTTTAAAGATTTTGTTTTCATAGGTTATATAAATTTATTTGTATTACTAGCAACAGTTATTATTCTTTGTTTTTAATTTGTTTGAAATATTTATAAAATAATCTTTCAATTCATCAATTGTATTTTCGTCAATGCAATAACAAATTGTATTTCCTTCTATACTACCTTTAATAATATTTGCATTCTTAAGTTCTTTTAAATGTTGAGAAATTGTTGGCTGAGCTAAAGAAATTTCATTTACAATATCGCCGCATATACACGATTCAACAGAAAGCAAATACTCCAAAATAGCAATTCTAGCAGGATGCCCTAATGCTTTTGCAAGTTTCGCAACCGCATTTTGATTGTCTGTATAGCTATCTGTTTTAGTTGCTCCCATATCGTTATATTACTATATTGCAATATTACGATATTAACTGTAAATTACAGTTATAAATTCTATTTAATTATATAATTGCTTGTAATTGAGATGATTAATTTTTTATAGTTCTATTAGAGAAATATCAAATTGTTGTTGATAAATCTCAATAAATTATCAATCTGTAAATCATGTAAATATTAGCCCAATTAATACAATTTTTCTCAGTTCAATACAAAGTATGTTTACGAACTATGAAATCTGCAACAAACGCTTATAATTTAATGATTCCGGTTAATAATACATCTATCTGTTATGATGATGTTGGAGATGGGAATATTCCGATAATTTTTTTGCATGGTTTTCCATTCAATAAGAGTATGTGGCATGGACAAATGGAGTTTTTAAAATTTCAACATAGATTAATTGCACTTGATATTAGAGGCTTTGGTAAATCAACGGATGAAGATTCTGAATTGAGCATCGATTTGTTTGCGGAAGATCTAATTGCATTTATGGATGCTCTGAGTATAGAACAAGCCATAATTTGTGGTTTATCTATGGGAGGATTTATCGCACTGAATGCGGTAAAGAGATTTCCCCATAGGTTTGTATCGCTTATTTTATGTGATACTCAATGTGTAGCAGACACTCCAACTATTAAAGAGAAAAGGTATAAAACGATAGAGGAGATAAAAGAGAAAGGAGTAAAAGAGTTTAACGACGGATTCATTAAAAGTGTTTTTCATGAAGATTCAATACTAAATAAAAAAGAGTTAGTAGAAACCTTAAGAAGAGTGGTGTATGGAAACACTCAACATATCATTACCATGGGACTAACTGCACTTGCAGAAAGATCCGAAACTTGTTTTTCTTTAGGAGATATTAAAATTCCAACGTTAATAATTTGTGGAAGAGAAGATGAAGTTACTCCACTTGAGCAATCGGTTCACATGCACGAAAACATTAAGTATTCTATACTATATGTGCTAGATCATTCTGGACACGTATCTAACTTGGAGCAACCACATGAATTTAATAAACACCTGTTGCACTTTGTTAGTTCACATGTACCTACAGATGTTTGTTAAACGAATTGAATAGTAAACGTTTCTTCTTTAGTATACCTGTTATTGCTCTTCAATGATCGATTGACCTTTTGATTTATCTCCAGAGGTCCATTCCCAGTTTTCGTGGAGTCTAATTTTACCGTTCGTTAAAATTTCGGGAATTGATTTGCAAATACCAGTCATGAGTTCATCTTTATCATTTACTTGATGATAGCGCATTTCAATAGTACCATCCTCATCAACTAGTCCAATTAAATGCCCTTTAATTATTTTACCTCCAGCATATTCTGATGTTAAAATATTTCCTACTTGTTTATATAGAAATTCTGTTTCACTAGAAGTTTCCCCATTTTCGGTATTACTAATGGGGCGGAAAATTTTGTTGTGGTAGTTTATCATAGGCGAATATTTTTTTTTGCACTAAGTCATTTGTTACGAGGTAATCTTTAATCTTTTAAGTAATCTAATTTCATAAGGTATACTTTTAAATTCAAATTTTTGGATTCAACAATATTATAAGTGCTAAATCCAAAACGTGTAAAAACTAATTCGTTTTTAGGCAAAGTTGTTTCTGCATATATTGATGAATTATGCTTTTTAGAAAATTCAATTAACTCGTGTATAAATTCCGTGCTTGATTTCAAATCGCTGGATGAGTCTGCACCTAAAAACCAAAAGTGAAAATAGTTTGAATGGGTTGGTTTTAAACTTTCGATAGTTTTAAAGTGCTTATAAATAGATATTATTTTAGAAATGTTAATGCCTTTTATTATAAGTTTTATACTATGAATAAAATCTAAAAATGAGCCTTTGTTTTTTTTATGATTTAAAAACGCTATACATTTATTATTGTCAGAAATATACACGCCTTTTCTAACTAATGAATAGTAAAAAGCATATTCTAGAATAGGTAAAATCTGATTTTCCCCATTAGATTTTCTAGAAATTGAAGTTAATGTAGGGTTATCTTTTAATGCAAAGGCAAGTATATTTAGAACGATACCTTTATCTTCTATTGTTGCTAATCTCATTTTTTTGAATATTGCATTAGTCTTATAAAATGTGATTTTACACATGAAAATAAATTCGGATAATTATTGTAAGGAAGATTGTTTTCAAGACAATAATTTTTAACTAGTGGAGTAATTTTAGGGTAAAGAGAATATGGAATGTTAGGGAATAAATGATGTGTTAAATGATGGTTAAATCCACCAAAGAAATGTAGAACAAATGAATTACTTGTACTAAAATCTCCAGAGGTTCTAATTTGATGCTCAATCCAAGTGTATGGCATTTCATTTTCAACACTTAATAATTCATGGTTTTCGCCAATGTGTGTGCTCACCAAAACTAATGTAGTTGTAAGACTTGCTGCAAAATGAAAAATAAAGAAACCAATTAAAACATATGGCAAACTTTGACCTAATTGCAGTGGAATAATGATTAAAAAAAGAAGATGCCATATTTTTGCACAAAATAGCAGTATAATTTTTTGAATTGGATGTGAACTTAATTTCTTAGTTCCAAATTGTCGTTTCCTTATATCTTTGAAGTCACGAAAGAAAAACCAATTGAGTGTGTAAAACATAAATAGAAATGGCATGTAATACGCTTGAAATTTATGAATCTTATTCCATTCCTGACTTTCATCTAGTCTAATAAGTTTTGATTGCTCAATATCTAAATCCCATTTTCTGATGTTTGTATAATAATGATGTGCATTAAGATGTCTTAATTTCCAGAAATATGGACTGGTACCTAAAAAATAAAATATATTTTTTCCTATAGAATTAACAACCGTATTATTTGTAACATTTCCATGGATAGATTCATGTCCTATTACCAATATAAGAGGCACACACATGATTCCTAAGAAAATTGCAATTAGAAAATAATAATATGAGTTTGTTGCTTGAATCCACAAACCCCATATCCCAGTTAGGTATGACAAAAATAAAGTCCCACTAAGTATTAATGCTTTAAAATTCGTGTGTTTAGAGTCAACATCTTTTATAATTTCATTGACAGTTTTTTGAAGTGCATGAAAATTATTTATTTTATTATTTTGATTGAATTTTGGATTCATAAATAAAAATAAATAAAATAATTGAAGCTTTCTAAATATGTATATATGAAAAATGCGAAAACATGCAAATTAATCTGCACATTTTCGCATCTACACATTCGTAAATTCGATTACTTTATATCCTCATTAAGTAAGTTGTAAAGAACATCCAACTTCGGTGTTAATATAATTTCAATTCTTCTGTTTCTACTGCGTGCCTCAGTAGTGTTCATTTTTTCTACAGGCATAATTTCACCTCTACCCGATGCAGTAACTCTTAGTGGATCTAATTTTTGAGTTTCAGTTAAGAATCTTACTACTGCTGTAGAACGTAACACACTTAAGTCCCAGTTGTCTTTTATTTGCCCAAGGTTACTCACTTTCATATTATCAGTATGTCCTTCAACCAAAATATTAATATCGTTTTGTGATTGTAAAACTTTAGCTAATTCTGTTAAGGCTTCTTTTCCTTTTTCATCAATTTCTATACTTCCACTACTAAATAAAAGTTTATCGGTTAGGGATACATATACTTTACCATCTTTTACATTTACCGCTAATCCGCTTTTGTTGAAACCAAGTAATGCTTGTTGTAGTTTATCACGTAATGCCTTTACTGCCGCATCTCTGCGAGCCATGGCATCTTCTACTTCTTGTAAACGTTTTTCACGCGCAGCTAAATTTGCTTGTGCACTTTCTAAATCCTTAATCAACTTTTTAATTTCATCCGTACTGTTTGCACGTAATTGCTTATAGTTGTCGGATAAAGTATTGTATTGATCTTGTAAATTATTTAATCGCGATGTTAACGATGCTACTTGCGAACGCAAATCATTAATAGTATCTCTATGAAAAGCCAATGCTTTTGTAAGACTATCTATTTTGATGTTCGCAATGTTTAATCCGTTTTGCAGAGAATCTCTCTCGTGTTGCATCGCTAAAAATTTCTTTTTAGGTACCACGCACGATGCCATTAACAATACCGACATCAATATAATTAATGGAGATATGAATTTTTTCATGTTCATGAGTATTTGAATTTTAATTTATAGTATACTTCAAAGTTAATCTCCTAAAGCCATGTGTATGACCTTGATTTATCCACATTTATGAAAAATCTACAGAAGACTTTGATTTACAAGTGTTTCATAAGCATTTATATCTATAAAAATAGCCCAAAAAATTAGTAAATTTGCGGCGACAAAATAAACAATCATGGAATTTCGTATCGAAAAAGACAGTTTAGGCGAGGTAAAAGTACCTGCTGATAAATATTGGGCGGCTCAAACTCAACGCTCATTACAAAATTTTAAAATTGGTGGCCCAGGCGACAAAATGCCATTGGAGATTATTCGTGCTTTTGCCATTCTTAAAAAAGCAGCAGCATTAACTAATCAAGACCTTGGGGTGTTAGCGGCAGATAAAGCAGCCTTAATTGGTAAAGTGTGTGATGAAATTTTAGAAGGAAAATTAGATAACGAATTTCCATTAGTGATATGGCAAACAGGTTCGGGTACGCAAAGTAATATGAACGTTAACGAAGTAGTTGCTAACCGTGGTCATGTACTTACTGGTGGCACTTTACTTGATGAGAAAAAAGTTCTACACCCAAATGATGATGTAAATAAATCGCAATCATCAAACGATACCTACCCAACAGCAATGCACATTGCAGCTTACAAACAAGTAGTAGAAATTACTATTCCAGGGATGTTGCAATTGAGAGATACTCTTGCAAAAAAATCTAAAGAATACATGAACATTGTTAAAATTGGTCGTACTCATTTTATGGATGCTACCCCTTTAACATTAGGACAAGAATTCTCTGGATATGTTCAACAAATAACTAATTCAGTACGTGCATTAAACAATGCTTTAGAAATGGTTACCGAATTAGCATTGGGTGGAACAGCTGTAGGTACAGGTTTGAATGCACCAAAAGGGTATGCTGAATTAGTAGCGAAGAAAATTGCAGAATTATCTGGGCATCCATTCGTAACCGCACCAAATAAATTTGAGGCGTTAGCAGCACATGATGCCATGGTAGAATTATCTGGCGCATTAAAACGTTCGGCAGTTGCTTTAATGAAAGTAGCAAATGATATTCGTATGTTGAGTTCTGGTCCTCGTTGTGGAATAGGTGAAATTATCATTCCAGATAACGAACCAGGTTCTTCTATTATGCCAGGTAAAGTAAATCCAACCCAACCTGAAGCATTAACAATGGTTTGTGCACAAGTTATTGGAAATGATGTGGCTGTTTCATTTGGTGGAGCAACCGGACATTTCGAACTAAACGTTTTCAAACCAATGATTGCTGCAAACGTATTGCATTCGGCACGTTTAATTGGTGACGCTTGTGTATCATTCGATTTAAATTGTGCTGTTGGTATAGAACCAAATTATGCCGACATCAAGAAAAATTTAGATAATTCTTTGATGCTTGTTACAGCGTTGAATACGCACATTGGGTATGATAATGCTGCTAAAATTGCGAAGAAAGCACACAAAGAAAATAAAACATTAAAAGAAGCAGCCATCGAATTAGGATTATTAACCGATGCGCAATTTGATGAATGGGTTCGCCCAGAAAGTATGGTTGGAAATTTATAATTTCTGATATGAAAAAATTCGGACTTATTGGATATCCTCTCACTCATTCTTTTTCGAAACAATATTTCGAACGTAAGTTTGGTAGGGAGAATATCCAAGAGGTCGAATATCAAAATTACCCTCTCCAAAATATCAACGAATTTCCTGCACTCATAGAAAGTATCCAAGATTTAAAAGGATTAAACGTTACCATTCCTTACAAAGAATCCATCATTCCGTATTTAACAGAACTAGATGAAACTGCTAAAGATATTGGTGCAGTAAATACCATTAAGTTTATCGACGGAAAATTAATTGGGTATAATACAGATGCCTGGGGATTCGCGAAATCCTTGCTAGGCATGGCTTCTAAAGACATGAAGAAGGCTTTGATTATAGGTAACGGCGGCGCTGCGAAAGCAGTAAAATACGTATTAAATAGAATCGGAATTGAATACACAGTGGTAAGTAGAACAACATCCGATGGTGTTATTTCTTATGAAGAATTGAACGATGATTTTATTTCATCGATACAATTATTAGTACAAACCACGCCAGTGGGAACATCACCCAATATGAATGAAATGCCAGTAATCCCAATGGGAGCAATAACTTCCAAGCATAAGGCATTCGATTTAATTTATAATCCAGAAGAGAGTTTGTTTTTAAAATCCATGCGCGAACGCGGAGCCAAAACGAAAAATGGCTTAGAGATGTTGCAAGCGCAGGCGGAGGAGAGTTGGAAAATATGGAATTGAGTAGTGAGTAATGGGTATTGAGAAATTATATAATTAAATAATTTCCCAATACTCACTACCCATTACCCACTACTCTCTTAAAAGTCGAACTTAATCCCTTGTGCCAATGGCATCTCAGTACTAAAGTTCATGGTATTTGTTTGGCGACGCATGTACACTTTCCAAGCATCCGATCCCGATTCACGTCCACCACCAGTTTCTTTTTCACCACCAAAAGCACCACCAATTTCTGCACCAGAAGTTCCAATGTTTACGTTAGCAATTCCACAATCAGATCCTTCATGAGAAAGGAAACGTTCTGTTTCTAAAATGTTTTGAGAGAATATAGCAGATGATAATCCTTGAGGAACATCGTTATGAATTTGCATTGCTTCTTCTATAGTTGAATATTTCATCAAATATAAAATTGGAGCAAAAGTTTCTTCTTGAACAATATGGAAACTGTTTTTAGCTTCAGCAATACATGGGCGAACATAACAACCAGATTCGTATCCAGCACCGCTTAATACTTCACCACCGTAAATTACATTTCCACCTTCTTTTTTCACTGCTTCTATAGCATTTACAAAGCTTTTCACAGCATCAGTATCAATTAGTGGTCCAACTAAATTTTTAGTATCTAATGGATTTCCGATGGTAATTTGTGCGTAAGCTTTTACTAATTTCTCTTTAAACGAATCATAAATACTATCTTTTATAATTAACCTACGAGTAGAAGTACAACGCTGACCAGCAGTTCCTACAGCACCGAATACAACAGCACGTAATGCCATATCTAAATCAGCATGTTCTGTAATAATAATGGCATTGTTTCCACCTAACTCTAATAAACTTCTACCCAAACGTTCGCCAACAATACTACCTACACGTTTACCTACGCGAGTAGAACCTGTTGCAGATATTAATGGAACACGTTTATCCGCTAAGAAATTATCACCAACATATTTAGATCCAGCTGCAATTAAGTTTAACACGCCTTCTTCTACATCATTTTCTTTCAACACTTTTGCAATAATATTTTGAGTTGCAATGGCACAAAGCATTACTTTAGAACTAGGTTTCCAAACTACCACATCTCCGCAAATCATTGCTAGCATTGCGTTCCAAGACCATACTGCAACTGGGAAATTGAAAGCAGAAATTACTCCAACAATTCCTAGAGGATGGTATTGATCATACATTCTATGTTTCGGACGTTCGCTATGTAAAGTAGAACCATTTAGTTGACGAGATAAACCCACAGCAAAATCGCAAATGTCTATCATTTCTTGTACTTCCCCTAAACCTTCTTGGTAGCTCTTGCCCATTTCGTAAGAAACTAGGTATCCTAAATCTTCCTTTGCATCACGTAAGGCATTTCCCATTTGGCGAACTATTTCACCACGCTTAGGTGCTGGCATCATTCTCCAATTGATAAATGCTTTTTGAGCTTTATTAATAATGGTTTCGTAATCGGCAGCAGTACCTTGCGCAACTTTTCCAATTAATTTACCATCTACTGGTGAGTACGATTCAATTAAATCGCCTTTTGTATTGAACCAAGTATAACCTGTTGAGGCACCTTGATTGATATCTTTAATTCCTAATCTGTTTAATACTTCTTGTACGTTCATTGTGTTTATAATAAGAGTCGCAAAAATACCAAAAATTAAGCACGATTATTGGCTTTTTTGCAATTGGATAAATATGCTAGGAATGGAGAAAATAGTAGAACAATTGTCTGAGAATCGAGTATCAGGTATCGAGTATCGAGAAATTATTTAATTACCCGATACCCGATACTCGATTCTTGATACCCTAAAGCAATTGTAAACGTCTCCTCAAATTCAACGGCTGAATCGCCTGGAAATCCAAGATAAACCTAATTCTATCTTTATAATTATCTGGTTCAAGGGCATGCAAATTGTTGGCAATAGGGAAATAGATTTCGAATATATCATTGATTATTGGAAAATATATTCCTGCATCCCAAAATAATTCTGATCCAGCAAGTTTTTGGTATTCGTTTGCGTAGGCAGCATCAGCAAAAATACCTATAGGTAATTTATATTTAAACGGTGCTTTCAAATTTACCCCTATCATATTTCTAGCGGTGGAAGTAAAGGAATTTGTTTTAAGGGCACCATCTAATTCATGAAATTGTTGATAATTATTTTCATACCTATTAAAGAAAGCCTTATCAAATGTGTAATCGTTATTTCCAGAAATGCTAAAGAAATTAGATTGATTAGTTGAATTGCTATTGGTGAAAATTGTTCCCGCAAATAGCCTTAGCATTAATCCTTTCTTAGACTCTTTGTAATTTATTTTTTGTTTATAAACGACTAATAGCTTATGGTGTTGTAAATTATTATTGTATTGTAAACTACTTAGTGGTACGAAATTATTAGCATACTCATAAAGAAAACTAAATTTATAAGGATTGAAGAACCTAGAATTTTCTTTTTCGTATTTCAATTGTAAATAATTGTTGGGCTGGATATCTGTAATTGTTGTGGTTGAAAATTCATCAGATGTGATAGTTTCAACCACATCTGAAACATGAATAATCCTGTATGATATTTTTTCTTTTACTCTAGATCGTGCTGATGCTTGATTAAGAGTAAACTCTGTTCCAATAGCATATTTATAAAATCGTTCGTAATATTTAATGGATAAAATATCATTTTTCTCATTAAAAATAGAAAAACTACTAAATGAAATAGTGGTATTTACTTCCTTAAATTTTTTCGGATATATATAAATATTTACACTTCCAGTACCGTTTAATTTTTCAGATTTCACCCCATACATTGGCATTAATGCCCACTCCACATTTTTAAATGGGAAAATATTATTATACAATGCTAAACCTGGTTGTAATCCGTCGGATGTATTATAACCTAGCACTGGCATAAAATACAAATTTGTTTTATCGGGTCTATTCGCACCGGCTAACATTTGTAAGTGCAAGGGTTCTACTTTTCTAAGTGGCGATTTTAAGGAAATGGTATTGTCGTTTCGATTCTTTTCTGGGATAATGTACAAGGGATCTACCACCACTTTTTTAACATCTTTTTTATCAAAATATAAAAAAGCACTTTCTAAAAAAGGTACTGTTTTTTGAGTTTCAATTATTTTACCGTTTTTATCTATAGTACTAACAAATACTGGGCCCGGGACGGTGGAAGTATTACTTACTTTAACCTGCAACTCATTTGTATTTATTTTTTTTACCGATTTTATTTTGAAAGAAGGGTCGCCTTTAGCATTTATTAGTTCATCGAAAAACCAACTCATATTTTCTCCAGTTTCCTTTTCGAAAACAGCTTTCATATCCTCTGGATATGGATGGCGGAATTTCCATGTTTCAAAATAAACATGCATTACCGAATCGAATTTTTCGACTCCTAAATATTGCTCTAAATACCTAAACACTAGTGCAGTTTTTGTGTAAACTACTGCTGCATAATTCAAGGGTTCATATTGTTCAGCATTTAAATTTATAGGTTGTGCTTTTCCGCAAGAGGCTGGATATTGATAGAGTAAATAAGATTCATATTGGCGTGGAAAATAATTTAACCCGAAGAAATGAGTTAGTGAATTTTTTGTAGCTTTTGGAAACATCGATTCTTCTACATATCGATAGCGCATGTACCTGTTTTCATAATAAGAATTTATTCCTTCATCCATCCAAGGATGTTCTCTTTCATTACTACCTAAAATTCCATAAAACCAATTGTGCCCCACCTCATGAGCGATAACTAAATCCAAAGATTTACCTGTTTCTACCTCGCCAATTACCGTAATCATTGGGTATTCCATACCTCCACCAGCACTTAAAGCTCCATCTACTGCAGTGCAAAAATTATATGGATACTCACCATTCCATAATGAATAAAAGTAAATGGCATTATTAATATAAGTACTTGCATCTTTCCAATATTTCGAATATTTATTGGTAAACATCACGTAGGTTTTTACTTTTCTTTTAGATTGTGGTAATTCTACTTCCGATGCTAATACATGAAAACGTTTATCGGCAAACCATGCAAAATCGTGAATGTTATTTTGTGTATAGTGTAATGTTTTAGTTGTTTTTGATGATGGAGGAAAAGTGTCTTCTTTTGAATATTCTTTTATCAAACTGGTAGCTTTTGATAAACTATCTAAAAATATATTTTCACTCGCAGTTTGTAACTCTCCAGTGGCTCCAACAACATAATTAGATGGAAGCGTAATTTTTACATCGAAACTGCCATAGTCTGCATAAAATTCTCCTTGATCTAAATAAGGTATTGGGTGCCATCCTTTTCTATCGAAAACAGCAGGCTTTGGATACCATTGAGAAATTTGATATGACTGCTGAACATGCCCAAGTCTGGAAAATGTGAGAGGAATCTTAACTCTAAAAGGGGTACTTATAAGTATTTTTTCGCCAGGTGCCAATGTTGTTGGCAGAATTAACTTCAAAATGTCAGGATATTTTTCATCGGTAATAACTACTACTTTCATTCCATTTACTAAGAAATTCAAGGAATCCATGTAGCCCCTATCTTCCTCTTTAGAAAACTCAAACTTTGTGTTTTTATCTTCTAATTTTTGAATGGCAAAAGCTGATTTATTAGTTTTAAATGCATTAGGAAATACATGCATCCATACTTCAGTAAGGGGTTTATCGGAATTATTATGATAATCAATACGAATATTGCCATGCAGGAAATGCTTCTCATCATCCAATTTTACATTAATCTGATAATCTATTTTCTGCTGCCACATATTTTGGGCATATGTTTTGACGTTTAGTGTTAAAACAAGTAAAGTGAATACAAGAGAATAGAGTGACTTTGGATTTCTATAAAACATAATAATCTATTTATCAGTTGTTTAAATTAGTTATTGAACCTTGTGGAAAAACAAAAATGTGATTAAGAATGGAAATATCCGAAATTAATCAGAAGAAATGATGACAAAAAGGCTACTAAATTATGAATGTAGCTTGATTTGATTTTCTATCGTGTTCTTTTAAAGATAGAATTTAGATTATGGACGAAGAATTTGAATACAACGATGCAGAAGAGCTGCGCTTTTCTGTAGAGCGATACGAGGAGATGATCCGCAATAAGGATCAATATTTTTTTGATGCACAGGCTTTCGAAGGGATTATCGATTATTTTATAGAAAAGAACGATCCAATTAAGGCTCTTCAAGTGGTAGAATATGCTGTTAATCAACATCCATATGCATCAGTCTTTTTAATAAAACAAGCACAATTATATGTTGTAACCAATAGAGCCCATGAAGCACTAGATATATTGGAACGAGCAGAAACATTAGAAACAAGCAATGCCGATATCTTTATTATTCGTGGAAGTATTTTCGAGAAATTCGAAATGTTCGACAAGGCAATTGATCAATATAATTCAGCCATTAATTTTGCAGAAGAAGTAGACGACATTCATTTGCACATAGCATATGCATTCGAAAATTTGGGTAAGTATGATAAGGCTATTGATCATTTAAAATTGGCACTAGAAGTGAATCCACAAAACATGGATGCACTGTATGAAATTGCTTTTTGTTTTGATATTTTAGATAAACCAGAAGACAGTATAAATTTCTATTTACAATTTATAGAGAACGATCCCTACTCATTTGCGGCTTGGTATAATTTAGGAAATGCATATACTAAAGCAGAGCTATACGAAAAATCTATAGATGCTTACGACTATGCAATTATTATAAATGAAGCATTTGCATCAGCCTATTTTAACAAAGGAAATGCATTGGCAAATCTGGAACGTTACTCCGACGCTATTACTGTTTATAAGCAAACAATGGAGTACGAGCAACCTAGTGCCGAAACTTTTTGCAGCATAGGTGAGTGTTATGAGAAGTTAGAATTAATGGATGAGTCGCGTGCTTATTATAAAAAAGCAGTAAAGATTGATCCGTCCTTAGCAGACGCTTGGTTTGGAATTGGTGTAACTTTAGATTACGAGGAACGCTGGTATGAATCGTTGCATTTTTATAACAAAGCGATTAGTTTAGATCCAACAGTTTCAGATTATTGGTTTGCCTTGGCAGATTCTCACTACAAACTTGGCAATTTTAAAGAAGCTGAAGCTGCTTATGAAAAGGTTATTGAAATTACCGAAAATGATGTAGAAGTATGGTTA
This sequence comes from Rhizobium sp. Q54, assembly GCA_943360385.1. Classification (GTDB taxonomy): domain Bacteria; phylum Bacteroidota; class Bacteroidia; order Sphingobacteriales; family Sphingobacteriaceae; genus CAJBVG01. The sequence goes on along the minus strand of CALRIM020000041.1, from coordinate 4,023 downwards.
GATTATTCAGCCATTTTATACGAACAAGGAAAATTACAAGAAGCAATTGATATTATAATTGAAGCCATCCGTGCAAACCCAGAAGCAGCAGAGTTACATTATAGAATGGTTGCTTATTTGTTTAGCAGAGGCCAATATCAAGAGGCAGTTCAATACCTTGAGGTAGCTTTGAGTATTAGTCCAGAGAAACACGAAGTTTTATTCGAATATTTACCACAATTACAAACAAACTTAACAATTCAGCAAATTATACAGAGGTATTTAATTTAATTTCCACTAATTTGCGCCGTATTAATTATTACTATGCATTATCATCTTTCACAAATCCCAGAGCGTACTGTAAAACCACGCACCAATGGCATGACCATGGTGATGGACAAAGGGTTAAGTACACGTGAAGTAGAAAACTTTATTGAAGTAGCTGGTCCCTATGTAGACATTGTAAAACTAGGTTGGTCGACCTCTTTTGTAACGCCAGTGCTCGACAGAAAATTAGCGATTTACAGAGAAGCAGGAATTCCTGTTTACTTTGGAGGCACCTTATTTGAAGCGTTTATTATTCGTAATCAATACGAAGATTATAAACGAATTTTAGATAAGTACAAAATGGAATGGGCAGAAATTTCGGACGGCTCTATTATACTTGAACATTCTAAAAAATGTGAATTAATTCGCGATTTAAAACAATACGTAAAAGTAGTATCAGAAGTAGGTTCTAAAGATGCAGCAAACATTATGGCACCTTACCAATGGATTGAATTAATGACAGCCGAATTAGAAGCGGGTTCTCAATACGTAATTGCCGAAGCACGCGAAAGTGGAAACATTGGTATTTACAGAGATTCTGGAGAAGTTCGCCAAGGATTAGTTCAAGAATTATTAACTAAAATTCCTTCCGAAAAAATATTGTGGGAAGCACCACAAAAAGCACAACAAACTTGGTTCATTAAATTACTAGGTGCAAACGTAAATCTTGGAAACATTCCACCAAACGAAGTAATTCCTTTGGAAACTTTGAGGTTGGGGTTGAGGAGCGATACGTTTCATCACTTTCTAGATAAGAAGTAGCTAGTATTGAGTATTGAGAAACTCAAATCTTCTCAATACTCAATGTTTACTAAAATTTGAGTTCAATTTATTATTGAGAAAGGCAAATCTTCTCAATACTCAATGTTTACTAAAATTTGAGTTCTATTTTATTATTGAGAAACTCAAATCTTCTCAATACTCAAGTTATACTAAAGTTTAAAATCCTTTTTGTTGTTGAGAAAGGCAAATCTTCTCAATACTTAATGTTTACTAAAATTATTCTTTTAGTTTTTTTCGTAATGCGAAATTCATTTTCTGAATTTCATCAATCAAGTCGTTAGCTTGCTTAATTTTTTCTGGATTAATAAAATCAACTTCTTCAGCTATTAATAATTGAGTTTGTAACTCATAGCTAGATCCATTAGAAACAGATAGAAAATAAACAAATTCTTTTTTTGATTCTCGTCCTGCACCTTCAGCTATGTTTGATGCAATTGAAATGCTTGCTCGTCTCATTTGAGAAATTATTCCAAACCTCTCGTCTTTTGGGAATTTATCGGTTAAGGTATAAATGACTTTTGCCAACTCCATCGATTTTTTCCAAATAATTAAATCATTATACTTATGCATATTTTTATATTTTTGTTACTATAAAAGTAAAGTGCGAATGTGGAAATGTCAACTGCATATATGCAACTTTCTTCTACTAAAGTATTCTTATTAATAGTGGTGAGTAGCTAGTATCTCATTTTAAAACGATTCGTATGGCGAGAAACTTAATAATAATTATTGTAGCAATTTTCGTTTTGTTGTCCGCTTGTGACAATTCTAAACGACGTACCCAATCAGAAAATTTGACTACAAAAACAGATACAACAGAAGCAATTAAAATTGGAGATTATTGGGTGACACCTAATCCTTTGTTTGAATTCAATGCTCTTAATAATAGTTCGAGTGACACATTATTAATAGTTACCTGTTCAGAATATGTTTATTCTCCTTTTGGTATTATCAAAAACAAATCAGAATTTAATTCAAGTATGCTAAAAAACTTTAGTGTCACAAACCGCACAGACACTATTGACGATGAAAAGAATGAATTTAATATATTAAAATTAAACACAAGTAGACTAATCTTCTTCTTTGACAATGATTCTGATGCTTCAAAACATTCAGATCTTTTTAAAGGTGAAATATATGATAGCGAAGTTCAATTTGTAAATGGTGTTCATATTGGAATGAGCAAAGTTGCGTTTTATAATTTATTCTTTGAAAACTTTCCAAATGAGCTACTTGGGAAATACAAATACTTTGTTCTTGAATCTTGTGTGCAGGGCATGACACACATCTATTCATTCAAAGGCAATAAATTGCAATCAGTAAATTTTAGAACAGACAGCTATTGGACAGTAAATTATTAATAATGGGAGATTGAAAAATAACCCATAACAGCATATATAAAATAGTTGAGTTTCGTACCATGGGGACAGTTGGTGCTCCAAATAAATAGTTGTGCTGAAAAACTCACCTATCACAAATTCGCAAAAATTTAGAAACTAACTAATTAATGAAAACAACTAGAACTCAGTTAGTAAATTAAGTTTCTAGCTACTAGATACTAGCTACTATGAATCTACTCTTCGTTTGCCTCGGCAACATTTGCCGCTCTCCATTAGCCGATGGTATAATGAGAGATTTAGTAAAGAAAAATAATCTTAACTGGAAAGTTGACTCTGCTGGTACCGCAAATTATCACGTAGGTGAGCATCCAGATAAAAGAGCCCAAAGAGTCGCTAAAAAATTTGAGGTAGATATATCAGGATTGGTGGGCAGACAATTTACAGTGAATGATTTTGATGAGTTCGATTATATCTTTGCAATGGATGCTCAGAACTATCAGGATATATTGAAACTTGCCAGAAACGAAAACGATAAAGCAAAGGTCGAACTATTCCTAAATAGATTAGAACCAGGGATGAATCGCGTTGTGCGTGACCCTTGGTACGACGATGCCCTTTTCGAACCAGTTTTTAGGGAAATTGAAAAAACATGCATTTTGATAGTTAAAGAAGTAGCGAGTAGCTAGTATTTAGTATAGACTCCTGCACTAGTTTAAGTTTCTAGTTACTAGCTACTCCTGTACTAATTTTAGTTTCTAGTTACTAGCTACTCCATTACTAAATCAAGTTTCTAGCTACTAGCTAAAAGCTGCTCCTGTACTAATTTAAGTTTCTAGCTACTAGCTACTAGCTACTTTTTTACTATTTTTGAAAAATGAGCAAACCTAGCATTCCCAAAGGCACGCGAGACTTTTCACCGGAGGTGGTTACTAAGCGTACTTTTATTTTCGATACCATACGTTCTGTATTTAAAAAATATGGTTATCAGCCTATTGAAACTCCTACCATGGAAAACTTGTCGACCTTAACCGGTAAGTATGGGGAGGAGGGTGATCAGTTGATTTTTAAAATATTGAATTCTGGAGATTATTTGTCGAATGCTTCAGAAGATAAATTGGCAACCAAAAATTCTAAAGGCTTAACGTTTGAGATTTCGGAGAAAGCACTTCGTTACGATTTAACAGTTCCCTTTGCTCGTTATGTAGTAATGCATCAGAATGAAATTACCTTTCCATTTAAGCGCTACCAAATACAACCTGTGTGGAGAGCCGATCGTCCACAACGCGGAAGATATCGTGAGTTCTATCAGTGCGACGCCGATGTGGTAGGATCAGAATCTTTGTTAAACGAAGCGGAGTTTGTATTGATATACGATGAAGCCTTGAGTTTATTAGGCTTTAAGGATTTTGAGGTTAGGATAAACAATAGGAAAATATTAGCGGGTATTGCAGAGATTGTTGGTAAACCAGAGTTGCTTATCGACATGACGGTGGCGATTGATAAGCTAGATAAAATAGGTTTCGATGGAGTAACAAAAGAACTTATTGAAAAAGGATTCACGGAAAATGATCTTAAAATTTTAGAGCCGATTATA
>CALRIM020000040.1:0-21240 GCA_943360385.1 Rhizobium sp. Q54 | reverse complement strand
AACATATTCATTCTCAGGTAGACCATCGCTTGGATAGGGGTCTACATATATTTCGTTAATTCTTATTTTACTAGTATCATCGTTATTGATAAAGACTAATTTGAATGAATTTTCTACTAATGCTTCATTACTGCATGTGCTTATATTTTTCAACTCAATTGTATATTGCTTTTTATTAATAACCCTTGGTCCGTAAGTAAGTAGTATCTCATCAAACCGATTATTTAAGAATTTTAATTTAGTTGGATATGCGTTTAATGTTTTTAGCCAATAATTGGAAGTGTTCTTAGTCTTCGTTGTATCAGGAGCTAAGTTGAATTTAATATGTATGGTAGTATCGGTTAAAAATTCTACCTGTTGTATGTAAAGATTCTCATTTAAATTACTCCATGAGGAATTTGGTTTTCCAGGAGTTCCGCCCGTGTTAGAATTGCTTGCCTCCCAAACATAAAAACCATTGCATGTTTTTACTTTTTGAGAGCATTCTAAACTATACCCACCGACTTCTTTACTGGTATTCTTATACCAAGCAGTATTATAACTCACTTCGTCTATTAATTTCCCTTTATTATCTATTAATTTTAATGTACCGGAAGTGTTTACAATGCTTGGCCATGCAGATAAACCAATATATTTTCCATAGGGAGCAAATGAAGCGGTATCAGTAATTTTGCAAAGTATTACAAACGCTTTCGCACCAAGGGTGAATGCTGGTAATTTTATTTTACTTGTCCCATTTTGATATTCCCATCCATATAAATTTAAAATGGTATTTGTTGAATTGTATATTTCTAAATATTCTAAATCGGGTAGTCCCACTGCTGGACTGGGGTCTGCCATGATTTCAGAAAAATAGATATCATATTTATTAAATGATAATGGAGCAGTATAGTTTATAAATACAGTTTGAGCACTATCAGATATATTTCCTAATAAATCAAATACTCTAGGGAAACCGATACTTGTTCTACCACTTGGAATTGCATTTGTAAAAGTTAAATGTATCAAAGAATTGTTGTTGTTATCTAACACAATTTTTTTGGGATGTATAGCATTGTTTAAAGTAAAAGAGTTTAAGGATGAAAATCCAATGGTATCTAGTTCTTCGGAAAATAATAAACTTACCACCGAGTCGTCGTGAATCTCAACCTCTATATATTCTGGTCCAGATGTATCCACTTCATATGGATAAATGTGTAGATCGTCAAATATAAATTTATCAGCTCGAGTGGAGGTATACTTTATGGAAACACCAGAGTAATTTGTATTCCTGAAAATTCGTTCGGTGCAACTTCCTTCAGTGTCCCATGGTAAATTCGGGTTGCTTCTGCTGTATAATTCCCAAAGTCCATCTATGCTATGTATCACCAAAAACCATGCTTTTAATGTATCGGTTTTTGTTCGAACCTTTGGAGGTCCATCAATGATTTTTGTAATAGTTTTCCCGGATTTTCGATATAAATCGTAAGAATCGCTTGTACCAGTTTCTCCTATTTGAATGAAATAGCCATTCCCAGAACTATCTAATTCTGGTCTATCGAAGGCTAAATACACTCTTAATTGATTGCTGGTGCTGGGGTCTACATTTATTTGTGTAAAGAACTCCCAAGTAGTGTTTAGTAAATAGTGATTACTTGTTGCTAAAAAAGCCGTATCCGTTCGGTTAAACGTTCGGCTTTGTAATTGATTAGCAGTGTTTACTTTAAATCGTCCAGTGTCGCCCATCCATACCGGTTGATGAAGTACCTCTCCATCGTTGAATCCTTCTGACACTTGACCAAAAACAAAAGAATTCAAAAATAATCCGACCATCCACAAAATCTTTCTCATATTTGTAAAATTTCACAACAAAAAAGAATTCCACAACTGCATAAAAGCGGGTTTTTATATGCAGGATGATATATGCAGGATGATAAATACAACAATTAAAATAAAATGAAAATAGCAGTAGTAGGCGCTACCGGCCTTGTAGGTACCATGATGTTAAAAGTGTTGGAAGAACGCAACTTCCCATTAACCGAATTATTACCAGTTGCTTCAGCAAAAAGTGTTGGTAAGGAAATTGAGTTTAAGGGTAAGAAATACAAGGTGGTAAGCATGGAAGATGCTATTGCAGCTAAACCAGCTATTGCATTATTTTCTGCTGGTGGCACCACTTCTCAAGTAGAAGCTCCTCGTTTTGCTGCTGTAGGTACAGTAGTAATCGATAATTCTTCGGCTTGGAGAATGGACCCAAACATTGCATTGGTGGTTCCAGAAGTAAATGCCAAAGTGCTCTCATCAACAGATAAAATTATTGCCAACCCAAATTGCTCTACCATACAAATGGTAGTAGTGTTAAAACCTCTCCACGAAAAATATAAAATAAAAAGGATTGTAGTTTCTACCTACCAATCGGTAACAGGTACAGGTGTTAAGGCTGTAGATCAATTAATGAACGAGCGCAAAGGAGTAGAAACAGAAATGGCTTACCCATACACCATCGATTTAAATGTAATCCCTCAAATAGATGTTTTCACAGATAATGATTACACCAAAGAGGAGATGAAAATGATTAATGAAACGAAGAAAATAATGGGCGATCAGAGTATACAAGTTACAGCAACCACTGTTCGTATTCCGGTAATGGGCGGTCACTCGGAGTCTATTAATATTGAATTTGAAAACGATTTTGATGTTACAGAATTGAAAGCATTATTAGCTAAATCTGATGGAATTGTTTTGCAAGATGACCCTTCGAAACTATTATATCCAATGCCATTAACAGCACATAATAAAGATGCTGTTTTTGTAGGTAGAATTCGCAGAGACCATTCTCAACCAAATACAGTAAACCTTTGGGTAGTATCGGATAACTTACGCAAGGGTGCTGCAACCAATGCAGTTCAGATAGCAGAATATTTAGTAAATAATAAACTAGTAAGCTAAAAACAATTGTTTTTTTATTAGGTTTAATCCCTAATGAAATCAAACAAAACGCAAATAGCAGTGGTAATAGGTGCAGGTATTGCAGGTATTGCCGCTGCTATTCGCCTTCGTGCCAAAGGGTATCGTGTAATTTGTGTAGAAGCAAATACATATCCAGGTGGTAAACTCTCTGAAATTTCTGGGAATGGTTTTCGTTTTGATGCCGGCCCATCCTTGTTCACCATGCCTCAATATGTGGAAGAACTATTTGAACTCCATGGTAAAAATACGTCAGCGTATTTTAGGTATAAGAAATTAGAAAATACAGGTGTTTATTTTTATCCTGATGGTGCAAGCTTTACAGCACATAGCGATTTAGAAAAGTTCGAGAAAGAACTTCAACAAAAATTTAATACTCCTATACATCAAACTAAATCATTTTTCAAAAAAAGTAAAACCATTTTCGATATTACGTATCATGTTTTTTTAGAGCGATCTATTCATCGCTTAAAAACATATTTGCGTTGGCCAACGTTAATTTCTTTGTTGAAATTTGCGAAGATTGATGCCTTTAATACCATGCATCAATCTACTGAAAAAATGTTTGAAGATAAACGTGTGCAGCAATACTTCGATCGGTATGCAACCTACAATGGTTCTAATCCGTACAAAGCACCTGCTACCTTACATGTTATACCACATTTGGAACATGCATTTGGAGCATTTATTCCAGAGGGAGGGATGATTGCTATTACCAACTCTTTAGTGAAATTAGCAAAAGAGGTAGGGGTAGAATTTCAATTCAATACAAAAGTAGTAGAGATTAATAGTGAACAACATAAAATTACTGGAGTAACAATTTCTTCAACTAATGGTAATGGTTTTTTAAATGCAGATGTTGTATTTAGTAATATGGATATGGTGTATACTTATCGAAAACTACTACCTTATTTAAAAGCTCCAGAGAAGATATTAAATCAAGAAAAGTCTAGTTCTGCATTGATTTTTTATTGGGGTATAAATAGAACATTTGAGCAATTAGATTTACATAATTTTTTCTTTGCTGATGATTATAAAAATGAATTTGACGCCATAGATAATGGGAGCATTTACAGAGATCCAACAATATATGTGAACATTACCTCAAAGCATGTGCACGCTGATGCTCCAGAGGGTTGTGAAAATTGGTTTACTATGATAAATGTACCCCATAACGACGAGCAAAATTGGGATGAATTAATAAAAGATGCGAGAAAAAATATTATAGTTAAATTGTCTAAAATGTTAAATGTAGATATTGAAACTTGTATTATTTTCGAGGATATTTTGGATCCAAGAGATATACAATCTAAAACATCATCATTTAAAGGGGCGCTTTATGGAAATAGCTCAAACAATAAGTATGCTGCTTTTTTAAGGCATGCAAATAAGAGTTCTAAAATAAAGGGGTTATATTTTTGTGGAGGAAGTGTTCACCCAGGTGGTGGAATTCCGTTGGCCTTATTATCAGCAAAAATTTCAACTGAATATTTATAATATGATAAAAAGAATTTTTACCGAAAAAAATTATTCATCCATTGCTCTAATTACTCTGTTTCATATAATTGGGTTTGCGGGTTTTGCAAATGAACCATTGGTTTATCTTTTTAAAAAATTAGTCCCGTTTCATCTTTTACTAATGCTCGGGATTATACTCTGGAACAACACCTCATGGAATAAACATTTTATACGTTTTTCTATTTTCATTTTTCTATTTTCATTTCTCATAGAAATGATAGGAACCAATACGGGACTAATATTTGGCAAATATAGTTATGGAGATACATTGGGGATAAAGCTATGGGATACACCATTAATGATCGGGGTAAATTGGTTTTTATTAGTAATAGGAGTGGGTTCAGCATTAAGTTATTTGCGAATAAAAAACAAGCTTTTCTCTGCTAGTATTGGGGCATCAATTTTAACACTTCTAGATTTTTTTATAGAGCCAGTTGCTATAAAATTCGATTATTGGTTATGGTATAGTGGTGATATTCCATTTCAAAACTACTTGGCCTGGTGGGTTTTATCTTTTACTTTTATATTGATATTCAATAGATTACATTTTAACAAACAAAACATTATCGCTTCATTTTTGTTGCTAATTCAATTCTTGTTTTTTATACTCTTAAATCTATTATGATTACTTTTGGAAAAAATAAAGAAATGTTGAATTTACAAGTTTCGATCGACCAAGAATCTGGATTTTGCTTTGGTGTAGTGTATGCCATTGAAATGGCTGAAGAAATACTAGATGAGCAGGGATATTTATATTGCCTTGGCGATATTGTACATAATGATGAAGAGGTTGAGCGACTAAAAAGTAAAGGATTAAAAATCATTAATCATGATGATTTAAAAAACATTAAGAATGAGCGTGTATTAATACGTGCTCATGGAGAACCTCCTGAAACATATAAAATCGCTTTAGAAAATAATATCATATTAATGGATGCTTCATGCCCTGTGGTATTGAAACTCCAAAACCGTGTTAAAAATTCTTATGATGATAATGAGAAAATTTTTATTTACGGAAAACATGGACATGCAGAAGTTATTGCTTTGCAAGGGCAAACAGATAATGAAGCAATAGTATTTCAGGATATAGCGGAATTAGATGAAGTTGAATTACCTCAATCTTTTACACTATATAGTCAAACAACTAAAAGCACCGACAAATTTTACGCTATAAAAGCGGAATTAATTAGTAGAGGATATGATGTAAAGGCAAATGATACAATATGCCGTCAGGTATCTAATCGCGATGAAGAATTAAGAACCTTTGTGAAAAATTACGATAAGATTGTTTTTGTTTCGGGAAGAAAATCATCTAATGGAAAAATCCTATATGATGTATGTCGACAAAACAATTTGAATACTTACTTTGTTTCAGCACCAGATGAGCTTAGCCCAACCATGTTCGAACCTAATGATAAGGTGGGAATATGCGGTGCTACCTCAACGCCAATGTGGCTTATGGAAAAAGTAAAAAATATTCTCTTATCATATTAAAATGTCGACTATAAACAATATTCTAATTACCCTTAGTACATTTTTATTTATGGAGTTTGTGGCTTGGTTTGCACACAAATATGTGATGCATGGTTTTTTGTGGATTTTACACAAAGATCATCATCAAGTAGAACCTGGTTTCTTCGAGAAAAATGATTCCTTCTTTTTAATTTTCGCAATGCCTTCTGCTTACTGTTTTATAACTGGCAGCATATATAATGATTTCCGCTTTTTTATTGGATTAGGTATTTTGCTTTATGGGATATGTTATTTCTTAGTTCATGATGTAATTATTCACCAACGGTTTAAATGGTTGCGTAATTGGGATAATACCTATGTGCGTGGTATTCGTAGGGCACATAAAATGCACCACAAGCATCTCGGAAAAGAACATGGTGAAAATTTTGGAATGTTAATCGTACCCTTTCGTTATTTTTTAGAACAACGAAAAAATAAAACTATATAATTATTTTTTTCATGAAGTCATTTATAACTACAATTTTCGTATTTGTTGCTTCTTATTCTTTTGCTCAAAATGGTATTATCAGAGGCAGTATAAAAAATGCTATTAATAATGAAGCCTTACCTTCTGTAACTGTAATTGTTCAGGGAACCACTACAGGGGTATTGAGCGATTTTGATGGTAAATATTCACTTGAGAAATTGAAACCGGGGTTTTACAATATAGAATTTAAATTCATCGGATTTAAAAGTAAAATGGTGTATGAAGTTCAAGTATCTAATTCTAAGCCTACGATTTTGGATATAGATTTAGAAGAAGAATCAAAAAATATTTCGGAGATAGTGGTAAAAGGAGCTACCTTTTATAAACCACAAGAGAGCCCAGTTTCATTAAGAACTATTGGTGTTTCAGAAATAAAAAGAAACCCTGGAGGGAATCGAGATATATCTAAAGTAATTCAGTCATTACCAGGTGTGGCATCTACAGTATCTTTTAGAAACGATATTATAATTAGAGGAGGTGCTCCAAATGAAAATAAATTTTATTTAGATGGAATTGAGATTCCTAACATAAATCATTTTGCCACACAAGGCTCTACAGGTGGTCCAGTTGGGTTAATAAATGTAGACTTTGTTCGTGAAGTAGATTTTTATTCAGGCGCTTTCCCATCTAATAGAGGAAACGCATTAAGCTCGGTATTCGATTTTAAATTTAAGGATGGCAGAACAGATCGCACGGGAGCATCATTAACATTAGGATCTAGCGATTTAGCAACAGTTGTAGAGGGGCCAATAGGAAAGAAGACAACATTTATTGCTTCATATCGACGATCATATTTGCAATTTTTATTTAAAGCACTCGAATTATCATTTCTTCCAGAATATAACGACTTCCAGTTTAGAGTAAAAACTAAAATTGATGATAAAAATGAAATTACATTTATAGGTTTAGGTGCTTTAGACGATTTCAGTTTGAATTTAGATGCGAATAAAACAGAAGACCAAAAGTATCAGTTACAAATTTTACCAGTATTTGGTCAGTCAAATTATACTTTAGGAGCAAACTATAAGCATTACCGTACCAACGGATACTCTACATTGGTGTTGAGTAGAAACTATTTAAATAATACTTCAGAAAAATATCCCAATAACGATGAAACTAAACCTAAAGTGTTAGACTATTCATCAAAAGAAATTGAAAATAAATTACGAATAGAAAATACAAATTTGGTAAACGGATTTAAATTAAATTATGGCGTTAGTTTAGAAACATCTACCTACACAAACGACACATACAATAATACACCATTTGGAATAATTGATTATACATCTGAATTAAATTTCAATAAGTATGGATTTTTTGGTCAAGCCAGTAAAGGTATATTAAAGGAAAGACTTCAAATTTCAGTAGGGTTGAGAGCCGATGGGAATTCTTTTTCGACGAATATGAATAACCCGTTGACGCAATTGTCACCAAGATTTTCAGCTTCTTATGCATTAACAGAGAAAATTAGTTTGAATGCCAACATTGGGAAATATTTTCAAACTCCTGCTTATACAGTTCTTGGATATAGAAACACCGCTGGTGATTTAGTAAATAAAAACGTAAAGTATTTAAGCAATACACAATCTGTAATAGGGATAGAGTATAACACATTATCGAACTTGCGTTTTACCGCAGAAGGATTTTATAAAATTTATGGAAATTATCCAATGGTAATAACCTCGGGTGATACTATTCCATTAGCTAACCTAGGAAGCGATTTCGGTGTAGTTGGAGATAGACCTGTTGCAAAACTAACCAAAGGAAGAAGTTATGGGGTTGAATTATTAGCACAACAAAAATTACAAAAAGGATTTTATGGAATTGTAGCACTTACTTTTGTACGAAGTGAATTTCAAGATAAAAACGAGAAATATGTACCCTCTTCTTGGGATAACAGATACATTGTTAGTTTAACAGGAGGGAAAATATTTAAACGAAATTGGGAAGTAGGTGCGAAGCTTAGAGTTTCAGGTGGAGCTCCCTATACACCATATGATCTTGCTGTATCGTCAACAAAAACCAATTATGATATTAACCCCCAAGGGACATTAAATTACAGCAAATTGAATACAGAACGGTTGGGGAATTTTTATCAATTAGATATTAGAATTGATAAGAAATATAACTTCAAAAAAGTAAGTTTTAATATCTTTATGGATATTCAAAATTTAACAGGTTTCGTATATCAGTTACAACCCAACTTTTTATTGGATAGAGATGCAAATGGTTTAGCGCAAGATGACCCGAATGATGCATCAAAATATAAAACGAAATTAATAAACAATCCTATAGGCAATACATTGCCAGCAATTGGATTTATTATAGAATGGTAATATGAAAGAGAAAAAAGGAATACTATTGATAAACTTAGGAACACCAGATAGCCCAAGTGTGCCAGATGTACGTAAATATTTACGTGAGTTTTTAATGGATCCTCGTGTAATTGATATAAATGCATTCGGGAGAACGCTATTAGTAAAAGGGATTATTGCTCCATTTAGAGGACCTAAATCGGCAAAATCTTATCAGGCCATATGGACAAAAGAAGGTTCTCCTTTAATGGCCTATGGGTTGAAAGTAAAAAAATTACTTCAACAAAAAATGGGTGATGATTATCATGTGGATTTAGCCATGAGATATCAAAGTCCTTCCATCGAATCAGTTTTAGATGATTTTTACAAAAGAAAAATTTTCGATATAAAGGTAATCCCTTTATTTCCTCAATATGCTTCTGCAACTACTGGCTCAGTACATGAAAAGGTAATGGATATTGTTGGTTCGTGGCAAATTGTACCTCGCATAGAATTCGTAAATTCATACTATAATCATCCATTAATGTTAAATGCTTTTGCCGAAATTGGTAAGGAGTATTTAAAAGATGGGTACGACCATGTATTATTTAGCTTCCATGGATTACCAGTTCGTCAATTAATTAAATCAGATCCAAGTGGAAGCCATTGTCAGAAGATAGAAGCTTGCTGCGAGACCATTACAGAAAACAATAAATTCTGTTACTCGGCGCAGTGTTATCAGACGGCAAAAGGGATAGCCGCAAAATTAGATTTAAAAGAATCACAGTTTTCTATTTGCTTTCAATCGAGGTTAGGCCGCGACCCTTGGATTCAGCCCTATACTTCTAAAGTAATTGAAGAATTAGCACATCAGGGTAAAAAGAAAATTTTAGTTTTCTGCCCAGCATTTGTAGCTGATTGTTTAGAAACTATTTTCGAAATTGCTGTAGAGTATCAAGAAGAGTTTGTGAATTATGGAGGCGAAAAAGTGCAGTTAGTTCCTGGACTAAACGACCACCCGAAATGGATAGAAGCATTGGAAAATATAGCACTAGAAGTATAGCACTAGAAGCCTAACTAAGATAATTTTCTTGTTCTAAATAATTTAGAATTTTGTCTGTTGCTCCCTTCTGAGTGTACACATATTGTTTTGCTGTATTGCAAACGTTTTGATATTCTAAATCATTTTTTTCTAGAGCGTTTATGGCTTCAATCAACTCGGTAGAAGTAGAAATACTTTTTGCAGCACCAATACTTATTAAATCTTTAGCTTCAGAAAATTTCTGATAATTGGGGCCAAAGAAAATTGGTTTACCATAAGCAGCAGCCTCTAAGGTATTGTGTATCCCAACTCCAAATCCACCACCTACATAGGTATATTTCGCTTTGTTGTAAATGCTATTTAGTAGACCAACAGTATCTACCACAAGCACATTTATTTCAGGAGGTACATTGGTGTTTTTATATTTGGAATATAATCCTGCTTCGTTCCCAAATAATTTTTGTAGAGATGTTATAGTTGTTGAGTTAACTTCATGCGGTACAATAATATATTTGAATTGAGGGAAGGATTTTGAAAAAGTATAAATTAACTCCTCATCCTTTAACCATGAACTTCCCGCTACAAATACTTCTGAATGGTTGCAAAAGCTATTAATGCAGTAGTCTTCTACAGGATTTTGTGAGTGTTCGTAAACCCTGTCGAACCTAGTATCTCCTGCCACAATACTATTAGAAATATGAATACTTTCTAATAGCGATTTACTCAATGAATTTTGAACAAAAAAATGGTTTACTAATCGCAGTATTTTTCTTTGAAAACTACCATAGAATTTAAAAAACAATTGGTTTTCACGAAAAATTGAAGAGATAATAAAAAGTGGAATATTTCTTTTTTTTGCTTCATTGAAATAATGAAACCAATATTCATATTTATTGAAAATGATGATAGATGGATTGATATGTTCAATAAATTTTTTAGCATTCGATTTTGTGTCTAAAGGCAAATAATAAACTTTTTCTGCTAGGGAGTAATTCTTCCTAATTTCATATCCAGAAGGCGAAAAAAAAGAAATTATTATTTTATAAGATGGGTATTGTTTATTAATTTTTTCAAGTACACTTCTACCTTGTTCAAATTCACCCAAAGATGCAAAATGAAACCAAATTCTTTTTGCAGAAGGAAGCTTAGATTCAAGTAATTTGGATTGTTCTCTACGACCATTTATCCACCTAGCCGCCTTCCTATTAAACAGAGATGCAAATAGAATGAACAAATAATAAGAGTAAACACCTAATTGATATAAGATATACATTATCTGTAGTAAAATTCCTTTGGTTTACGTTGATAAAGTGGAACAATAAACCCTACTTTAAAACCACTTAGATAATCTTTTCTAGACTCATCTAATTTCCGTTGAGCAAAATAATCCCAATCTCTTCTATTTTTTGTAAATGATTGACTAAACACAAATCCAGCTAATAAATTAATCCTTAATCGTTCGCTTAAGTAGAAATATCCAACAAACTCTTGAGTTGAAATTCCATTTGTAAGTCGATCATATCCTTTTCTATATTCGGAAGATAAGGCAGTAACATTTTCCTCTAACACTTCAATATGGATTTGATGTTGTAAAAAACCTACTCCACCTAAAATCATTATTCCACTGTTTTTATTTGAGCCAAATACAGGAAATATTTTGCCCACATGTGCATACCCATTGAATCCTCTTTCTGAGATTCTTACGTCTCCATATAAACCATCGGTAGTGATATATTGCCCCCTGAAGGTTTTTAAACTATCGAAAATATAACCCTCTTTCACATTATTTCCCGACAAGAAATTAATCTCTCCTCCCCATATATAATTGGATTTTGTTTTCCTTAAAAAACCAGCTCCAACGTTTATCGTATTTCCAAACCTTGTTTTTAAGTCCCCACCAGGTATCATATAAGCGTAATGAATATCGATCATCGACATACTTATAGTACTGTCTTTTACCTTTAGGCTTTGTGCATTCGCAAACGTGCTAATTATCAGTATAGAACCCGAAAAAAATGCAAGAAAAATCGTCTTTATTGTTTTCATATTTCAAAAACTTCTAATGGGCAATAATATTGTCTTTTTGGTTA
Source organism: Rhizobium sp. Q54 (assembly GCA_943360385.1). Lineage (GTDB taxonomy): Bacteria > Bacteroidota > Bacteroidia > Sphingobacteriales > Sphingobacteriaceae > CAJBVG01. The sequence continues at coordinate 9,351 of CALRIM020000040.1, read as the reverse complement.
TATTTGCCTACTAAAATTAGTCAATAATACGATAATTATTAATTATAAGCAGTATGAAAGTAGCAGTTGTAGGTACAGGTTATGTTGGATTAGTTACAGGAACGTGTTTGGCAGAGGTGGGAGTTAATGTAGTTTGTATAGATATCGATCAAAAAAAGATTGATGGGTTAAAGAATGGTATAATGCCTATCTATGAGCCAGGATTAGAAGAAATGGTTATTAAAAATTACGAGAGAGGAAAAATCCAATTTTCTACCAATCTACCAGAGGCAATTAAGGGTTGCGATGTTGCATTTATTGCAGTGGGCACTCCTCCTGGAGAAGATGGAAGTGCAGATTTGAAATATGTATTAGGAGTTGCTTCGGAAATAGGCAATAATATAAACGATTATATTGTAGTAGTAACAAAGAGCACAGTTCCTGTTGGTACAGCAAATAAAGTTAAGAAGGCAGTTCAAGATCAATTATCTGCTAGAAATTCTTCTTTAACGTTTGATGTTGCATCCAATCCGGAATTTTTAAAGGAAGGTGCTGCCATTGATGATTTTTTAAGACCCGATCGAATTGTTATTGGTGTTGAATCGGAACGAGCAGAAGAAATTCTAAAGAAATTATATAAGCCATTTGTTTTAAATGGACACCCAATTATTAGCATGGACATACCGTCGGCAGAAATGACGAAATATGCAGCTAATGCAATGTTGGCTACAAAAATTAGTTTTATGAACGACGTGGCAAATCTTTGTGAAATTATGGGTGCAGATGTAAACATGGTACGTAAGGGAATTGGTTCGGACCCACGAATTGGGAATAAATTTATATACCCTGGAATTGGTTATGGTGGATCATGCTTCCCAAAGGACGTAAAAGCATTAATTAAAACAGCTGCAGAAAATGGCTATGAAATGCAAGTATTGCAGGCGGTTGAATCTGTAAACGATGACCAAAAATCGGTGCTTTATAATAAAATTATGAAGCATTTTAATAATGATGTAAAGGGTAAAACCTTCGCAGTTTGGGGTTTATCTTTTAAACCTAAAACAGATGATATGCGCGAAGCGCCGTCGGTTGTTATTATCGAAAAATTATTAGCGGCAGGAGCCCATGTGAAGGCACACGATCCAGTGGCAATGGAGGAAGCGAAACACTCTCTTCAAAATAGAATAAGCTACTGCGATAAACAAGAGCAAGCTCTAGAAGGTTCAGATGCATTGTTAATTGTTACAGAATGGTCGGAATTTAGAGCTCCGGATTTTGTAGAATTGAAAGCTAAATTAAATAACCCAGTAATTTTTGATGGTCGTAATATTTACGATGCTGAAGAATTGCGATCAATGGGATTTACATATTACGGAATTGGTATAAAATAATTGAATATGTCGAAAAGAGTATTAATTACAGGTGCAGCAGGATTCTTAGGTTCTCACCTTTGCGATCGTTTTATAAAAGAAGGATACAATGTTGTTGGGATGGATAATCTCATTACTGGATCTCTCAGAAATATTGAACATCTTTTTAAATTAAAAGAGTTTGAATTTTATCATCACGATGTTTCTAAATTTGTACACGTACCTGGAGAGTTAGATTATATTTTGCATTTTGCTTCACCAGCTAGTCCGATTGACTATTTGAAAATTCCAATTCAAACGTTAAAAGTAGGTTCTTTAGGAACTCATAATTTACTTGGTTTAGCAAAAGCTAAAAACGCTAGAATGCTTATTGCTTCTACCTCCGAAGTATATGGAGATCCAACCGTTCACCCACAAACAGAAGATTATTGGGGTAATGTAAACCCTGTAGGTCCTCGTGGTGTGTATGATGAGGCAAAAAGATTTCAAGAAGCTATTACAATGGCTTATCATACTTTTCATGGTTTAGAAACTCGTATTGTACGTATTTTTAATACCTATGGTCCACGTATGCGACTAAATGATGGTAGAGTATTGCCAGCATTTATAGGGCAAGCATTACGCGGTGAAGACCTTACCGCTTTTGGTGATGGTTCTCAAACTCGTTCGTTTTGTTATGTGGATGATTTAGTGGAAGGTATTTACCGTTTATTGTTGAGTGATCATGCACAACCTGTAAACATTGGTAATCCAGATGAAATAACTATAAAAGAATTTGCCGAAGAAATTTTGAAATTAACAGGTGCAAATCAGAAAATTATTTTTCAACCTCTTCCAACAGACGATCCAAAACAACGTCAGCCAGATATTACAAAGGCAAGAGAAATTTTAGGTTGGGAGCCTAAGGTATCTAGAGCAGAAGGATTAAAGATTACTTATGAGTATTTTAAATCTCTTCCAAATAAAGAGTTGAAACATAAAGAATTTGACGAATACAATAAATAAATCGTTTTGAAAACAAAAATTCTTGTAACTGGAGGCACTGGATATATCGGTTCTCATACCGTTGCTGAACTTCAGCAATTAGGTTACGATGTGCTTATAATAGACAATTTAAGTAACTCCAAAATTGATGTTCTAGACAATATTGAAAAAATAACGGGCATTAAACCACAGTTCGAAAAAATTGAAATGTGCGATGAATTAGCCATGGTTGATTATTTCAATAGAAATAAAAATATAGAAGCGGTTATTCATTTTGCGGCTTATTTACAAGTAGATGAATCGGTTCGGATTCCTTTAAAATATTACAGAAACAATTTACAATCAACTGTTAATTTGTTGGATTGTATGAATGCTAATAATATTCCGAATTTAGTATTTTCATCTTCGTGTACTGTATATGGAAATCCAGATGTACTACCAGTAGACGAAAGTTCCCCTGTTAAAAAGGCAATGTCGCCCTATGGGAACACCAAGCAAATGTGCGAGGAGATTTTAGAAAATGTGTGTAATACAAAATGGCTAAAAGCTATAACACTTAGGTATTTCAACCCTATTGGAGCACACGATTCTGCTCTAATTGGTGAAGTGCAACACGGAGTTCCTCATCATTTAATTCCCTATATCACCGAAACTGCAACCGGAAAACGTACCCAATTAAATGTTTTTGGCGGCGATTACAATACACACGATGGTACTTGCGTTCGAGATTATATTCATGTAGTTGATATTGCGAAAGCACATATCACAGCAATTGAACGTTTGATAAAAAATAACAACAAACAAAATTTCGAAGTGTTTAATATTGGAACTGGGATTGGTTACTCTGTGTTAGATATTATTAATGCTTTTGAAAAAGCAACTGATATAAAAATAAATTATAAAATTGTTGATCGAAGACCTGGAGATGTAGAGGCCGTTTATGCGGACACAACTTTAGCTAACAATGAACTCGGTTGGAAAACAGAAAGAGATATAGAGAACATGATGAAGACCGCTTGGAACTGGGAGTTAGCTCAACAAAAAAATAGTTAAGTATGAAAATATTAATCACTGGAGGTGCTGGTTTTATTGGCTCCCATGTAGTTCGACTATTCGTAAAAAAATATCCAGCGTATTCCATTGTAAATTTAGACAAACTTACCTATGCTGGTAATTTGGCTAATCTTACCGATATCGAAACTTCATCAAACTATAAATTTGTTAAAGGTGATATTGTTGACGCTGATTTTATTTCCAACTTATTTCTAGATGAAAAATTCGATGCAGTAATTCATTTAGCTGCAGAATCGCACGTAGATCGTTCCATTACTAACCCTACCGATTTTGTTTTAACAAATGTATTAGGAACTGTTAATTTATTGAATGCGGCTAAGGCTTTGTGGAATGCAAAAGAAGGAAATCAAAAATTTGAAAATAGATTTTATCATGTTTCTACAGATGAAGTGTACGGCTCTTTAGGTGAAACAGGGATGTTTACAGAAGCCACTTCCTATGACCCTCATAGTCCGTATTCAGCATCCAAAGCAAGTTCGGATCATTTTGTAAGAGCATACCACGATACTTATAAATTAAATGCTGTAATCTCCAATTGTTCGAACAATTATGGGTCTCATCATTTCCCAGAAAAACTAATTCCACTTTCAATCAACAATATTAAAAACAATAAGTCTATACCAATTTACGGAAAGGGAGAAAATGTTAGAGATTGGCTTTGGGTAGAAGATCATGCACGTGCAATTGATGTGGTATTCCATAATGCAATTGCTGGAAGTACCTATAATATTGGAGGGCATAACGAATGGACAAACATAGATTTGATTCAATTGTTGTGTAAAATAATGGATAAGAAATTAGGTAGAGCAGAGGGTGAGTCCGCAAAATTAATTACTTATGTTACCGATCGTGCTGGACATGATTTACGTTATGCGATAGATTCTTCCAAACTTCAAAATGATTTAGGCTGGAAACCAAGTTTACAGTTTGAAGAGGGGTTAGAAAAAACAGTAGATTGGTATTTAGCAAACGAGGATTGGTTAAATAATGTAACTTCGGGAGCGTATAAAGACTATTATAATAAACAGTACAATAAGAATTGAGATATTAGAATTTAGAAAGTTTCTCATATCTCATATCTCAATTCTTAAAACTATCTAGAATGGGTTTTTTCGATTTATTTAAATCATCTTCCAACGAGCAAGTTAGCGTTGATTTCTCCAATCTTGGAGTCGACCTACATTCTCATTTAATTCCAGGAATAGACGATGGATCTAAGTCTCTTGAAGATTCCATTCATCTTATAGTGGAGTTAAAAAAAATGGGATTCCATAAAATAATTACCACCCCACATATAATGAGCGATTATTATAGAAATACTCCAGAAATAATTTTAAGTGGAAGGGATAAAATTAGAGAGGAATTGCAACGATTAAATATTGATATTTCTTTTGATGCAGCAGCAGAATATTATTATGACGAATATTTTGTAGATATTCTTAAGCAAAATAAAATCATTGCAATTAATAATGAATATCTATTATTTGAGCTTTCTTATCTCACAAAACCTGTTGGAGTACGCGAAATAATTTTCGAAATTCAATTGAAAGGGTACAAGCCATTGCTTGCACATCCAGAGAGGTATCCTTTTTATAGTTTGGCAGAATACATGGCATTAAAAGAGGCAGGTTGTTTGTTTCAAATGAATATACTATCGCCAACTGGACATTACGGAAGTACTGCAAAACTTAATGCTGAATTGTTAATAGAAAATCAAATGGTTGATTTCATTGCAACCGATCTGCATCATATGCAACATATAAGGTTAATAAGGAAAAATGCAATGCATGCTGAAAAGCTTTTAGAGCTTATTAGTTTTCACGATTTGAAAAATAAAACATTGATGTAAATTATTCGTATCTCAATGCTTCAACAGGATCGAGTTTAGATGCTTTTATAGCCGGATAGATTCCAGAAATTAACCCCACTATTAAACAAATTGTAAAACCGCCAAACATCCATAACCATGGAATAATGAATCCACCACCCATTACTAGGCTCATTAAATTCCCAATTACAATTCCTAAAATAATACCACCAATACCGCCTAATTGACAAATAACAATAGCCTCAATTAAAAATTGCCTACGTATAACAATTGAATTAGCACCAATTGCTTTACGAATCCCAATTTCTCTGGTACGCTCGGTAACAGAAACCAACATAATATTCATTAATCCAATAGATGCACCAAGTAAGGTAATAATACCAATAGCCCATCCAGCACTACTTAAAACTTGTAGGTTGGAAATTAAAGAATTTGCTAAACTATCGCTTTGAGTAATTTCAAAATTACTTTCTTGGCGAGTGTTTAATTTTCTGATGTTTCTGAATTTTGCAGTAGCTTCTGCAACTGCAGCTTCTAATAATTTACCATCATCTACAATTACACTAATGGTATAGGAAATACTACTTCCAGCTTTTAAAGAAATCCCCCTTTGTAAAGGAATGATACAAATTTTATCACCACCAAATCCCATACTCGAACCCTTTTCTTCCAATGTTCCAATTATTCGAAATTTAGTGTTACCGATCATTATCGATTCACCAATTGGTTTTTTATTCTTAAATAATTTGTCGCTAATCTCTTTGCCAATAATAGTTACAGCACTTCCAAACTCTTCTTCGCTTTGCGAAAATCCTCGACCACTCGCTAGTTTATATCCAGCCGTATTTAAGTAGGGTGAGGTAGCCGCCATTATACCAATGTTCGGATTGGTTTTGTTTGAACCATATTTTACAGTGGATGCAAATGATGCGGCAAATGAAAGAGAAACCTGACTAGGGAAACTAAAATTATCTTGAAATTCTTTTGCCTGTTCATAACGAATGTTTTCGTAGTTTTTTGGGCGAGAACCTGCACTCCCAATTCGTATACCACTTGATCCTCTATTGCGAATGCTAAATGAGTTTGCACCCATGCTGGCAAATTTATTTTTTATGGATGAATTCATGCCATCAATAGAAGTCATTATTCCCACCAAAGCCATAATCCCTATTGCGATAATAAGTGCGGTTAACACTGTTCGCAACATGTTTGCTTTAATAGAAACGAATGCTAGTTTGATGTTTTCTTGGGCTGTCATTAAGCACTAAGATACGGAATACTAGAAATGATAAGCATTCTAGCAAAAATATTACTTATGAACTAAATGAACTGCCACAACCACAGGTGCTTGTAGCATTTGGATTGCTAAAGGTAAAACCTCTTGCATTTAGCCCATCTTGATAGTCGACTTCTGTACCTAATAAATACAGCCCGTGACTCTTGTTCATGTATATTTTAACACCATCAATGAAAAACTCTTGATCGTTATCTTGTTTTTTATCGAAACCTAGAACATAGGTCATTCCAGAGCAACCTCCACCGTTAACTCCCACTCTTAGTCCGAAATCTTCTTCTAATTCCTTTTCTGAAAGTAGTTTTTTAACTGCTATTAACGCATTCTCTGTTAAAGTTACAGGTGTAAATGTGCTTTGTTTTGCTTCAGTTTCCATTTTTACTCAATTTAATCTTACAAAATTACTGTATTACAAGTATAATACAAACAGGAATTGCATTTGTTTTTAAGGGAAAAGCGAAACGAAAAAATATTACATTTGCTTTCATCAAAAAAATATTATGAATTGGCCACTTTTTTTAATGGATTTACTAAAGCTGATAGTACCAGCTTTGATCGTGTTTTTAACCGCTTATTTCGTGTTAAACTCCTATTTGGAGAACGACTATCAGAAACGAGTATTGGAAATGAGAATGAATAATCAGAGCTCCGTTACTCCACTTCGTTTGCAAGCCTACGAAAGACTTACATTGTTTGTAGAAAGAATAAGCTTACAAAGTGTGATTATGCGCTCGCACCAAACAGGTATGACAGCAAGAGATTTGCATACATCTATGTTGCAAGATATAAGAGCAGAGTTTGATCACAATGTTTCTCAACAAATTTTTGTTACACCCCAAACATGGACAATGATTAAGGCGGTAAAAGAAGAAACGATTAATATTATTAACTACGCTGCAACAAGCCTCCCACCACAAGCTACTGGGTTGGATTTGAGTAAAGCTATTTTCGAAGCAATAGCTTCATCAGATAGAAATCCTCATCAAGTTGCATTATCAATGATTAGGACAGAAGTTCAACAATATTTTTAATAAAATGAGCGAAGAGAAAAAAGTCTTCAAAACTACTTCTGGAATAGAAATTAAAGAAGTTTATACCAATCCGCCTGCACCTTTAGAAAAACCTGGAGTATTTCCTTTTACTAGAGGGATACAACCAGATATGTATCGTGGTAGATTATGGACGATGCGTCAATATGCAGGCTTCTCTACAGCAGAAGAATCTAATAAAAGATACCATTACCTTTTAAAGCAAGGAACAATGGGTTTATCAGTCGCTTTTGATTTGCCAACTCAAATTGGGTACGATTCTACTCATGAATTTGCTGAAGGTGAAGTTGGGAAAGTGGGAGTAGCAATAGATTCCTTAAAGGATATGGAAGTGTTATTCGATGGAATTTCTTTAGAAAATATTACTACTTCCATGACTATTAATGCTACTGCATCTACATTATTAGCGATGTATATTGCATTAGCTAAAAAACAAGGTGCCGATATCAAAAAGATTTCAGGAACAATTCAAAATGATATATTAAAAGAGTATGCTGCTCGAGGTACTTATATATACCCTCCAAAGCCTTCAATGCGATTGATTACCGATATCTTTGAATATTGTAGTAAGGAAGTTCCTAAATGGAATACCATTTCCATTTCTGGTTACCATATTAGAGAAGCAGGTTCCACCGCAGTGCAAGAACTAGCATTTACATTGGCAAATGGAAAGTCGTATTTACAAGCCGCTATTGATAAAGGCTTAGAAATAGATGTATTCGCTAAAAGATTATCATTCTTTTTTAATTGCCACAATAATTTTTTTGAAGAAATTGCAAAGTTCAGAGCTGCAAGAAGGATGTGGGCAAAAATCACAAAAGACTTAGGTGCAAAAGACGAAAGAGCTATGCAACTCCGTTTTCATACACAAACAGGTGGGTCTACCTTAAGTGCACAACAACCTATGAATAATATTATTCGTGTAGGTAACCAAGCAATGGCAGCAGTTCTTGGTGGGACTCAATCATTACATACCAATGGTTTCGACGAAGCACTTTCTTTGCCAACAGAAGAGGCTGCTAAAGTTGCGTTAAGAACTCAGCAAGTTATTGCCTTTGAATCGGGTGTTACAGATACGGTTGATCCCTTGGCAGGTTCTTATTTTGTTGAGGAACTAACCAATACTATAGAAGCAGAAGCATGGAAGTACATTGATAAAATTGACGCAATGGGAGGGTCGGTAAATGCAATAGAACAAGGATATATTCAAGATGAGATTGCAAATGCTTCCTATGAATATCAAAAAGATATAGAATCGAGCAAGAGAATTATTGTAGGTGTAAATAAATTTACAGAAGAAGCGTTACCATTAGGTAAAACTTTTAGGGTTGATGATTCTATAAGAACGGTTCAAATTGATAAAATAAATAAATTAAAGGCAGAACGAAATCAGAAAGATGTTGATGAAGCTCTTTTGATTTTGGCCAATCATGCTCGAGGGAAAGAAAATTTAATGCCGGACATTATACGAGCAGTTGAAGCCTATGCTACTTTAGGAGAAATTGCAAACACTTTAAGAGATGTTTTTGGAGAATACTAAAAAGAAATCGGACAACGTGGAAGCTATTTTAAGTTTAAAACTTAAAATAGCTCAGGGGGCCAATGCTTTATTAAGTTTAAAACTTAATAAAGCATTGGTGTTTGTGCTTAGCACTCTACTAATCACGACCATTACTTCTTGTAAAACGACCCTTTTTCAAAAAAACAATACGGTTACCCAAACCAAAATAGATTCTAATATTAAGGCCGACCAAGCAATTTTGCAATTTTATC
>CALRIM020000039.1:0-21260 GCA_943360385.1 Rhizobium sp. Q54 | reverse complement strand
CTACTTTTTGATTCAATACTGCTACAAATGGCCCTTGTTATTATGAATATTTGTCAATACTAAATTTCAAACAATTTAATAAAATGACAAAGATGAAACCCAACTTTAAGCCCCGTTATGAGAATTTCATAGGTGGAAAATTTGTAGCTCCTCTTTCTGGGGAGTATTTCGAGAATGTTAGCCCTATAGATGGTAAGGTATTTACCACTGCAGCACGCTCTGGCAAAGATGATGTAGAATTAGCTCTTGATGCAGCCCATTCAGCATTTGCAACTTGGAGTAAAACTTCCCCTACCTATAGGGCAAGTATACTAAATAAGATTGCGGATATAATGGAAGCTAATTTAGAACTACTAGCAACTATTGAAACGATTGATAATGGTAAACCTATTCGAGAAACAATGAATGTAGACTTGCCATTATGTATAGATCACTTCCGATATTTCGCTGGTGTGATTCGTGCCGAAGAGGGCACTATTTCGGAACACGATGAAACGACAGTGAGTATTTGCTTACATGAGCCTTTAGGAGTTGTTGCCCAAATAATTCCTTGGAATTTCCCATTACTAATGGCAACTTGGAAAATTGCGCCAGCATTAGCTGCTGGATGCTGTACGGTAGTAAAACCTGCCGAGCAAACGCCGACATCAATATTATGCTTAATGGAATTATTACAAGATGTAATTCCAGCAGGAGTATTAAACATTGTAACTGGGTTTGGACCAGAGGCAGGCAAACCTTTAGCTCAATCACCTAGAGTTTCTAAAGTATCCTTTACTGGTGAAACTACTACTGGTAGATTGATTATGCAATATGCATCGGAAAATCTTGTTCCAGTAACGATGGAATTGGGTGGCAAATCTCCGAATATTTTCTTCCCATCTATTGCAGATCATGATGATGATTTCTTTGATAAAGCAATTGAGGGAGCGGTACTCTTTGCCGTAAACCAAGGTGAAGTTTGCACATGTCCATCTAGAATTTTAGTTCATGAAAGTATCTATGATAAATTTATGACTAGAGTAATTGAACGTACTAAAGCCATTAAAATGGGGAATCCTTTAGACGCTGATACCATGATGGGTGCACAAGCTTCAAATGATCAATATGAAAAAATTCAATCTTATCTAAAATTAGGAAAAGAGGAAGGTGCTGAATTATTGTGTGGTGGAGATGTTCAAAAATTTGAAGGGGATTTAGCTGGCGGGTATTACATTCAACCTACTTTATTTAAAGGCGATAATAAAATGAGAATTTTTCAAGAAGAAATTTTCGGACCGGTTGTATGTGTTACTACTTTTAAAACAACTGAAGAAGCAATTGCAATTGCTAATGATACCTTGTATGGTTTAGGAGCTGGTGTATGGACAAGAGACGCACATGAACTATATCAAGTACCAAGAGCAATTCAAGCTGGTAGAGTATGGGTGAACTGTTACCACCACTACCCTGCCCATGCACCATTTGGCGGATATAAGAAATCTGGATTTGGCAGAGAAAATCACTTGATGATGCTTGGTCATTATCGTCAAACAAAAAACATGTTGATTTCTTACAACAAACAAAAATTAGGTTTCTTTTAGTATATAAAAAAATGATTCCAAGAGTTACCATAACACCCGAAGCTTCGGAAGTAATTGCGATATTAAAATCGAAATTTGGAGAACTAATGTTTCACCAAAGTGGAGGGTGTTGTGATGGCTCACAACCTATGTGTTTTGAAAAAGGTGATTTTATACTTGGAAATAGTGATGTGTGTTTAGGCGAAATTGATGGTTGTGAATTTTGGATGAATAAAGATCAATTCGAATATTGGAAATATACTCAATTAACTGTTCATATTACCAAAGGTAGAGGATCAAGTTTCTCTCTCGAAATACCAATGGGATTAAGGTTTTTAACGCAATCTAGATTATTTAATTCTGAAGAACTAACAATGTTAAACGAATTAAAATATATTAATGATTAATTGTCTTTAGGTTTATTAGTAAGTTGTTGGTATTGCTTAGGTGTAATTCCCTCATAATGTTTAAATGTCCTGATAAAATAATTTGTATCCACAAAACCAGGTTCATAGGAGACATTTTTAATATAAAGATTCTGATCTTTCAATAAACTTTTTGCATGTTTAATTCTTTCTATAATTATAAACTCTACAGGGCTAATACCTAGCTCCCTTTTAAACATTCTATACATAGTTGCCATACTTAATCCTGCTGAATTTGCAATTGATTTTAGGCTTAACTTTTCAGAAATATTCTTACGTATAGCTACTACTATATGCTTTAATTGAGAATTGCTAATTTTTAATTCTTTTGTTGAAATAGTGGAAAAAGATTGAGTTTGAATTATTCGTACAAGTAGCTCTTGCAAAGTAATATCGGCCAATACATCTTTTGTAATATCAGTACTTTGACAAATATTTATCAATTTATTAATGGTAGTTGCTAGCTCCTCATTATTATTAAAAAAGTAATTCTGTTCATCTAATTTCCAATAATTATTTTCACCAACTTTAGGGTACTTCTCATTTAAGATATTAAGAGTATCAACAATTTTAGAATTGTCTATTGCTAATGCTAAACATTGAGTAGGTTTTGTGAAAGTTGCTTCTGGGAAATCAATTTTCATTTCAATATTTGCGGGAACAACTACAGATTCCCCAGGTAAATAATCAAATGCTGGGTCTTCAAATAAACGCATTACCTTTTTACCTCTCAACATTGAAGTTACTACCAAATCGTTAAATTTCAAGGGAACCAGTTCAGATTTTTGGTAAGTCTCGAATAAATTCAACTCACAATTTTCCAAATTATAAACTGTTCTATTTTCTACGAGGGTTTTTAATGAATCTTCATTGGTAAGAACGGGTAGATTTAAAATGTTCTTTAGTTTAGCCATAATCTAATATAAGCTCAAAATATTATATTTTGATTAAAGAATTAAATATTCTACCTTTAAGTAACTCAATTTCAGAAAAATAGGCAATCCCTAGCCTTTAATTTGCTGATTAAACCAACCTCATATGAAAAAAATCATACTAATTGCTATTACATTATTCCTAAGCACTTTTTTTACTAGCACTGCTCAAACCATTCAAACAAATTTACCCTCTGCTAATGGAGCTATTAATGCCATTCGAACTAGTGGCAACACTATCTATTTAGGAGGATCCTTTACATATTTAGGTAAGCCATATGGTCACACAGTAATGTCTAATACAAGTACTAGTACTGTGAACACCAATTTCCCATTTATAGGATTAGAATCTTATGATGAGGTAAAAGCCATTGCTGCAGATGGTTCTGGGGGTTATTATGTAGTTGGTGGATTTACGAGTGTCGGTGGAACTACTAGAAATAATATTGTTCGAATAAATTCTGACGGAACGATTAATTCATGGAATCCTGGAGCAAATTGCGATGGTGCTATTAATACAGTAGTGGTATCTGCTGATTTTAATACTGTATATATTGGTGGCAACTTTACAACCATTGGGCAATCTACTTCTTCAACGAGAAATAGAATTGCGGAAATAAGTGCATCTACAGGTAATGCCACTTCATGGGACCCTAACAGTAATAGTACCGTAAATTGTTTAGCCCTTTCTGCATCAAGCACAATTTATGTAGGTGGAAATTTCACAAGCATAGGAGGACAAACTAGAAATAGAATAGCAGAAATAAATACGGGAAGCAATACTGCTACCACTTGGAATCCGAATTCAGATAATGAGGTTAATTGTATTCTAGTTTCGGGAAGCAATATATATACTGGTGGATATTTTACAAATATTGGTGGAAATTCAAGAAATTATATTGCAAGAATTCCAAATAATAGTAATACTTCAGATAGTTGGAATCCGAATGCAAATAATACAATTTTTGCGTTGGCAATTTCAGGCACCAATGTTTTTGCAGGAGGAATGTTTACTGCCATTGGTGGTGTAACAACCAATGCATTGGCCGCTTTAGATGCAAGTACAAATACAAATATGGGCAACTCGTCATGGACCGCAAATATTTCAATTACAACTGGAACGCCTGATGTGAGAGGATTAACGGTTGATGGAACAACATTATATGCGAGTGGAACATTTACCAATTGTGGAGGAAGTGCAAAGGCAAATTTAGCAAGTATAAACATTTCGAGTTTATCTAGTTTTACATTGGGTTCCTTTAGTACTACTGCTGGAAGTCAGGTAAACGCTACATGTGTTTCTGGATCTAATATTTATATCGGTGGAAAATTTACAATTTCCGATGGAAGTAGTAGAAATTATATTGCATCTGTAAATGGAACAACAGGAGCTATTAATTCTTGGGATCCAAATCCAAATAATGAAATTAAAGATATCATACTAAGTAGTAATGGAAATGATGCCTATGTTTCTGGAACCTTTACTAGCATTGGCGGACAGAGCAGAAACAGATTGGCAAAACTTAGTACAAGTACAGGCACAGCCGATGCAACATGGGATCCAAATGCTAATGCCGGAGTAGAAAAAATGGCATTAAATTCTACAGAATCAACATTATTTTTCTATGGGTTTTTCACTACAATAAATGGAGCTACTTCTAGACCTTCTGCTGCTGCGGTGAGTACTACGGGAGCAGGAACTGCAACAGCATTTACTTTTACTGGATTACCAGATGTTACCACTAGATTAATAAGTGTTTCTCCTGGTGATAGTATTGTTTACTTTGGATATAATTCCACAGGTATTACTATTAATTCTGATACTAGAAATTTCTTTTGTGCTGTGAGAGCAAGTGATGGAACTACCACCAATTGGAATCCACTATTTAACCAAGCTCCCTTTGCAATAGTTTATGTTGGTAATACCATGTATATAGGAGGGCAATTTACCAGTGTTGGGGGTGATGCAAGTTACCAACGATTAGCAAAATTTGATGGATCTGGTGGATGGCATGAGCCAGTACAAGATTTTACATGGAACGCAACAAGTAGTAGTAGACCGAATGGTGATATAAGGGCAATTATTTACACTTCCACTGGAACTTCTCCATTACTTTATATAGCAGGATCATTTAGTTTGATTGGGTCAACACCACGACAAACCTATGCAGCCATTAAAGCATCGGACATGGCAATAATGACATGGTCTATTACCTGCGATCTTTCTGGAACACTCAATACAAGACTAGCATTATCTAATACAAATCAGAAGATATACATTGGTGATAATGCGAACACATTGTTTAACGGTACCACTGCTTATAAGTTTCTTGGTGTAAGTGGAGATGCTACCGACCCACTACCGATAAAACTAGTAAACTTTACCGGTGAAATGAATAACAATACCGTTCAGTTAAATTGGACCACCTCTACAGAAATAAATAATCATCATTTCGAAATAGAACGATTTGATGAGCAAAATAAAGAGTTTAGGAATATTGATGAAATACCAGGAAACATTAACTCTCATGAAATCATTAACTACCACTATACTGATAAAATTTCTAATCCAAATACCAATTACTATTACCGATTAAAGCAAGTGGATATTGATGGAAACTTTGAATATTCAAATACAATCACGATAGCTGGAAATAAATTAAATGAACAAATAAGTATTTATCCTAATCCGGCTAATGGAGTATTTTATTTGCAAAAAAATAATTTTGATAAGGATATTTCAATAAGTATTTATGATTGCATGGGTAAAAAAGTATTCGAAAAAATGATTGTGGATCCAAATTCAGTGGAAGAGATTAATTTGCCAAATGGAATGTATTTTGTAAATATGATTTCAGGTGAAGAAATACACTCTGAAAAAATATTGGTTCAGAAATAATATTATGAAAAAATATTTAAGCATAACTTTTCTATTTTTCTTTAGCACAATTGTTTACGCACAAACCATTGTTAAAGACGATTTCCAAGTAAGTCAGTCGTTAAACCAAGAAATCTATTTCCCATCTATTGCAGTATCACCAGATGGCAGATTCGGAATTTCTTGGGGCGATACACGTAACGGAATTAATGGAACTGGGGATGGTAGTGGTAGAATTTACTCACAACTTTTCAATGCTAATGGCACTCCACAAACAAATGGAAATTCATATTCAGATAACATCACTTACGGAATTAGCTATGATAATTTTAGTTTAACTAGAAGCACTTCCGAATTCCTATCAAATGGAACATTTATAATTGCATGGCATGTTGGAGGGTACAATGGAATTAATTCTCCAGTACAGGACATTTATTATTCTGCCTTTAATTCATCTGCCTCTAAAATTGTAAATGGAGTGCAACTTAATGTAACCGGCGCAAGTACCTATCCATATGGAAAGCGTCCACAATTAATTGTAGTTCCACCTTCGCAATTTGCGGTGGTTTATGAATACGATAATTCTCAGGGATATGAAATTGGAGCTACCACAGTAGATGCCATTTCAGGAAATGTAATTGGAAGCACCAATGTAATTAGTGACACAAAAAATGGAGTAAGAGTATTTCCATCTGCAGCAAGCAATGGAACACATACGGTTTCTGTTTGGACAGATGCACGCTTAGATAATTATGGCGACATTTATATGCAACGATTTGTTAATGGGGCACCCGCTGGAGTTAATGCAAAAGTGAACGACAATACAAGTACGAATACTTATAATCAATGGGCGAAAGTAGCGATGGGTGCCGATGGGAAGTTTGTTGTGATCTGGTTAGATACCAGAAGTTCTAATGGAGGTGATGTTTATGCACAACATTACGATGCTAATGGTACAAAGATTGGGGTAAATGTAAAATTAACAAATAGCAACTCTGAATTGTATGCACTTATGCCAAGCATTGCAATGTACAATAACAATAATTATGTAGTTACTTGGACAGACTCTTTGCCAAACGAACGATATACATGTAAAACGAGATTTTTTAATTTTGGTGGAACCCCATTAACTCCCGTATTACAAATTTCTAATGCAGGTAATACTTCAGAGTCGTTTAATAGTGATGTAAAAATAAATAACGATGGCTTAACTTTTTATACTTGGGATGATAGAAGAAATACTAGTAAAGGGAATGTATTTGCAAAAGTATTAAGTGGATTTGGAACAAATACATCAATACAAAATTTAAAAAATGAAATTTCCTTTTCATTTTTCCCAAATCCTGTAAAGGATCAACTTCAACTTAATTTTAATGATAATATAACAGAATATATTACTTTAATAGTATCGGATATATTGGGTAATAGACTAGTTGAATTAACTCAAAGACCAATAAATAAAATACTATCTATTGATTTAGAAAATACCCCAAGAGGGCTTTATTTCCTAAGTATTCAAACAAAATACACTTCGAATACAGTAAAGTTTCTTAAAGAATAATCCTATAAAAAAAGCTATGACATTACTCACCAAGGAATATGATTTTTATCTTGTTTATTAGAAATTCACGTGAATAGGTATTTCAGGGCACTTTATTAACATAATAGTGCTCTTAAATGAGGTAATAGAAATACGTTGAAGTGTTATTTTTTAGTTTTGGGAATTAAAATTCTGTAATTCACTTGTAGTATGTGGTTACTATTTAGGTAAAGGGAATTATTAAAGGTAGGCATCTGAAGGTATGATAAACTAAACTCTTGATTTTTGAGGAATTCCCAACTTAGCTCTACAATGTTTCGCATTTGTCGCATCTCCATTCCATTGTTAATTCTAATGATGGGCTCTGAACTAATAGTAGCTTTAACATGTTTAACAAGTTTACGTTCTGCCTGTAATCTAAATCGAAGACTGTTTGTAGCTGTAAACTGATTTATTTCTACTACTTCTTGTAGATAATGTTCATATAAATATCCACCTCTTAATGATAATTGAACTTTCCCGATATTTTTCTTTGCCGATAAATAATAAGCATACCTAAATCTGTCCCACACCTTGGAAGTTCCATACCTGAATTCAAATGAAGTACTTAGTACATTATTTATTTTATAGCTTGGAGAAATAGAAAAGTAAGAAGCCTGAAACATTGATAAATATTGATTCCTACGGTATTGGTACTCCAACGACAAGTTAAACCCTTTTCTGAAATCCTTTTTTATTTCTAACCCAGAACGCAATGCAAAATCATCAGACTGGGCATATAAATTAAACCCATTCGTCAATAGAAAAAAGAATAACAACAATAAATATCGTTTAATCATCACTATCTTCAGCCAAACCTAAACTAGATGAATCATTTTTATCAGAATAATAAAAGGCATGAATATTGGCGATGTCCTTTAAGAAATCTATTTTCATGAACTCCACTCTATGCACATTTAATCCTGTTCTATTTTTTAAATCCTCTAACATATCATCTCTTCTTTCTGGAGTTATCAAATCTATTCTTTCATAAATAATAACCTTAAAGTTTTCATGCTTTAATTTAATTCTATTATCTAAAACATAGGTTAATATAATTATAATAACATTTGCAGAAATAATAGGCAACCAATAATTATCTCCAGAGGCTAACGAATTAATAATACCAATGGTTACACTAATAAAAAAGTAACCCATTTCTCTAACTGGTATTGTAACCGTACGATATCTAAGAATAGAGAAAATGGCAAATAACCCAAAAGCAAACCCGATTTTTAGTTTTGCTGCACTTAATAAAAAGCAGATTAAAAAGTTAATTACATTAAACAAGAAGAAAGTAAACAAGAAGTCTTTGTTTTTATGTACAGGATAATAAATCATCCTCACTATGATAAATATGGAGGCAAAATTCAGAAAAAAACGTACAGCAAATTCTGTTAGGTTATCTGAATTGCCAAGCTGAGCAACATTATTTATTGTTTCTGTGGTTTCCATTAATGTGATATTTTATTTAATCTATTTATTTTCTCTTTAAACGCATTGTTTTTAATTCCATTCTCCATCATAGCAATGGCAATGGCATACTTGCTAATTCTAAATTCAGGGATATTATTTTTACGGAGTGCATTTACAAATTTACTGACTCTCGAAAATTTGTCTTGTTTAATTTCTGCAACAACCAATGTTGGAAATTCTTTTTGATGAACCTTTGTATCGAATTCTAAATTCAAATCAAGTGTTACCCTCTCATTGGTATCTATAGATGCGAGTGTAATACGATTGTAATAAATCCAAATTTTGTCTTCCAACCCTACGTTAGGCAACAAAAGTTTACTCATTAAAGCTGATTCCACGCCATTGAGTGTTGTGTTAATTCCATCTAATTTTACTCGATGCTTATCTGTTCTTGAATCTTTAATACGTTTTTTTATTTCAAAAAAAACTTCACCACTATCTGTATATTTTCTGTATCTAACCTTTATTCTATTCGGACGGCCATTGTGGTGAGCAAGGTAATGTGCAAAGTTAGGGGTATCAAAATAGAGCGATTCGTATTTAAAAATTCTTTTTTCGTTTATTTCTAAAACTTTATAATCGTTCTTAACCAATTCTATCATTTCCTCCAACAAATCAATATGAAAAACAAACTTCGTATCCACCCTATTCATCAACTTTAAGGAATCTAGTTCCTTAAGGCTGATGGCGTTTAAAGTAGAAAGTGATTTTTGTAATTGATCTTGAATTCCTATCATTTATTTAATTATAATTCTCATGTTAGCCTTACCCCAACCCCATTTTTAGCCTCACCCCAGCCCCTCTCCAAAGGAGAGGGGCTATTAGCATATTAGCTAGTCTTTTATTTTAAAATCTGGCAACACAATAGTTTGTCCGTTTTCGGTAATTTCTACTTCCTTTACAATTGAGGCTTGGTCAAAAGGGCAAGTAACGCATTGCGTGAAAACAAACACCTTATATTTCCCTTTTTGTAATCCTTGGAAAGCATAGTCGCCCGTATACGATGTTCGCTCATCCTCGTCTGGCCAAGCATTATCACCATAAGATAAATAAACTCTTACATCCCCTACATAAGCACTATCTAGTACTATACCAGAGCTATTAATATCGTATCCAAATACTCTACCCCTTATTGTAGAAGTACCTCCAGAGCCAACCTCCTTTTTACAAGAAGATATAATGAGTATAGAAAACAGAAATAGTAGAAACGAATATTTCTTCATTTTTAAATTATTTATTGATGATAATTTTTTTCGCACCTACGTTTGAAACGAATAGATAAACTCCATTTTCCCAATCTTGTGTATCAATATTCAACGAAGTAATATATACCCCCTCTGTTATTGTTTTACCTAGGGCGTTTATAATTTTATAATTAGAATTACGCAATCCATTTGAGTTAATAGTTAAATGATTTGAAGCCGGATTTGGATAAATAGTAATTTCTAAATTTTTATTGTTTACAGAGACCCCTGTATTTACAGTAGCCGAAGCGGTATAAAATTCTTTTTCTGCACGTGCAGGTTCAAATACGCCAGCGTTTGCGTTTTCGGCATATATATAATACTCCTTTATTTCTGTATTTAGTTTCAATTGAGCTTTGTAAACATGGTCGTTATTAGTATCTAGCATTCTTACCTTGCTAAATTTTTTCTTGTTGTTATTTCTGTAATTTAAAAAAACAACATCTGCGCCATCAATTTCACTCGAAATAACAATTGTGCTATCAGAACCATTCATTTGAGATTGAGTAGTAGTATTTAATATTGGCGCAGTAGCAGAAATCTCAGAAAAATTTTGCAAATAAGTTGTTCTTGCAGACATTAATGTTTTAATCCCTGGAACAGAATAATTCCCTAAAGAAACATTATCTGTCATTCCATTTAAAAACTGATTGTACGAAAAGAATTTATTATTATCCAGTTGAACCGCTGGATCTATTATAGACTGAAGATTTTGTGCACTGGATAAATACTGTTCGTTAACAAAATTATCTAGTAAAATTGTATTCATGTGGGCAAAATATTTTTTACGATAACTAGTGTTATTCATAATAATATTAATTAAAGGCCAATGTATATCGCTTGAATGTATGGTCGGTGTTAGTGTTTGCATATTAGCAACAGATAGTGTACCTAAACTAGAATTAGATACTCCAATAAAAGGAAATCCTCCAAACGACATGTTCAAATCCCAAACAATTGGATTAAACACACCATTATCATCTTTAAATAAATAATAATTCTGACAAAAAGCTCCAGAATAACTATCTAAATTCATGGTAATAGAGTTAAATGCTAGCATCCATATTACTCTATCCATATCTATAAACTTGTCGATGTTTAAACTGTTATTAGTAACAGAATCCACCAGCTTTACAAGATCGTTCCATCCCTTTTTAGATTTCAACTCATAGTAATTAAAATAAGCTGAACTATCTGAACTTATAAATTTCAAGTTACTTTTTGTATTTGTACTTGGGTTTACAATAGGATTACACTTAAAAAATGTATTTGCTTTTTTAGATTGAAAATGTTCTGCACAAAATGTTTTACTTATATCTTCGTCATTAGAATACAAGCCTATATATACATTATTAATGTAGAGTTTTGCAAAATTAGAACGAGGACATTCCATGTAACTCTGAAGTATTTGATACGCCAAAACCTCTCTAATCATTGATGGATCGGCGTAACCATTACTTAGTTTTATATCCGTTATTCCTTGATAATCGAAGTTCTCAAATTCATCTAAAGAAATATGAAATGGATTTTTAATATAAGTAGAATCGTATGAACTATTTCCTTTATATTTTACTCCTGGATGATAAAATGGCATACCGTTAATATGTGCTGAATCTATCATCAAATAATTATCTGATCCTAATTTCATAGTGTCTAACTGATAATCCCAGTTAGGCTGACTAATAAACAGCTTTATTTCTTGAATGGTAGGAAGATCATAGAAAGTAGTTTGAGCTTTAGCAAAAACAGTAAGGCAAACGCAACTAATAATTAAACTTAATTTCCTCATTGAACAATTAGTTTAATATTTTCCGAAATACCATTTTGCTGTACATTCAGTATATACATTCCTGCTGAAAGTGATTTATTGTCTAATACTAATGTTGTACTATTAGAATTTAAGTATTCCTTACATTTATTTCCATGTACATCATACAAATAAATATTTCTAGTTTCTGAATTTGCAAAGTAGACTTTTGTAAGATCATTAATCGGATTTGGATATACACTAATTTCAATCTTCGATTTTCTATTTTCATTTACACTTGTTAGAGAACAATCGGTGCATGAAGCGAAGCAAACCGTAGCTGCTATTGTATCTGAAGTTACATGCAATTCTCTAAAACCATTTACATTACATTCTACAGGTAAACTTTCAACAGAACCATTGTTACTAAAAGCATACACAACGGTAGCATCAGAATCCGAATAAATTTGTGCTTCGTAAATTTTATCGTAAAAACTATACATCCCCGATGTTGTAGAGCTAACATTTGCAACTGAGTTTTGCTTTTGCATATCCACTGTTAATCGAACAAGTTTTTTGCCATAGGCTGCGTTACCTCCAAAAATCAAACTCGGGAGTTCTAATGTTGTAGTAGAGGAATCAATAAACACCCATCTGTTATCGTTGAAATTAAATCCTACTCTCGATTTTTCAGGAATAAATTCTGATTCATATTCCTGATCACCATTTATAAACCGGTATTCATATTTAGCATTTGCGGGGATATTTACTACAACAGAATAGATACTTGTGCCAGGTTCATTTGTTAATACGGTAGTATTGGGCTCCCAATTCCCAGGATAACCCGCTGCTATTTGAAAGTCGCCTGAAACGTGTACTCCGTTTGCAGAAATTTCTTGATAACGCATATCTACACTAAACTTCACACTCATAGTAAAACCTAATGTACAAAGCAATAGGAATGTAATAGATAGAAAAACTTTTTTCATTTAATTAATTTATTAGGGACACTTTTTTTCTTATCACAGAACCATCTGCGCAATTTAATTGGATGTAATACATACCTGCAGATTGATTACTTAAATTTATTTCTGTTGGATTTTGTAAAGTTGATATTAATCTACCATAAGAATCAAACAATTGAATTTCATAGGAAACATGTTGAAGCACTTCTCCTGAAATATTAAAAATTCCGTTGGATGGGTTTGGATACAATTGTAATAATCTATTTGCTTCTACTGTATTCAACCCTTGAGCACTTTTAGTATAATCAAATCCTACAGACATAGCAGAACTACATCCATCAACACTAGTAGTAACTACACTATACGAACCCGAAACCAAAGGTTCATATGTTTGTTGAGTTGCATTTAAAATGGCATTCCCTGCTAAATACCATTGATAAGTATTTCCTAAAGTTGACATTAATGTTGAATCATTAGCTTGAGAGATACTTGGCGTTGCAGGTATTGAGTTAACAATAATTTTTATAGAATCTATGGCAGTTCTATTACTATCTGTAGCTGTTAAATAATACGTAGTCGTAGTTGTAGGGCTAACAGAAATACTAGAAGCGCTTGCAATAAACCCAGCAGGGTTAGAAGTCCATGCATACTCTGTTGTATCGCTAGCATTTAAAATATTTGCAGAAATAACAACAGAATCGTTTAAGCAAATAGCGCTTTTATTACTTGTAACATCCACCAAAAATGCATTAGTAACTGTGTGTTTAAACCCAAGTGAATATTGATAAACGCAACCATTAGCATCTGTAGTTCTAACTACATATATACCAGAATTTAGTGGTGTTATGGTCTGATTTGTTTCGTTTGCTAATAAATTCCCATTTCTATACCATTGATAAGTAGTGGCAGAAGTTGATTGTAAGTTTGTTCCATTTACAGAAATAGTAGGAATTGGTGGTGCTGGATTATTTACCAAACATTTATCTATACGCTGAGCCTGGGAAACAGTCCCTGTTGCTGTTTTCGACCAAATTATAGTTCCAGCAGGATTTACTTCGTACATATAGCCAGAAGTTGCCATACAAACAAAAGTATTGCCATTAGGTAATTGCATAGAATTACTCATATTACTACTATACCCATTACAAGCCAAACGTTTAAGGTAAGTTGAAGGAGCATATGCTAATCCAGCTTCACGAGTATAGTTATAATCTACTCGAGGAGCTTCAATTTGATCAACTGATGATTGCGAATTAGACACACCTCTGTTATTATACCCTACTAATCGACCTGCGTTCGGTGATCCTTCTGGAATCCAATGTGCATCATGTGTAACATTTAGTATTGCTGTACCAGCTGCACCGTATGCAGCTGGATTTCCCCAGCGATATAAGAAATCGCCGCCCTTACCGGCATTACCACCAGAATGGCCAGCTGCTTCTGCTGTTGTTGTACTATGATCGATAATGTACCACTCATTTAAATTATGTGAACTAACAATTATTTGATCCAACATTGGATTGTAATCTATCCCATTCATATGCATCCAATCCTTTGATTGCTTATAATTGATATTTAACAATTCTGGATGTGCTACTATACTTGTTTGATAGTTTGCTTTTGCAGCATTTACATTTTGAACTAAATGATCCCAAACATGCCATTCCCAAACAACATCGCCTGTTGTAGCTCCTGTTTGTTTTACCTCTACAATTTTCTCAGGCCACATTACAATAGAAGAACTGCCACCAGCAGCAGTTACTTCTGCAGCAGTTTTACTTTCATAAGAAATTAAAAGAACATTACCATTTGGCAATGGGCAAATATCATGGTGCATCGAGTAAGTAGAAGTTGAATAAACATAATTCCACAGTACAGTTCCATTATATGCCACTTTTTGAAGTTTCCCTGTTTGTCCTCCACCCTGAAAAGAATTTGGAGTATATTTTACTGTGCGATACATATCACCACCTGGCACTAAATAAGATGAGTAACCGGTAACTGCAGATGTAAATGTCCAAGTTTTAAACACTGCATTATTAGTGTCTAATAAGTATGCGTTACCAGCATTCTGAACGCTATAAAATGTGTAATCGCCCCATTTTTGGGCGTTTGATGATGTTGTAAATAGCAAAATTAGTGCAATAAACTTAAGTTGGGTGAATCTCATAAGCATATAAAATTTTAATTTTCAAACATTAAACCAAAATTAAGCCAATGTTTAATTAATGTTAATTTTTGAGATAAGATAGGCTTTTTTTGCGGTAGATTATTTCACCAAGGCAATAAACCCTGAATATTTAGTTTCACCCAATCGTAAATAATAGACATAGGCACCAGCTGTACAGCCCTCGGCCTTCCAAACAAATTCTGGGTCGATAGTTTCAAGCATTTTTTGCCCCCATCGATCAAAAATAATGAATTCGAAATCATTTGGACAAATAGTTCTACTTGCCATGTATATTTTATATTCATCGTTTATTCCATCTCCATTCGGAGAAAAAACATCGGGCACCAACGGTTTTTCTATATCTAATAATGGGGCAACAGAAAAATTTACGACTCTTTTTATTGTATCATACTTATCGCAGTATTTACTACTCAAAAGTGTTAACTCTACTGGATAATCTATATTTCCATCTATTCCACAATCAGGATAAACATTCATTAACGTTTGAATAGTTCCGTTTCCTTGAACAGTACTCATATCAATTCTCAATGGAATACTCTCATTGTATAGAGGCCTCGCACTTAAAATTAATAAGTCGGCAATATCAGCATCCGCAGCACTAACGTCAATTTGACGAGAATACCCAGCACTTAAAGCATAATGAATAGAATCTGGTTTGATGATTTCTGGCAATACATTATCAGGAAAATTGAACTTAAAGAAAACCCTTACGGTATCGAATTTTTCATTTGTACATTTATTATCCCTAACTAAAAAATCGAGGTATGGATTATCTAAATCAGAAAAATCTTTACAATCGGGTGTCCAACAAAATTCATTTCTTTTAGCATTAAGTTGACTCTCTAAATTGATAAAAGTGGCACCGTGTTCTTCAAAATTAAATGTATTACTTTCATAATAAACATCAATATTATCTACATCAATATCATCAGCAAAAATTGAAAAACAATTCTTTTGTCCAAATATCATTTCAATTGTATTGTTGGCACCAACATTTACACCTTCTGCTTCAATCGATGGCTTTTCATTTAATATAGGGAGTACATTAATGGTTACATCTATGGTATCAAAAGCTTGAACGGGGCAGGCATTATCGTTAATTATAAATGAAAGATGAATAGGACTATCAATAATTTCCTTACAAGCAGGAGTCCAACAAAATTCCCCACTTATCGTACCGTTTCCTACTAAGTTTTCTGGAGTGATGGTTGCACCATGAGCAAACGGATCGTAATTCTTCGCAATAGTTTGAATTATAATTTCATCAGTAGCATTTAAATCTGTTCCTTGTATTTGGAAACAAGCATTTTCGTCTCTATGAATATTAAAAACATTATTAGTTAAATTAGTTTTGAGGGTTGGTATTTCATTTATATTTTGATTCACGATGAACTTTACCTTAACGGTATCATCTTGAGAGAAAGGGCAAGAATCGTCATAAGCAATAAAGTTTAAATATGCGCCTTTACCTGTATCTAAAGGGCAACTAGGGGTCCAACAAAATTTAGAATCTATTACCAAAGGAGCGGAAACATCTGCAGGGTTTAAACTAGCAGAACCAGTGTTAAATAATTTATACATTCCACCTGTATCAATTCTGAATTTCAGAATTTCATTCGCATTCTGATCAATAGCATGTAAATCAAAACACGTTTGTTGCCCTATTGTAGCCACAACGGTATTCGTTCCGCCAGCAATATTTGTTGTAATTATTGGCTTAAATCTGGGTGGGCACAGAAGTACTTCCAATTGTAATTCTCGACGCACCTCCCCTATTTTTATACCATTCCTATATTCTTCTGCTATTATAGAAATTACATATACTCCAATTTGCGTAGGAACTAAATAAATAGTTGCACTATCAAAATCAATAGACAAATCTGGATTTCCATCCATTATATTAGTGGCACTATAACCCGAACTCCAAATAATATCATCGTATGGAGCAGGTCCAGTGGCTACCCTTGGCCCGCCTGCACTAGTATATCCACCACCAGCCATGGGCACTCCTATTTTCATGCGAACCTCATCTCCGTCTGGATCATAGATTCTAAAGTCGTATTTAAAGGGTTCTCCAACGCATAAATAAGTTAATGGATCTCTTAAAAATTCTGGTGAGCTATTTATTATTGGGCCAACTTTATTAGGGTAAGGGGAAGGAAATTCCATGTAAAAAGCCATGGACTCATTTCCTGGGTTAATAATGTTTTTAATAATGTTATTTCTACAACAGCTTTCCCACTGAACATAATAACCTGCTGTATTATTGAATACAGAATCTGGCAAATTGAAGTTACTAGTATAGATTCCAATTTCAACACAACGTAAATCGGGATTCACACAGCTCGTATTGTATTGAATGCCTTTTATGGAAACTCTAGGCATTACTACTGTTTTCATGTACTTATTAGTGGCCTTATCATAAATACCCACATTAATAGAAGTTGGATACTGGGTATTACTAGTACAATCTCTGTACATTTTCAATTTAATTTGATAAGTGTCGCCAGAAATATGATGATAACTAAAATCACCACCTACAATATGAGAGGCCATAGATTGAAGGCATATCGCAAAAAAGGCAAATAAAAATAACGCTTTCCGTATACGGGTGTGGAGATTCATTTATGAAAGATAAAACTTAGTTACTAGTTCTGCAATTAATTCATTATTAATAAAGGTTTTAGAGGTAAAATAGGATGTTTTAGAGGTATATAATAAAATAAATACTGCATTTAAAGGCAATAGGGGCGCTATTAGAAAATATATTAGGTTAATCAAATAATAAGGTTTACTTTTGTGTACTGTTAAGTGATTTATATCAACTGTTTGCGTTTTGTACTCGTATTGTTGCTTCTAAAAACCCTTAATTAACAAAGGCTACGAGTTTTCCCCTTAAATGAAATCTTAGGTATTTGTGAAAAGCGAAAGCTTACTAAATAGAATTTTTAATAAATTATAAATAATACAATGCAAGGAAAAGTTAAATTTTTTAATAACTCAAAAGGTTTTGGGTTTATTACACCATCAGATTCAAGCGAAGACATCTTCGTTCACACTTCAGGATTAATTGATGAGATCCGCGAAAACGACGAAGTAACATTCGAAGTTGAAAGAGGTAAAAAAGGCATGAACGCAGTTCGTGTTGAAGTAGTAAGATAATATATTTCAAAAATATAAAGATCTAAAAAAAGCCACCCTTGGGTGGCTTTTTTGTTTTATAATCATTTAGTATATTTGAATTACAACAACAATGTACTTCTAAAACTACTCTCACTGTTATAGAAGTAGCAACTTCAGATGAATTATATTCCCCAAAAAAATGAAGCTGATAGAATAGCGGCGTTAAAATCTTACCATATACTTGATTCGCTTGAAGAGATAGAATATGATAGACTTACGAAGCTCGCTTCTATAATATGCAAAGTCCCCATCTCATTAATCTCTTTAATTGATGAAAATAGGCAATGGTTTAAATCTAAAGTTGGGTTAGAAGTAAAAGAGACTAAAAGAGAAATAGCATTCTGTCATCATGCTATTTTAGATAATAAATTATTTACTGTTAAGGATGCAAAATTAGATCCTCGATTTCAATCCAATCCGCTGGTATTAAACGACCCCAATATTCGATTTTATGCTGGCTATCCGTTAATAGATCCAAACGGATTCGCATTAGGTACTCTTTGTGTAATAGACAATGTTCCAAGAGAATTATCTGATGAACAAAAAGATGCTTTAAAGTTACTTGCAGAAGAAGTAATGAATTTAATAGCTGAAAGAAGGCAAAAAACTGAATTAAAAAACTTCGAAAAGCTATTTAATTATTCTAGCGATTTAATCTGTGTAGCTAACAAAGAAGGTTATTTCAATAAAATAAACCCGGCATTTGCAGAAAAACTAGGTAGAGACGAACACTACTTAACACATACTCCATTTATTGAAATGATACATCCAGATGATGTTGAAAATACCATTAAAGAAATTAATAAAATTGGGCAAGGGGAAGCATCCATTAATTTTAGTAATAGATTTAAAACTCCTGATGGAACATATATTCATCTACAATGGGTTGCCACACCAGAACCAGAAACAGGGTTAATATTTGCCATTGCTAGAGATGTTAGCTTAGAGAAAAATCATGAAGAAAAATTAATCGCAAGCGAAAATAGATTTCGTTCATTTTTTGAAAACTCTCAAGGTTTAATGTGTACACATGATTTAGAAGGGAATTTTATAAATGTAAATGCTGCAGGGGCTAAATTATTAGGATACACTGTTGAAGAAGTGAAGAATTTTAATTTAAAAGATATTATTCCAAAGAAATTCCATGCAGAGTTTAATGATTATATAGAAGAAGTAAAAACGACAGGTAAATCTTCTGGACAAATGATTACACTACATAAAAATGGCAGTATACATATTTGGACTTATAGTAATATATTGGAGGGAAATGATGAAGAGGGAAAATATGTTATAGGGAATTCAATTGATATTACTGAACAATATTTTTTACAGAACGATTTAAATAAATCTAGAGAGCGATTAGAACAAACAAACAAATTAGCAAAAGTTGGTGCTTGGGAGGTGGATTTTAATACCAATGTAATTTATTGGAGCGACATCACTAAAATGATTCATGAAGTACCCATGGATTATGTGCCAAAACTTGAAAAAGAAGCAGAGTTTTACAGAGGAGAAAATAGTATACTAATGAACTCCGTAATAGAAAAAGCTATTCGGGATGGGTCTTCATATGATGTAGAAGTACAAATAGTAACGGCTATTGGAAATCTGAAATGGGTAAGAGTACAAGGAAATTCTGAAATGGTGAATGGGAAATGTGTGCGATTATACGGCGCTTTCCAAGATATAAATGATAGAAAAACGGTAGAGTTAGAAATTAGAAAATCCAGAAAGCTTTTTGATGACGTATTAAAATCTGCCGTTGAAGTAGGTATTATTGCAACTGATACTAATGGCATCATCACTCTTTTTAATTCTGGTGCAGAAGAAATGTTAGGATACACTTCTGAAGAGGTTGTTGGTATACATCATCCAGGATTATTCCATGATGAAAGGGAGATGTTAAACCAATCAAAAGAAATATCAAAACAACATAATAAAGAAATAATTGGCTTTGATGTGTTTACCTATAATGCCAAAATAGATGGTTTCGAACAACTAGAGTGGACCTATATTCATAAAAACGGAAATAAGATTTTAGTCTCGTTAGTTGTTTCCCCTATTTTTGATGTTAACAATGAAATTATTGGATATCTAGGCATTGCAAAAGATATTACCGATGAGCGTAAAAAGAGAGAAGAATTAGAAGCGTCAAAAATATTAGCCGAACAAGCAAGTGTGGCAAAATCGGAGTTTTTAGCAAACATGAGTCATGAAATACGTACTCCATTAAATGGAATTATTGGGTTTACTGATTTAGTTTTAAAAACAGATTTAGATGAAACACAAGAGCAATATCTTACCATTGTTAATCAATCTGCAAATTCACTGTTAGGTGTAATAAATGATATTCTTGATTTTTCTAAAATAGAAGCAGGTAAATTAGAGCTTGATATTGAACGATCCGACATTTTTGAGATTGCTAGTCAAGCTACTGATATTATTACTTACCAAGCACATAGTAAGAACTTAGAAGTATTATTAAATATCTCTACCTCTCTCCCACGATTTATTTTTACAGACAACATTCGACTAAAACAAATAATTGTAAATCTACTAGGCAATGCTGTAAAATTTACAAGTGAAGGTGAGATAGAACTTAAAATTAATACACTTGAGAAAATAAGTGATGAGGAAATGATTATAAGATTCCAGGTAAAAGATACTGGAATTGGAATTCACCCAGATAAACTCGATAAAATTTTTGAAGCTTTTGCTCAAGAGGATAGTTCTACAACCAAAAAATATGGAGGTACTGGTTTAGGATTAACTATTTCCAACAAACTATTAGGGCTAATGGGCTCTAAGCTGCAATTAGAAAGTACTCTTGGCAAGGGTAGTGTTTTTTATTTTGATATAAAATTAAAGGTTGAACATGGAGAAATAGAAGTATGGGAAAATGCGTCGGAAATTAAAAATGTATTAATCGTAGATGACAATAAAAATAATCGATTGATACTAAGGCAAATGTTATCTCTCAATAAAATCTCCTCCAAAGAAGCAACTAATGGAATTGAGGCCATAAAATTACTATCTGAGAATAATAAATATGATGTAATTATAATGGATTACCATATG
>CALRIM020000038.1:0-21459 GCA_943360385.1 Rhizobium sp. Q54 | reverse complement strand
TTTACGGTGAAGGCCCTCCATTGTTAGTTATACATGGTAACAAAACAGCATCGAAAGGAAATGGACCACAAATAGAATATTTCTCGAAGAAATATAAGGTTTATACAATTGATTGCAGAGGTAGAGGGAAATCGGAACTAGGAAAAGATTCTCTAACCTATATTCAACAGGCAAAGGATATGGCGGTATTTATAAAACTGATGAAGATGGATTCGGTTTATATTATCGGTAAAAGTGATGGAGCAATTATTGCCTTATTAATGGGGATTTATTATCCTGATAAAATAAAGAAACTTGTTTGTTTTGGTACTAATCTCTGGCCAGATAGTACTGCGTTGTATCCTCAAACGGTAC
The DNA here is from genome assembly GCA_943360385.1 of Rhizobium sp. Q54. Taxonomy (GTDB): domain Bacteria; phylum Bacteroidota; class Bacteroidia; order Sphingobacteriales; family Sphingobacteriaceae; genus CAJBVG01. Next base: position 21,105 of record CALRIM020000038.1, on the reverse strand, counting down.
AAAGCATCCACGATGAAAGAGTATTTGCAGAAAGAATGTTGGCAAAAAAAGATACCACAGATAATTGGTATTTAGTACAGCAACGTAATAGAATGATGGAGTTTCAACCACATATTACTGCAGCAGATCTTCGTAAAATAAAAATTCCAACCTTAGTAATGTCGTGCGATAGAGATGTGATAAAAGAAGAACACACTTTATTCATCTATAAGAATATTCCTTTTTCTAATTTATCTATTTTACCAGGGGAAGTACATACCGTATCGCGATTAAATCCAATATTATTTAATACGACTGTTGATACTTATTTAAGTCGGAGTTTTCGGGGGGAGTCGATTAGGTTTAAGTAATTTTCGTAACTCGTAGTTCGTATTTTGTAGCTTGTACCTTGTATTATGACATTAATTTATTCTCAAACTATTATAATAAACGCAATACCTTCAATAGTTTGGAAGCATTTGAGTGATTTGGAATTAATGAAACAATGGATGGCTGAACCAGAGATGAAGCTAGAAATACAAACAGATTGGAATGTTGGGAACCCTATTATTATCAAAGGTTTTCATCATGCTCCGTTTGAGAATAAAGGTATAGTTTTAGAATTTGAACCCCATAAATTATTGAGTTATACACATGTAAGTTCTCTGTCCAGATTATCCGATGTCCCCGAACATTATACCACCATTACTTTTTGGTTAAAAGAACTAGAAAATAAAACAGAACTAACCCTGGAGTTGGAGAATTTCGCAGATGAAATTATCTATAAACATTTAGTTTTTTATTGGGGGAATACGTTGGGAATACTTAAGGAGAAGGTTGAGTATTGTAATTTGTAGCTAGTAGCTTGTATTTTTAAATTTACACTTCTCTCTTTTTTCAAAAAAGAAAAAGCCGAATGTCTCCATCCAGCTTCCTCTACCCTTGTTCTTATAGATAATGTAGGTTAATTAAGTACTCAAAAATATAGATACTAAATGGTATTGTAAATACGATAAATGTAGTATGTCAAACTTGCAGAGTATTGCGTTTGGAGTGCAGAATAGCAGTAAATAAACTTGAAAGTTGATTTTTGAAGTTTTCTGATTTTTCAAAAAAAGTCAGATAGAACAAAAAAAATAGTCCTTGGTACTCTGTCCTTAGTCTTCTGTCCTTAGTCCTTTGTTCAAAAAATTAATAATAGCTACAATATACTAGTTACAAGCTACAAGTTACTAGTACAAGTTACAAGCTACTTTTTATTTTGTCGAATTACGAACTACGAGGTACGAACTACGAGTTACTCAATCGTTGCAATACACTTCAACTCAATTGCAATCGGAGTCGGTAAACAATTTATCTCACATGTAGTACGGCAAGGTAAATTGTCTTTAAAATACTCGGCATATACAGCATTGTATTTCTTGAAATCGTCTTTCATGTTGGTTAAGAAAACGGTAACGTCTACCAACTTATCCCAAGATGATCCTGCTTCTTCTAAAATAATTTTTACGTTGTTAAATACTGAGCGGCATTGAACTTCTATATCATATGAGGTGATGTTTCCATTTTCATCTAATTCTACACCAGGAATTTTTTTCGTTCCTTTTTCTCTTGGACCTACTCCTGATAAGAATAATAAGTTGCCCACTCTACGTGCATGTGGGTATAAGCCTACTGGCTCTGGTGCTTTTGATGAATTGATGATAGACATAGCTGTTTTAATATGTTAATATGTTAATGGGATAATATGTTAATGAGATAATATGTTAAATTTTTATGAGCACACGAGCACATTAGCACACGATTAATACTTAATACATACATTCTTTGCTTCCGTAAAGAACCTCAGTGCTTCCCAGCCTCCTTCTCTACCTACTCCACTGTTTTTCATTCCTCCGAATGGTGTACGTAAATCGCGCAATAACCAGCAGTTAATCCAGATTATTCCACTCTCTACTTTTTCGGCCATGCGATGTGCTCGAGAAAGATTTTCTGTCCAGATGCTTGCTGCTAATCCGTATTCTGTAGCGTTAGCATAAGTTAGTACTTCTTCCTCTGTATCGAAAGGCATAATGGTAACTACAGGGCCAAAAATTTCTTCCATGTTTGTTCTACAATTGTATGGTAATCCTTCTATAACAGTTGGACGAATAAAGTAACCATTTTCGCAACGTCCGGTTGGTTTTACAGATTCACCTCCTGTTAATATTTTACCACCTTCTTGTTTCGCTATTTCTATATACGATAATATTTTTTCGTAATGTGGTTTAGAAACAATCGCCCCTACATTTACATCAGAGCTTGGATCTCCTACGGTTAAGGCATTTACTTTTTCTATAAATGCTGCTTTGAATTTCTCATAAATAGGGCGCTCCACAAATATTCTAGATCCGCATAAACAAATTTGCCCTTGATTTTCGAATGATGAACGAACAGTAGTCTTCAGCATGTTTTCGAAATTACAATCAGCAAAAATGATGTTTGGATTTTTCCCTCCTAATTCTAGAGATAGCTTTTTAAACATTGGTGCTACAATGCTTGCAATAGTTCTACCTGTTGCAGTCCCGCCTGTAAATGAAATGGCTTTTATTTGAGTATTTCTACTTAATGCATCACCTACTTTTTGTCCTAAACCATGCACAATATTTAATACTCCTTTTGGTAATCCTACTTCCTTACAAACTTCAGAAAGTAAATAAGAAGTATAAGGTGTAACCTCCGAAGGCTTTGCTACCACACAGTTTCCGGCTGCTAATGCAGGTGCGATTTTCCACGAAAATAAATACAATGGTAGATTCCATGGTGATATACATGCGACTACACCTATGGGTCTGCGTAAGGTATAATTCACTCCTACACCTTCCATGAAATGCGATTCGGTAGAAGTTTGTTGAATGGCTGTAGCAAAAAATCTAAAGTTACTAACTGCCCTTGGAATATCTACTCTACGGGCTAAATTTAATGGCTTCCCATTATCTAAACTTTCTGCAGCAACAAATTCTTCCATACGAGCTTCAATACCTTTGGCTATTGCTTCAATGTATTGAGCACGTTTTTCATAATGCATATTTCCCCAAGCTTCTTCTGCTGCTTTTGCAGCGTCAACTGCCAACTGAACATCGTCTGCATCTGAATCTGGAATCATAGAAAATACTGTACCTGTAGCAGGATCAATGTTTTCTAAGTATTGCTTTTTCGATGGCTCTAGGAGTTCTCCGTTTATGTAGTTTTTTAAAAATATCATTCTTTATTTTTTGTTCGTCGCATCGTCCTTAATTGCAGAAAAAATTGCACCAGCGAATGTTTCTAATATCTAATATCTCAATTCTTATAACTAGTTTAAAACGCCATCGTCCTACCACCATCAACGGCAATACTTTGCCCATTGATGTAGGCTGCAGATGGTGAAGCCAAGAAACCAGCTAAACTTGCAATTTCTTCTGCAGTTCCAAATCTACCCGCTGGAATTTCAGCGAGCATTTCTTTCTCTACCTCATCTACTGCATGGTTCGTTTTTTGTGCTTTTCCTTGAATTATATTTTCTAATCTAACTGTTTTTGTTGCACCAGGCAAGACATTATTTACTGTAATTCCATCTTTTGCAACCTCAAAACTCAATGTTTTGGCCCATCCTGCTACTGCAGCTCTTGTGCTATTCGATACTCCTAAGCCTTTAAGTGGCTGACGAACGGAGGTAGATACCACATTGATGATTCTTCCCCATTTGTTTGCGCGCATATGTGGCAACACCGCCTGTACCAATACATGATTACATAATAAATGCGATTGGTATGCGGCAACAAAAGCCGAAGCATCAGCATCTACAATAGGTCCTGCTGGTGGACCTCCAGTATTATTTATTAAAATATCAATCTTGTTGTTTTCTAAATATTGACCTACCTTATATTGTACGTTCTTATAATCAGAGAAGTCGGCTACCAAATACTCATGTCCAGCCCCTGAAGGTAGTTCTGAGAGTACTTCCTTTAAAGCTTGTTCATTGCGAGCCAATAGGGTTATAGTGGCTCCTAACTGTGCTAATTCTAGTGCTATGGCTTTTCCAATTCCTTGTGTACTACCACATACCAATGCTCTTTTACCGCTTAGGTTTATATTCATCGTTGTAAATTTCCTCAAAGATACATAAGAACTGCATACTGCGAAATGAAAAATGCTTGTTTAAATGCTTTGTAATGCATATTCCAAATTGTACATTTACCAAATCTAATATTTCAAACCATGGCAATTCAAAGACCTTTCAACTTCAAAAAATGGATAGATGAAAACCGTCATCTATTGAAACCACCTGTAGGAAATCAATGTGTTTATAAAGACGCCGAAAATTTTATTGTGATGGTGGTGGGTGGACCGAATTCACGTAAGGACTTTCATTATAACGAAAGCGAGGAACTTTATATTCAATATGAAGGAAACATGATCCTAAGAATTATCGAAGACGGAAAACCAGTAGATATTCATATTAATGAAGGAGATATGTTTCTATTGCCTCCAAAAACACCTCACTCTCCTCAACGCCCAGAAAATACAGTTGGACTTGTAATAGAAAAAGTACGCGATACAGAGCTTGATGGTTTCCTTTGGTTTTGCGAAAAATGCAATGAAAAATTATACGAAGAATATTTCTTAGTAACAGATATTGTAAAGCAATTACCACCAGTGATGGAGAAATTCTATTCTTCTGAAGAACATAGAATTTGCAACCATTGCGGAACAGTAATGCAACCTCCTATTAAGAAATAAATTTGAAAATGTGCAGATGCGTAGATGTGCAAATTAATATTAGCACAACCTGTCCCGATTTATCGGGATGAGCAAACGAGCACATGAGCACACGAACAAATGAAAATTGATATACATACACACATCATTCCAGAGCATATGCCTCGATGGTCGGAGAAATTCGGCTATGGTGGGTTTATTCATTTAGAGCACCATAAACCATGTTGCGCAAGGATGATGCAAGACGATAAGTTTTTTAGAGAAATACAAGATAATTGCTGGGATCCAGAGGTACGCATTAAGGAATGCAACCATCATCATGTAGATGTTCAAGTACTTTCTACTATTCCGGTAATGTTTTCTTATTGGGCAAAGGCTCAGGATGCTTTAGATGTTTCTAAATATTTGAATGATCATATTGCGGATGTTGTTAGAAGATATCCGAAACGTTTTGTTGGCTTAGCAACAATTCCTTTGCAAGATATTGATTTGTCGGTAAAAGAATTACACAGATGTGTGAAAGAGCTTGGTTTAGCTGGTGTTCAGATAGGGTCGCATGTAAACGATTTAAATTTAAATGATCCTCACTTCTACCCTTTTTATGAAGAAGCAGAAAAATTAGGTGCCGCCATTTTCGTTCATCCTTGGGACATGATGTCTAAAGAGAAAATGCAAAAATATTGGTTGCCTTGGTTGGTTGGTATGCCAGCAGAATCGTCGCTTGCCATTTGTTCCATGATTTTTGGAGGAATATTTGAAAAGTTTCCTAAACTAAGAGTCGCGTTTGCACATGGAGGAGGATCATTCCCTTCAACAATTGGACGTATAGAGCATGGCTTCAATGTTCGTCCGGATTTGGTTGCTATTGATAACCCCATTAATCCAAGAAATTATTTAAACAAAATATATTTAGATACCCTAGTTCACGATCCATTAATGATGAATTATTTAATGGAATTATTCGGCCCAAATCAATTGGCCTTAGGTACAGATTATCCGTTCCCCTTAGGTGAATTGCAACCTGGCAGTTTAATTACAAGTATGCCTTATTCTGATGAAGTGAAAGAACGATTGAATAGTGGTACTGCATTGGAATGGTTGGGATTGAAGAGAGAACAGTTTTTATAAGAATAACGAATAAAAGGTATTGCTGCGATGGGCGTCCACGCCCATCGGATTAGAATACTGGACATAGGCGTCCAGCTCAGCAAGGTTAGCAAATAAAAAAATAAAATGCTGGACGTGGACGTCCAGCTCAGCTATAGAATGAAATTTGAAAACAACATAGATTACGCTCGCTTACAAGATGCTCAAGATCCATTGAGTAAATACAGAAACGAGTTTTTATTTCCTCAACATGAAGGAAATGATGCCATTTACTTTTGTGGTAATTCCTTGGGTTTACAACCAAAAGCAACCCGTGAATACATTCTGAAGCAACTCGATAACTGGAGTGCATACGGTGTAGAAGGTCACTTTAAAACAGAAACTCCTTGGATGTATTACCAAAAAACTACGAAGGATAGTTTAGCGAAATTAATTGGAGCTAAACCTATTGAGGTAGTGGCGATGAATCAATTAACGGTGAATCTCCATTTAATGATGGTGAGTTTTTATCGACCTACTAAAGAGCGATATAAAATTTTTATGGAAGGTACTGCTTTTCCATCAGATCAATATGCGTTAGAGTCTCAAGTTCGATACCATGGTTACAATCCAAGTGATGCTATTGTAGAGTTATTCCCTCGCGAAGGAGAGTATACATTACGTGCAGAAGATATCTTGGCCGCCATTGAAGAACACAAAGATTCTGTTGCCTTAATAATGATGGGTGCAGTGAATTATTATACTGGTCAGTTTTTCCCTTTAAAAGAGATTACCGAAAAGGCACACAGTGTTGGAGCTTTTTGTGGATTCGATTTGGCGCATGCGATGGGTAACATACCAATGCAATTACACGATTGGGATGTTGACTTTGCGATGTGGTGTTCTTATAAATATTTGAATTCTTCTCCAGGTGGAATTTCCGGAATCTACATTCACGAAAAACATTGTACTAATCCCGAAACGCCTCGTTTTGCTGGATGGTGGGGATACAAGGAAGATACTCGTTTTCAAATGAAGAAAGGATATATTCCTGAACCTGGTGCAGAAGGTTGGCAGATGAGTAATGTACCCGTATTAACAATGGCTGCACACAGAGCTGCCTTAGATTTATTTGATGCTGCTGGTTTAGAAAATTTGCGTGAGAAAAGTTTAAAACTTACCGCTTACATGGAATACATTGTTCGCGAAGCAAATTTGAAAATTGGCAGAGAGAAATTCATCATCATCACTCCTAGCGACCCAACTGCACGTGGTGCACAATTAAGCATCATCTGCAAAGAAGGTGGTAAAAAAGTATTTGATGAACTTACAGAAAAAGGAATTATTGGCGATTGGCGTGAACCAGAAGTTTTGCGCTTCGCTCCTGTTCCTTTGTACAATAGTTTTGAAGATGTGTTTCGTTTTGGGCAGATTCTTTAAAAGGAGTAACTGATATTTCAAAATTGAAAATAGAAAATAGTTTGAGAATATAGTCCAGATAATTATCGGATTAGAATTTATTTTTTTTAGAATTTAGAATTTAATATAACATGAGTCAATCAAATAAAAATATAACCCTTGTAGGTGCAGGTTTAGTAGGTTCCCTTCTATCTATGTACCTCGCAAAACGTGGTCATAAAGTAACCATTTTCGAACGCAGATCAGATATGCGCAAGGCTGGTTATGTAGGTGGTCGATCTATTAATTTAGCGCTAAGTCATAGAGGATTCAATGGTTTGAGAGCGATTGGTTTGGAAGAAGATATTCGTAAGGTTGGGATTCCAATGTATGGTAGAGTTATTCACCAAGTTTCTGGAGAAGTACAATACCAAGCATATGGAAAAGATGATGAAGCGATATTTTCTGTTTCGAGAGGTGGCTTAAATAAGCGCCTTATGGAATTAGCAGATGAACATCCAAACATCAATATAAAATTCGATGAAAGATGTTATGATGTAGATATTCAAAATGCAACTTGCCATTTCGAAAATACATTATCTCATGAAAAATCGTCTGTGAAATCTGATGTAGTTATTTCTGCCGATGGAGCTTTTTCTGCAGCGCGTTTAGCAATGCAAACAAAAACCGAACGATTTGAATATTCTCAACATTATTTAGACCAAGGGTATAAAGAATTAACTATACCTGCTGGCCCTAACGGTGAGTTTTTATTGGAGAAAAATGCCTTACACATTTGGCCCCGTAATTCGTTTATGTTAATTGCTCTACCCAATTTAGATGGTAGTTTTACTTGTACCCTTTTCTTCCCATTTGAAGGTGAGGTCTCTTTTGCAAGTTTAAAAACAGAAGCACAAGTAAGTGCATTTTTAAGTAAAGAGTTCCCCGACTTAGTTGCTTTATCACCTAATGTAGTGCAAGAATACATGGCTAATCCGAATGGTGCATTGGTAACTGTAAAATGTTTCCCATGGGTGCATTCAGATAAATTAGCTTTACTTGGAGATGCTGCTCATGCTATTGTTCCATTCTTCGGACAAGGAATGAATGCTGGCTTTGAAGATTGTTTTGAGTTTGGAAATTTAATGGATAAGCATGGCGATAATTGGGAGGCGATGTTAGATGAATTTCAGCACATCAGAAAAGCAAATGGTGATGCCATTGCCGACATGGCAGTTGAAAATTTCATTGAAATGCGTGATAAAGTAGCTGATCCTAAATTTTTACTTCGTAAAAAAATTGAAGCGAAATTAAATAAAACATACCCAGAAAAGTATGTGTCGAAATATTCTCTCGTAAGCTTTAGTACCCAACCCTATTCGTATGCACTAGAAATGGGATTCCGCCAAGATGCATTGTTTGAAAAGGTTCTAGCAATTCCAGGAATTGAAACGAATTGGGATTCGGAGGAAACTCTTACTAAGATTGAAGAATTACTTAAAGAATTTAAGTTTATCTAAGTAATCCAATGTCCATAGTCCTGCGTCCATAGAAATTATCAATTACTAATGACAAGGGACTAATTACCAAATACCAACGACCAACCTATTATTGTTTGAAAAATTTATTATCATCATTAATCGTTTTAATTTTCTTCCTCAGCATAAATGCTTGTATGGATCCTTGCGATTTTGAAGAACAAGTGTATTTAGGTAATTCAATAGATGTAGTTGATAATTCAGGTGTAAAACCTATGAGTTTAAAAGGAGATGTTGCTAAAGCGAAAGCTTTTGGCATTTATGTTCAATTAGATTATGAGTCTCCAATAAATCCAGATGCTTGCCTTATTCCTTCAGATGAAACGCCTACTCGATTTGAAATAATTACGATAAATAGATATAATCCTAATTATATTGCTGGTTCTGATATTTCTACAGCCTTTACAATTTTAAATACTGATAAATCTTATCCAGTTAATATTCTCAATGCTAAGATTAAACAACATAATTATTTATTGTTGATTTATACACCATTTAAAGATACTATACAACAGTTTATTGTTAAATCGTATAAGGGTACAATTTTAACAGCAATTGATACCACGAGACCAATTCTAATAAAGAAATGAAAGGTAGATTTATATTCGTTATATTAATGTTAATGACCACTGTAGGCAAAGCTCAATTGGATGAATATGGATTTTCGACACATATTTCGATAAATAATTTAACAATTCGAAAAGGTAATATCTCTAGTGCTAAGGATGCTGTTTCTAATGCTTTAGTGAACAAAAATAGAAGTATTGGATTAAGTTATTTCGCTAAAAATGATGATTTTTTATATGGGGTAACTTTTGATATTTCTGATATTGATGATGATTATATGGTTGATGATAAATTTATCATTTCTGATAATTTTTATAACCTTGAACAATTTGTTTATAAGGATTTGAAGGAGAATAAAGATATTGAAAATACAGACCTTGGTTTAATGTTCTTGTTTGGGATAAAGATTGCTGGCAATGAAAGAACGAAATTATATTTCGCAAATCGATTTGGAATGAAATATGTCTCTGATAGATTATCGAAGGTTGTATTAAAAGAATCTGGCGGCAATAATTACTATCTAGCAAATTATAGATTTAAAATTAGCCCGCTTTTAGTATATAATCCAAGTTTAGAATTAGAGTATGCTCCATTTGATCAACAAGTATCTTATTTTATCTACTCTGGGTTATATCTTCAACGGTATTCATGTTTAACACAAATAGATATTATTAATTCAAAAGATATTGAATTCAACCACCCCGTATCAACTGATAGGCGCTATATTAGTTTAAGTACAACCATAATGACAGGAATTGGACTTAGAGTAAGTATATGGTAATTTTTTCAAACTAAACTAAAACCCAAATTAAATATGAATTCAAAAACAACAACACCAACACGTGTATTAAATGCTATTCCATCGCAAGGAAAAGAAACAGATTGGAAATTTGAAAAGGCCATTGAAGATGGACTAATTACAAAAGATTACCCAGAATCTTTTGATTTAAGAGAAGATGATTGGTGGTCTGTTGGAGACCAAGGGTATACTTCCTCTTGTATTGGATGGGCCTCTACAGATGGAATGCTAAGATGGCACCTTGTAAAGGCAAATAAAATTGATAAAAACGATAAGCTATCTGTTCGCTTTATATGGATGGCTGCAAAAGAAACAGATAACAATGTAGAGTATCCAGAAACTTTTATTGAATCGTCTGGAACACCAATGAAACCAGCCATGGAAGTAATGAGAAAATTTGGTTGTGTGCATGAGAAAGAACTAGAATTTAATAAAGGTTTTGCTTCTTCAGATCATACTACAGAATCGTTTTTTTCATTAGCTGCAGAACTTAAAATTAAGTCTTATTATTGCTTACAATACGATGAAATTTTTGACATTGATCGTTTTAAAAAGTGGATTTATAATGTAGGCCCTGTTTTAGCGATGGTAGATTTAGATCAGAATTTCTGGAATCCTTATACTGAGAAAACAGCTATCGTTAATGAGTATGATAAAGACAACCAAAAAGGAGGTCATGCTGTTGTATTAGTTGGTTATACAAAAGATTATTTCATTGTTAGAAATAGTTGGGGTGCTGAATATGGTGATAATGGATATGCATATGTTTCTAATGCATATATGCAAGCAGCGTTCTGTGAAGCATACGGTATTACGGTTTAAAAAGTCCATAGAAATTCGTCTTTAGTCCTTTGTCCATAGTCCTTGGTAATTATTAATTATTTTAATTTCTAAGGACTAAGGACCAACGACTTAATCTTCATATAGCTCAATTGCTGCTCTAAATGTATTACAATGAGCTTCTACGATGTAACGAATATTTTCTGAGTACCCCCCTCCCATGCTAATGGATATTGGTATTTCAGCATTCTTGGCAAATTTTAAAACTATTTCGTCGCGCGCTTTACTTGCCTCCATGCTTAACGAAATCTTTCCAAGCTTATCTGTTTTCAAAACATCCACACCCGATTGATAAAAGATAAAATCAGGCTGAAATGAGTTTGAAATAATCTTCAATTGTTCAGAAAGTATCAATAAATAAAGTTCATCAGAAGTATTATCAGCTAAAGCGATATCAACATTGGAATTTTCTTTTCTATAAGGGAAATTATTAGCACCATGCATGGAAAAGGTAAATACATTTTGATTATGCTCGAAAATTTGAGCTGTACCGTTTCCTTGATGAACATCCAGGTCCACAATCAATATTCTTTCTGCTAATTTATTTTCTAATAAATAATTGGAGGCAATTGCTTGGTCGTTTAATAAGCAGAATCCTTCTCCCCAATTAGATCCAGCATGATGGGTACCTCCTGCCACATTCAATGCACATCCATTTTTGAGCGCATGCAAAGCACAATCTATACTTCCTTGAGCGATTATTCGTTCGCGAGCTATTAGTTGTTCAGATAAAGGAAAACCAATTCTGCGAATTTCATGATAAGAAAGAGTTTGATTTTTTAACTTTTCCCAATACTCTTTATCGTGTGTAAGTAAAATGTATTTTTCATCAACTTCTACCGGAGAAAATAAGTGTTCGTGCGTAATGCTTCCTTCGTATAACAGTTGTTCTGGAATTAACTCATACTTGAGCATCGGAAACCGATGTCCTTCTGGCAACGGGTGAGCAAATATTGGGTCGTAGGCAATTTTTAACATCAATATAAATTACATTTATTATAATAAATTATTGATCTTAAATCGTTAATTTTTAAAGAATTTATTTCTAAAAGTATTTCCATTGATGGTATACGTTAGGAAATATAAGCCATTGTCTAAATGTTCCAAGTTATTTATGGTAGCTATATTATTATTTATTATACAATTTTCTGTAGAGATTAATTTCCCATCAATACTACTTAAGCTTACCTTAATAGTATTATCGTTTGAATTGGGTAATTGTATATTGATCTGATTGTTTGCTGGATTTGGATATAGTAGTGTTTTTATATTTTTGTTGTCTGCAAAACCAAGATTAGCATTTTTTTGATATACTCTAATGTAATCAACTTCTAATGAACCCTGAGTAAAACTTTCTGCAATATTATTTTGAATTGCAAAATTGATGAGGATATAAAATTCGGAATCGAAAGGCCAAGTTTCTGAATTTTTTATGGTTGGGTTATAGGTATAATACTCTATAGAATCTATACTAAATACCATTTTCTCATCAGTCCATTCCATTGCGTATACATGGAATTCTGAAGATGCTGTGTTAACAATTTTCCCCGCTTTATTTATAGTATTTCCATAACTAGACGGTGTATGAATAGCACTTTGTACGAAATTTTGATTGCTACCCCAATGTTCTAACATATCTATTTCACCACAAGCAGGCCATGGTAAAGTTCCAAAACCATTGTTATCCCAATAGGCTCCTGTTTCTTGAATGTTTTTACCTAATAACCAAACAGCTGGCCAGGTACCAAAACCACTTGGTAATTTAGCTTTGTATTCAACACGACCATATTTAAATGCATATTTTGAATTTAATCTTGCAGACGTATAATCCTTAGAATACCCTTGATCAAAAAAGGTTTCTTTTTTTGCGGTTATACGTAGTACCCCATTCACCCTTGATGAATTTTCTACACGATTTGTATAATGCTGAATCTCTCCATTATACCATGAGCCAGATAGAGGTAACTTTGTTTGGTGAAACCATTTATTGGTATCAATACTGTTGTATCCGTCGAACTCATCAGACCAAACTAATTGGTATGGTACATTCTGAGAATAAACTATACTTGAAAATGAAAGAAATAATAAAAAAATAAATACACTCCGACTCTTAATTCTCATTTTCATTTTTTTTAACTCACTACTCACTACTCACTACTCACTACTCACTACTCACTACTCACTACTCACTACTCACTACCCGATACCCGATACCCGATACTCATTAAGAAGCTATCGCCTCAATAATATCATACTTCGTAATAATATGAGTATTTCCACCCATGTCGCTCATTATTACAGCAGGGTTATCTTTATTGATAAGTTTTGAAACTTCTTCTATACTAGCATTACCCGAAACTATTGGAAACGGCGCTTGCATAATAGAACTTACTGGTTGATCTTTCACAAAGTTTTTATCCAATAAACAAGAAAATAAATGATTATCGGAAATAGATCCAACATAAACACCATCTGAATTGGTTACTGGAATTTGAGAGATTTTGTATTTATTTAAAAGATGACAAACATCATTCACTGTATCTTTTTCATTAGCGGTAACGAGTTTTAAATCTCTATGTTTTTCAATTAAATCGATGGCTAATTTCGGTTTTTTTGTTTCTAAAAATCCACGTTCTCTCAACCAATCTTCATTAAACATTTTGCCTAAATAACGAGTACCATGGTCATGGAAAATTACCACTACCACATCACCTGCTTTAAACATGTGTTTCATTTGTAAAAGTCCTGCAATGGCCGAACCTGCTGAGTTTCCAGCGAAGATACCTTCTTGGCGTGGAATTTCACGTGTCATTAAAGCTGCATCTTTATCGGTCACTTTTTCGAAATGATCGATTACCGAAAAATCAACGTTTTGAGGAAGGAAATCTTCACCAATACCTTCTGTGATATAAGGGTAAATTTCATTTTTATCGAAAATGCCAGTCTCTTTGTATTTTTTAAATACAGAACCATAGGTATCTATACCCAACACTTTTATATTCGGATTTTTTTCTTTTAAATATTTCCCTGTACCAGAAATAGTTCCACCTGTACCAACACCTACAACCAAATGAGTAATTTTACCCTCAGTTTGTTCCCAAATTTCCGGACCTGTTTGCTCGTAGTGAGCGGCAGAGTTAGAAAGGTTGTCGTATTGATTCGGTTTCCAAGAGTTGGGAATTTCTTTTTCTAAGCGCGAAGAAACAGAATAGTATGAACGAGGATCTTCAGGATCAACATTTGTAGGGCATACTATAACATTTGCACCAAATGCACGAAGTGCGTCTACTTTCTCCTTCGATTGTTTATCGGTTGTAGTAAAAATACATTTATAGCCTTTTACCACCGCAGCCATAGCCAATCCCATTCCAGTATTTCCAGATGTACCTTCAATAATGGTACCCCCAGGTTTTAAACGACCATCTTTTTCGGCATCTTCAATCATCTTAAGAGCCATACGGTCTTTTATAGAGTTACCAGGATTAGTTGTTTCTATTTTAACTAAAACCGTAGCAGGAATATCCTTAGTTAATTTGTTGAGTTTCACCAAAGGAGTATTCCCAATGGTTTCTAAAATGTTATTATACCACATGTGGCAAAGATAAGATTAATTTGAAATTGCCAAATGCTTCCCTATTTTAGAGTTTTTATAATTAAATTAGAGGATGAAAAATATTCAAATTGTGGGCCTAAGCCTTACATTACTATTTGCAGCTTGCAAAGGTAATACTCCAAAAGAATTTGTTCCAGAAGAGCATTTAGTAAAGGTACACCAGTTGGATAGTATTTATTCTCACCATATTGAAAAACAAATGACCGACTCTCTGGAGAATATTTTCTTGAGCGACGCGATATTAATGCCAGAAAGCGAAGCCGAAATAAGAGGCATAAATGCTATCAAAGAATGGTACAAAAACGCTTATGAATTTGGTTTGAAATCTATTGTAGATAGTACTACTAGCTTATCTGGTGATGAAAATAATATCATTGAAATAGGCAAATCAACTGTTGGGTTGATGATAGGTGATGCTGATACCATGAGCTATGAAACGCATAAATACATTCAAGTATGGCATAAACAAGCTAATGGAAAATATAAGTTAAGTAGACAAATGTGGAATAATTAGAAACCGTCCATCGTCCATCGTCCAACGTCCATTGTCCAACGTATAATTAGTACAAAGTCCAAAGACATAATAATAAAATTTTATACTCGATACCCGATACTCGATTCACGATACTCAAAATATGAAAAGCAAGTTAACCCTCTATATATTCATTGCCTTAATTCTTGGAATAATTTCTGGTTGGTTGTGTAATATCTATGCAACTAGTCCATTTGTGATAGGTTTTGTGGACTATGTACCATTAATGAGCGATATCTTTTTGAATTTAGTGAAGATGATTATTGCTCCGTTGGTATTCTCAACTCTTGTAGTTGGAGTCGCTAAATTGGGTGATATTAGTGCTGTTGGCAGAATTGGAGGGAAAACCTTGTTGTGGTTTTTATCAGCAACGTTTGTTTCTCTATTTTTAGGAATGGTACTAGTGAATTTATTTCAACCAGGTAAAATGATGCATTTACCCTTGCCTCCAGAAACGGCAAGTACTGGATTAGAACATACTGCCTTATCTGTAAAAGAATTTGTGAAGCATGTATTCCCAAAAAGCATTATCGATGCGATGGCAAAAAATGAAATTCTACAAATAATTGTTTTTGCTCTTTTCTTCGGAATCGGTGCAGCTGCAGTTGGCGAAAAAGCAAATGGAGTTGTAAAAGCAATCGATTCTTTATCATACATAATGCTAAAAGTAACAGGGTTTGTGATGAATTTCGCTCCTTTTGCTGTATATGGTGCACTTACTGCGGTAATTGCTAAACAAGGCGCTGGAGTATTAGTAAACTATGGCATCTTCATCTTCGAATTTTATGGTTCTCTCCTATTGTTGTGGGCTATAATTTTAACTGCCGGCTTTGCCGTGATTCGAAATAAAATTGTTTCCCTTATTAAACACATTGTCGACCCTGTAATTCTAGCATACACTACTTCTAGTTCTGAAGCAGCCTTACCTCAAACCATTTCTCAACTCGAAAAATTTGGATGCAGTAATAAAATTGTAAGTTTTGTACTCCCTTTAGGGTATTCATTTAACCTCGATGGATCGATGATGTACATGACTTTTGCTTCTTTGTTCATTGCTCAATCTTATGGTATAGATTTAAGTGTAGAGCAGCAAATCACTATGTTATTGGTACTTATGCTTACTAGTAAAGGTATTGCAGGTGTTCCAAGAGCCTCTTTGGTTGTAATCGCTGGTACCTTATCTATGTTCCATATTCCAGAGGCTGGATTACTTCTTTTAATGGGGATAGACCCAATTTTAGATATGGGCCGTTCTGCAACCAATGTTATTGGAAATTCGGTAGCTACTGCAGTGGTGAGTAAGTGGGAGAATGAATTACATTAATATGTTAATGGGATAATATGTTAATGTGTTAATGGGATAATATGTTAATATAATGATTGGCTTATATGATTCTTGGAAGACCTTTACTAATTGTTGCTTGTACTATATTATTTTTTTTTAATAGTTCATGTACACGCAATTTAAATGACTGCTCAGCAAGTGGATCGTATTGTAAAGATTCAATAGTAGCAAATTTTCCAATTTCAAATGAAGCCAAGAAATGGTGGATTAATGACTCTATTAAAATTGGAAAATTGATTTTCAAAAATGATACTGGAGCAATTTTCGGACTTTATAAATCCTTTAACAAATACTTAGATAGAAGTTTAGTATTTGCTACCTATAAAAAAGATATAAATAATGGATGCGTTGACCCGTATAGATGTCCGATTCAAATAAATTATGAAGGATATCATATGAATTATTACAATTCAGTCTATAACTTCAATATTGATGTTTATTTAGAAAGATTGATTCCAAAAAACACTGCAGATTTAAGTAGAAGCAATTGGACAGAATATTTGGAGTTCTTAAATAATAATAATTCATTAAAAATAAGCCCTGGAAAAATCGAAAGTCAATTAAATAAAAGTGAATTCTTTCATACTCTTACCCTTCAGAATAAAACTTATTTAAATGTTTATCATGTTTACGATTCAAGTAGATTAAATAAAAACCCAATTCAAATAATGGGATACTATTTCAATTCAACTAAAGGTATAATTAAGTATTATTTAAATAATAATGAGGTATGGACACTTCAATAGTTTATTAGTTGTTGGATTACTTTGTATAATATTATTCTATTCATGTAATTGGTTCGAAGAAGAAGATGTAGAAATAAATAATGTTTATATAGAAATTCCTAAAAAGTATGATTTTGTAATCAGCCGTATTAGAAATTACAAAGAATCCGAATTGATTAACGTAAATTCTGTTAGTGGTTTAAAAGACCAACTTACAGTAAGACTACCTAATGTTCAAAATGGTTATACACTATTGATAAGAAATAAGAAATCTGAAAAACTATACCAAGATGTTTATTTTAAAAGTTTTCGCCAAATATTAAGCCCAAATTTCTATCAATTTTACGATATAGAGTATCTTATTAGCCAAAATGTTAATTCTACAGCAGATTCTTATGATTCCCTAGATTATTTTGTGTCAGCTTCATTGAATTCAAATTTGCTTTTCAATATAAATTTAAAAGATAGTACTGTTGTTACAACCCATACTATAACAGATTTAGGGAAAACACGATTGGATTCTGTTGATTATACTCATTTATATAAAATTGACCTCTTATATAAATATCCAGAAAATAAAACCTTTAAAACAGTTTTTTTTGATATGGAGAAGGGAATTATCCGTTTTGAGACCTTTTCAAACGAACTTTTCCTATTGTAAAAATAAGATTTACTTGCATTTAATCAATGTATTTCTTACTTTTGCATTCCAAAATAACATTAAATAACAAATTAATTAACCATGTACGCAATAGTAGATATAGCTGGACAACAGTTTAAAGTTGCAAAAGACCAACAAATCTTTGTACACAGATTACAAGGAGATGAGGGCGCTAGTATTGAATTTGACAAGGTTTTATTAGTTGATAACGGAGGAAAAGTGACTATAGGAGCTCCTATGGTTGATGGTTCTAAAGTTACTGCTACTATCCTGTCTCATTTAAAAGGTGACAAAGTGATCGTTTTTAAGAAAAAACGTAGAAAAGGATACAAAAAGAAAAACGGACATCGTCAGTTCTTCACAAAGATCCAAATCAATAGCATTGTTGCTTAATAATTAACAGAAGGTTCAACAGATTTTAAAGATATTCAGAAATGGCACATAAAAAAGGGGCCGGTAGTTCGAAGAACGGTCGTGAGTCGCATAGTAAACGTTTAGGTATCAAGATCTACGGTGGTCAAGCTGCAATTGCAGGTAACATCATTGTACGTCAACGTGGTACTAAACATCACCCAGCTAAAAACGTAGGTATTGGTAAAGACCATACTTTATTTGCTTTAGTTGATGGTACAGTACAATTCAGAAAGAAAGCTGATAACAAATCATATGTATCAGTAGTTCCTTTTGATTTCAGCACTGAAACTGCAGAAGCATAATTTACTAAAAGATAGTTTAAAGGCCTTTTCGTGCAAACGGGAAGGCCTTTTTTTGTAGCTAGTAACTTGTAGCTTGTAACTAGTATGTTCTTTTTAAGTTTCTCAATACTAATATCTCAATACTTAATTACTATTAAAATTGTCTTTGGACTTCTTATACTATTTAGACTTTGGACCATGGACTATGGACGTAAGACTATGGACGAATGACTATGACGTAAGACTATGGACGAATGACTATGGACGTAAGACTAAGGACGAATGACTATGGACGTAATATAAAAAAAGCCCCGCAAAAGCAGGGCTCCTTATTAGGTTTCTCAATACTAATATCTCAATACTTAAGTACTAAAAGAAGCGTTAGCTTCTTTTAGTGATCCAACTAGCAACAGCAGGACCTAACTCCTTTTGAGATCTTCCACCAACGAACACACCAATATGTCCGCCTTGGAATGCGTATATCTCATGGTCTTTAGAGCCAATTGCATCGTTTAAAGGAACCGTAGCAGATTTAGGGATGATGTTGTCGTCGGTTGCATAAATGTTCATTACAGGCATTGTAATGTTCTTTAAATTCACCTTCTTGTCTCCTACTACTAATTCGCCTTTAATTAATTTGTTTCCTTGGAATAAATCTTTGATGTATTGACGGTAACATTCTCCTGGGAAATCTGGGCAATCTGCTTTCCAAGCTTCCATACGTAAGAAGTTCATCAATTTATCTTCATCATTTATCGTATCTATAATGCCATTGTATTTGCTAATACTCATGGTTGGCTTTAGCATTGCAAAAGCACTATTTAAAGTGTCTGCAGACATGTTTCCAACGCTATCTACGATAGTATCCACATTAATATCTTTTGCCCAACGGAATAATACACTTTCGTTTCCAGAGAATTCGAACGGTGCAACAAAAACAGTTAAGGTTTTAATTTTTTCTGGGTATATCGCCGAATAAATTGTGCTAAACGTTCCACCTTGGCAAATTCCTAATTTGTGAATTTTGTCATTTCCGGTACTTTTTCTAACAAAATCAACAGCATCATTCATATAACCATTGATGTAGTCATCCATCGTTAAAAACTTATCAGCTTTTGTTGGATAGCCCCAGTCCATAATGTAGATATCCAATCCTTCGTCAAGTAATTTTTTAATTAATGAACGATCTGGTTGTAAATCCAACACATCATGACGGTTAATAATAGCGAAACTCACTAATACAGGAATCTTTGCTTTCGCAGGAGTTTCTCTTTTATAGTGGTACATTTTAATTTTGTCTGATTGCCATACTAACTCTTTTGGAGTAGTAGCAACATCAACAGTTTTAACATTTTTTAATGCTTGATATCCTTTTGCCAATTTCGAACTCATTTCGCCGAATTGTTGCATCATCTCTGCTGTTTGATTATTCATGTGTAATTTTTAAGCGTCTGTATTTGGGTAAATATTATAAAAATAGTTGGTTTATAAAAAAAGCGGGTAAAAAATAAATTTCACCCGCTTTAACCCAACTAAATCTCAAACTATGATGATTTGATTATTTTTTAGCAGTTTTTGCTGCCTTTACTTCTGTTGCTGCTGCTGGACTCTCTAAAGTCTCGATTTTACGTTCTAAAGCTTTGATGTGTTTGTTCATTTCGTAAACAGTTTTGTATAGATCGTCCATTTCTGTACGAGTAATAACTGGAACATTCTCCATCATTTTTTCCATTTGCTTCTCTACACCTTTTTTAACTGTCATAGTTACATTGGTGAATTCTGCTTGGAATTTAGAGTATTCTTCAGATTGAAATAACTCACCGAAAACTGTATCGTTTGTGTTAATCCATTCGTTGTAAAAAGTGTTGAAATCTTTATATTCTTCACCATTTTGGATCTTGTTCGATACGCTTTCTGCTAATGTTTCCATTGCTTTCAAACCTGTTGTATATAACATGTAACGGAATTGAGCTTCACGAACTTGGTAAGCTACCATTGTGTTTCCTAATTCATTGATTGCAATCATTTGATCACGATCTTTTCCTGGGCTCATTAACGTAACCAATGGAGACATTGTATCTTTCATTTGGTTGCTCATGTTTTGGAATTGCTCTAATGCTTGGTCAAAAGTCTCTGTTCCGAATGTTGGAAGATTAGCCATTTGGCTTTTCATTTTTTCGAAAGCTTCTTTGCCCATATTCATATTGCTTTTAATCGCATTTAAATAGAACTCTTTCATTTGTCCCGACATTTCTGGATTTAATGATAACATTTGATCCATCATTCCTTTATATTGCTCAGCATTAAACATGTTTTTAAAGGTATCCATGTTAAAGCTTTTGTCTTGCATTTGTTTCATCATTGGACTCCAGAATTCATACAATTTCATGTACATATCTTGAGTATTGAATAATCCCATGAATGCTTCTTTTTGTGTACCATCTACACCGAAATTGTTTAACATTTCTTGGAAAGATTTAGTTAACATTCCATTCCAGTTTTGGAACATGTTGTTAGCGTCATTCACTCCAGTGTTAAATTTATTCATGTTTTGATTCCAAGTCATCCAATTGTTCATTGCATTGTT
>CALRIM020000037.1:0-21683 GCA_943360385.1 Rhizobium sp. Q54 | reverse complement strand
ACCAATCAACGATTCGATTCGGTGTACATTACCTTAGATCAAACATCAGAAATTGCGAATCCATCGGTAGTACAAAACATAGCCTTTGTAGTACCAGCAGCAGGCAAAGATTCTGCACGCGCAGAATTAAATTGGAATACAACATGTTTGGATATTAGAACTACACCCTATATAGCAAGAGTAGTAGCAAGAGATAATGAGTGTGTGAATCCGGAAAAAAATATCTTAACGTTTAATATTACTGTTCGAGAACGAGCAAATTATACTCCTAAATTTACCTTTACCAATTTAGCAGAAACCGTAGATACGATTTATGCAGGTGAAACTTATAATATAGATTTAACAGTATTAGATACAACTATTGGTGAGTACATAACAATGGATACTGTGTATACCAATGTCCCATTTAATTTACCGAAACCAGTAGTTTCAAGGGTAAATGGATTAGGTGCAGATACATTAAAGACTACTATGAGTTGGTTTGGAGATTGTAGTTTAATTCGCGATGAACCGTATTTAATAAAAGTAGGAGCGTGGGATGGTGCATGTAGAAATCCTCAAGATTCAGCACGTCATACATTCAAATTATATGTTCTTAGAAATCCAAACTTGGCTCCTAATTTCACATCAGGAAGAGATACAACAATAGAATTAGTAGCTGGAGAGAAATTTAATTTGAATTTAACTTCTAGCAGTTTTATGGGAGGAGATTCTATTCTAATAGGATCTACTGGTGATGTGTATGGAGGAATACCGGGCAACTTTGCAAGGTTTGAACAAACCACAACTTCTGGAGAAGGACATGCAACGTTTAAATGGGAAACAAGTTGCGATCAAATAAGAGATAGTGCCTATACCGTATTCTTTACAACATCTAACCCTCCATGTAAAACACCAGAAGAAGGATTTACAATTAAATTTAAAGTAATACCGAATACAGATTTAACAAATCCAATTCCAAATGTATTCAGCCCGAATGATGATAAGATTAATGATACGTATAGCATCATCAATCAATACAAAGTGTATTGCGACCCAGGATTTAAGTTTACAATATTTAATAGATGGGGTAAAATAGTTTTTGAATCTACTAATCCTGAATTCGAATGGAAAGCAGACGGATTAGGTTCAGGAACTTACTTCTATACACTTGAGTCGAGAGCTAGATCGCAGAATGGAACGATAGACATTATAAAATAGTAATGAGTAATGAGTAGTGAGTAATGAGTAATGGGTACTGAGTAGTGGGATTAAATATGTGAATTATATAAAACACAGATTTATTTGTATAACGCTAGTAAAAATAATAAGTAGACTTTTGATATGACCTAAAGTGTCAATCAAATAAACTATTTATTATGAAAATTTTTAAACGATTTCAATTCGTTGTACTACTAGTGTTATTACTTCCATTTGTTGGAATAGCACAAACACCAGTACCCTTAGGAGCATCTGCAAAATTTGTATTGTTCTCTATACCTGGACCTGTTGGAAATACAGGTACTTCATTCATTACTGGTGATGTTGGGACAAGCGCAGGTTCAAGTACTGGATTTGGAAATATTAACGGACAGTTTCGCGATGGTGCTGCTCAAAACGTAGCAACAACCGCTAGCGTTACCGCGAATTATATTTCATTAGGTACACAACCAACTACAGCTGTTTTACCAGTTTTGTTTGGTAATGGATTAATATTAACACCTGGTGTGTATGAACAAACAATTGCAAGTACGCTTGTTGGTGAGTTAATACTCGATGGATTAAATATTTCCAATGCTTGTTTTGTTATAAAAATTAGTGCTGCAATGAGCGCTGATCCAGCAGCAAAAATTACTTTAATTAATGGTGCACAAGCGTGTAATATTTTCTGGAGAATTGGAGGTGCATTAAACACTGGAACAGGTGTAACACTAAAAGGAAATTTCTTTTGCGACGGTGCAATTGGATTAGCGACAGGATGTAAATTAGAAGGAAGAGCTTACTCTATTTCTGGTGCAATACAAGTTTCTTCAACTGTAGCTTCTGCTCCATTAGGATGTGGAGTTGCTCCATTAATTGGGCCAACAGCTCCACCATTAGGTGCTGCTGCTTGTTTCTCTTTGTTAACAGGAGTAGGTCAGTTAACCAATACAGGTATTACACATATTGGTGGACATGTTGGAACTAATAATGGACCTGTAACAGGATTTAATCCATTGTTTGTAGATTCTATTCACTACATACCAGATCCGATGACTGCTGCTGGAACTGGTGCCATTGGTACTTTATATACCACGCTTACAGGAATGGGTTGCGATATCGATATGTTCGACCCTGCAGCATTTGGTCATAGTCAGGTTTTAACCCCTCATGTTTATTGTTTTGGTTCAGCTACCCATTTAGTAGATACTATTTTTTTAGATGCTCAAGGTTCGCCTGATGCAGTATTTGTTTTTATTATAAATGGAGCATTTACAACAGCAACTTTTTCGAATATAGTTTTAAGAGGAGGAGCACAATCTAAAAATGTTTTTTGGGCAGTAGACGGTTTAGTTACTGTATTAGGAAGTTCTAATATGGTGGGTACTATTGTTGCTACTGGCGCTATTACACTTAATAGTTGTAATTTAGAAGGAAGAGCATTTACTAATGGAGGTGCAATTATTGTAACCGATTTAGATATCATTACACCTGGTGGTGGAACACCAATGTTAATTACGGGTGGAACAGAGTTGTGTACAGGAGATTCTTTACAGTTAGTGGCAAGTGCAAATATTAATTATTTATGGAGTAATGGCGATACCACTCAATCTATTATGGTTTACAGTGCCGGAAATTACTCTGTTATAGGTACAAACGATTGTGGCAAAAAAGATACCTCTAATGTAATTACTGTAATTTCATTTCCTTCTTATAATTTTAATTTAAATGCTGCAATTTGCCAAGGGGATAGTATTTTTCTTGCTGGTGCATTTCGTAAAATACCAGGAATTTATACCGATAGTTTAAATACTATTAAAGGTTGCGATAGTGTTATTGCAACTAATTTACAAGTAAATCCAATTCCTATTACCAATAGAAATGCAGAAATATGCCAAGGGGATAGTATTTTCCTTGCTGGTGAGTTTCGTAAACTTCCAGGTCTTTATTCAGATACATTAATCAGTCAATTTACTTGCGATAGTATCATAAATACAGACTTATTAGTTCATCCAATATTTATTACGAATGCTAATACCGCAATATGTCAAGGCGATAGTATTTTCCTTGCAGGTCAGTTTCGTAAACTTCAGGGTGTTTATTCGGATACGTTAATTGGTCAGTTTACTTGTGATAGTATTATCAACACTAATTTACTTGTACATCCAATCTTTACAACTAATTTAAATGCATCTATTTGTGAGGGTGACAGTATTTTAATAAATGGAGTTTACAGAAAATTAGCCGCTACATATATTGATAATTTTAGCAGCCAATTCGGATGTGATAGTACAGTAAACATTACACTTATTGTAAATGCTTTACCGTATGCAAACGCAGGGAATGATACTACAATTATTGCTGGACAGTCTGTGCTATTAGGCGAATCAGAGCTGGTTGGATTTACCTATTCTTGGAGTCCGTCTACTAATTTAGATCAAACTAACACCGCACAGGTAAATGCAAATCCAGTATTACCCATTACCTATACGTTAACAGTTACCAATACAAATACTGGTTGTATAAATACAGATACAGTTCGTGTAACAGTTAATCCTTTTTTCGATCTCGAATTCTTTAATGGATTTTCTCCAAACGGCGATGGATATAATGATTTCTGGAGAATTCCAATTCTAAGTTTATTCCCTAGTAATAGTGTTTTAATTATTAATAGATGGGGAAGTGAAGTGTGGAGAGGAACAGATTATGATAATTTAAATAATGTGTTTACAGGTAAAAATATGAAAGGCGATGAATTACCCGATGGGTCTTATTTCTATCATATAAATTATAGTGGAATAGATAAACAAGGCTGGGTATTTATCAAAAGATAATTAGGCACATAACATTAAAAATATTCAAATGAAAAATAAATATATAATAACCATCATCATAGGTTTCTTATCTCTAACCGCTCAAGCGCAACAAGATGCTGGATTCTCTATGTACTTCTTTAACCCAGTATATATAAACTCTGGGTATGCAGGAAGTAGAGAAACGTTTTCGGGATCATTGGTGCATAGAAGCCAATGGATTGGGATGACAGACGCTCCAACAACACAATCGTTAACTGTACATAGTGCTATTCCAAATTCGAAAGTTGGATTAGGTTTGCAGGTGTATAATGATGTTATAGGTCCGATGAAAAATACTGGATTGAAATTAACATACGCGTATCATCTACCAATTAATAGAAGCACAAAATTATCATTAGGAATTTCTGGAATGATGAATAATGTTCGAATAGATTGGGATAAAATTAATATTGATAACGACGCAGATCCTGCTTTTGCAGGGAATGCTGCTTCTAGTTGGGTGCCAGATGCAAGTGCTGGTTTGTATTTATATAAAACTAGATTTTATGCTGGTTTAAGTGCAAATCATTTGCTCGAATCTAAATTCGATCTTACTAATAGTCCAGGTGCAGATATGGCAAAATTTACTCGCCAGTTTTATGTTACTTCTGGTATAGTAGTTCCGGTATCTAAGAATGTAGATATAAGACCATCTGTATTATTAAAATATGTAAAATCTGCTCCAGTAATTGGAGAGTTAGATGCTACTGTTATTTTGTATCAAAAATTATTTGTAGGAGCTGGGTTTAGAACTGGTAAACGTATAGATATTACTGGATTTGATAACATGCTTATTGGTATTGTACAATTTCAAATTACCCAACAGTTTAGCTTAGGTTATTCTTACGATTATTACTTAAACAGAACCGGAGCATATAATAGCGGAACCCACGAATTTATGTTAGGTTTTGATATCAGTGGAGTTAAAACTAAAATGTCGAACCCTAGATTCTTTTAATCTATCTAAAATTAACAATCATGAAAAAAATATACTATGTATTACTTGCCAGCTTGTTTTTTACAACGGCATTTGCGAATACAAAAAAAGCCGATCGTTTATTTAACAATTGGGAATACTTTAAAGCATCTGAATTATATAAAAAGGAAGCTGAGAAAAATCCGAGCGCAGATGTTTATTTTAAACTTGGAGAGAGCTATCGAATGATGAATAGTTACAAGCAATTGGAACAAGCAGCATATGATAAGGTGAACGCTTATGGTACGTATAAAAATGCTGAGTTTTATTTAAACTACGGACAAGTATTGAAAAATAATGGTAAAAATGAGGAAGCAAAAATAGCTTTCAGAAAGTATGCCGAACTAGTACCCAATGATGCTAGAGGTAATTTTTATTATTCTTCAATGGATATTATAAAAGACGACCATGCATGGGATGAAACTATTAAAGTAGAAAATGTTGCACAATTGAATTCTGAAAATGCAGATTATAGTCCTGTAAAATATAAAGATGGAATTGTTTACACAACTGCAAGGAAAACATCTGGTCATTCTAAAATTTATAGCTGGACAGGTGCAAATTACCTTGATTTATATTATGCAAAATCTACTAACGATAAATTAGCATTCGAAAAAATCGCTCCATTTGGAGGAAAGAAAAACAATAAAAAATACCATGATGGCCCTGCATGTTTCTCTGCAAACTATGATAGTATTTACGTTTCTAGAGTGGATAAAACACTTAAAGGGAAAATGAAAAGAACACTGAATGTAGAACGTAATCAGATTTTTATTTCAACCATTAAAGAGGGAGAGTGGACAAAATCTGAGGAGTTTGCTTATAACAATGATACTTTTTCTGTAGCTAATCCATTTTTAAGTAAAGATGGTTCAACATTGTATTTTGTTTCGGATATGCCCGGTGGATATGGACAAACGGATATTTACTATTGTAAAAAACAAGGTGCTGAATGGGCTAAGCCAGTAAACATGGGGCCAAATATAAATACATTTAATAGGGAGAAATTTCCGATGCTAGATTCGGTTGGTAATTTTTATTTCGCAAGTGATGGTTACCAAGGTTTTGGTGGAATGGATATTTGTATTTCTATCTGTTTTAATGATTACTATCAGAAAGCTATACCAATGAAAACACCTATAAATTCTTCGTTTGATGATTATGGTATTTTGTTTACTCAATTTGAAAAAGCAGGGTACATAAGTTCTAATAGAACATTAAACAGTAAAGGTGATGCTGATATTTTTTACTTCAATACCAATAGAGATATTGTTGATAAGAAATTAGTGGCTTCTATTTATACAATTGGTTATAGAAAAGATAAAATTTTACCACCAGTAATGGTAATAGCACCTCCTCCGATAATTATCCCGCCTGCACCAATTGCATTTAATCCATCCGTATTAATTCAACATTTTATTTATTTCGATTTTGACAAGTATGATCTAAGAGAAAATGCGGCTACTTACCTAGATAGTATTGTAGTTTACATGAATGAAAATCCACTGTCGAAAATTAAAATGACAGCCCATTGTGATGAAAGAGGTTCTGCAAAATACAATATGAATTTATCGAATAAACGTGCGAAGATTACTTATAATTATTTAGTTACAAATGGCATTAAAAAAGATAGAATTTCTGCAAAAGGATTAGGCTTAACTCGAATGGTAAATAAGTGTGAGAATGGTGTAATATGTACCGAATTGGAGCATCAACAAAATAGGAGAGTAGAGTTTTATTTCGAGTAAAATAGTAGCATGAAAATTCTTTGTAGTGTAATTTTATCAGTATTCATAATCTCTAGTACTTGTAAATCTCAAACATTAAAACAAAATGTTTATTCAAGTGCTGGAGGATTTTACTCAGGTAATAATATTATGTTATCCTGGACAACAGGAGAAGTAATTATTGATACCTATACATCCAATATTTATGCGCTTACGCAGGGATTTCATCAACCATCGGAAGTAACATCGATTGTTGAAACGGATGATGTAGATTTTTTTAATGGATTCTCACCAAACGGAGATGGAATAAATGATTATTGGAAAATTCCTGTTTTATACAAGAACCCACTTAACAGAGTAACGATAATTAATAGATGGGGTAGTGTAGTTTGGAAAAATGATAATTATGATAAGGTAAAGTTTGAAGGAAAAAATATGTTCAATGAAGATTTACCAGATGGTACGTATTTATATGAAATTTTGTACGGAATAAATTTAAAAAAAGGCTGGGTGTTTATAAAAAGATAAAATGAAAACGAAATGGATGGTATTGTTGATATTGCTTTTCACAATAACCATAAAAGTTAAAGCTCAGGCTCCACAAGCTATCAGATATCAAGCAATTGCAAGAGATTATGCTGGGAAGGTAATTGAAGAAAGAAACATTAAGGTAATCGCAATTATTCACGATAAGGAAGAGTTTGGAGCAGTACTTTTTTCAGAAATACATGAAGTAGCTACCAATAAGTTTGGGTTAATAAATCTTTCCATAGGAGAAGGAGTTACAGAGGGTGGAGATTTTTCTAAAATAGAGTGGGGTAACGGGAAGAAGTATTTCGAGATTCAAATAGATTTTGGAGAAGGGAAAATCAGCATGGGTTCATCCCAATTTATTAGTGTACCCTATGCACTTTATAGTCCAAGTGTAAAGGGAGATAAAGGGGACACAGGACTTACAGGATTAACAGGTAACACAGGCTTAACGGGTTCGCAAGGATTAGTTGGACCAGCAGGACCTCAAGGAATAACCGGAATCGGTGGAGCAGTTGGCGCCATAGGACCTATTGGTCCGATTGGCTTGACTGGAAACACAGGCTTAACAGGTAATGCTGGAGTAGCTGGAACGAATGGTGCTCCTGGTACAAATGGAACAAACGGAATTGATGGAGCAGTTGGCGCCATAGGACCTATTGGTCCGATTGGCTTGACAGGAAATACAGGTTTAACTGGTAACACAGGTCTAACCGGAAATACTGGTGTAGCTGGAACGAATGGAGCTCCAGGTACAAATGGAACAAACGGAATTGATGGAGCAGTTGGAGGAATAGGGCCTATTGGTCCGATAGGTTTAACAGGTAATACAGGATTAACTGGAAACACAGGTTTAACCGGTAATGCTGGAGTTGCTGGAACAAATGGTGCTCCTGGTACAAATGGTACAAACGGAATTGATGGAGCAGTTGGAGGAATAGGACCCATTGGTCCGATAGGTTTAACAGGTAATACAGGATTAACAGGAAACACAGGTTTAACCGGTAATGCTGGTGTAGCTGGAACGAATGGTGCTCCAGGTACAAATGGAACAAACGGAATTGATGGAGCAGTTGGAGGAATAGGGCCTATTGGTCCGATAGGTTTAACAGGTAATACAGGATTAACAGGAAACACAGGTTTAACCGGTAATGCTGGAGTTGCTGGAACGAATGGAGCTCCAGGTACAAATGGAACAAACGGAATTGATGGAGCAGTTGGAGGAATAGGACCCATTGGTCCGATAGGTTTAACAGGTAATACAGGCTTAACAGGAAACACAGGTTTAACTGGTAATGCTGGAGTAGCCGGAACGAATGGAGCTCCTGGTACAAATGGAACAAACGGAATAGATGGAGCAGTTGGAGGAATAGGACCTATTGGTCCGATAGGTTTAACTGGAAATACAGGTTTAACAGGAAACACAGGCTTAACCGGTAATGCTGGAGTAGCCGGAACGAATGGAGCTCCTGGTACAAATGGTACTAACGGAATTGATGGATCAGTTGGTGGAATAGGACCTATTGGTCCGATTGGATTAACTGGAAATACAGGTTTAACAGGAAACACAGGCTCAACAGGTAATGCTGGAGTAGCCGGAACGAATGGAGCTCCAGGTACAAATGGTACAAACGGAATTGATGGAGCAGTTGGAGGAATAGGACCCATTGGTCCGATTGGTTTAACAGGTAATACGGGTTTAACAGGTAATACAGGCTTAACAGGAAATACAGGATTAACTGGAAACACAGGTTTAACCGGTAATGCTGGAGTTGCTGGAACAAATGGTGCTCCTGGTACAAATGGTACAAACGGAATTGATGGAGCAGTTGGTGGAATAGGACCCATTGGTCCGATAGGTTTAACAGGTAATACAGGATTAACAGGAAACACAGGTTTAACCGGTAATGCTGGTGTAGCCGGAACGAATGGTGCTCCTGGTACAAATGGTACTAACGGAACAAATGGTACCAATGCAGTATTGGCTTATGCTGATTTTTATGCTTTAATGCCTTCTGATAATGGTGCTACCATTGCAGCAGGTACTTCTATTTTGTTCCCAAGAAATGGTGAAGCAAATGGAATTGTACGTTTAAATAGTTCAGATTTTATTTTACCTAATGCTGGAACATACTTAATTACCTGGCAGGTGAGTGTTTCAGAGGCCTGTCAGTTAGTATTAGCATTAGATGAAGGAAGTGGATTTGTTGAAATAGCCAAAACAGTAGTAGGTAGAGCAACTGGGACTAATCAGGTGTTTGGGTCGAGGATAATAAAAACAAGCAGTCCGAATAATTTAATAACGCTTCGAAGTCCAACTTCAGCACCCACCGCTTTAACAATAACCCCAACCGCAGGAGGAAATGAAGAGGTTTCTGCATCATTTGTTATAATGCAATTGCAATGATCGATGTAATTAAAAACGGTGTTCTATTAGAAAAATCATTATTAAGATTTGAGAATGAAGGTGTGTTGAACCCAGCTGTAATACTCGATAATGGCTTTATCCATATGTTTTATAGAGCAGTTAGTACTGGAAACTTTTCGAGCATAGGATATTGCAAATTCAATTTAAAATTTAAATTAATAGAAAGATCCGAAACTCCTTTATTGTTCTCGCAAAACGAAAGTGAATCTCATGGATTGGAAGATCCAAGAATAGTAAAAATTGAAAATTTATTTTACCTCACTTATACTGCTTACAATGGTGTTAATGCACTTGGCTCGTTAGCAATTTCAACAGATTTAATTCATTTCTCTAAGCACGGAATAATTGTTCCAGAAATTACATACGATGAGTTTATGCGCCTCGCGCAAACAAAAAATACCATCAACGAAAAGTATATCAGATACAATGAAGAAGGAAAGGTTCACGAAAAATCGGGGAAAAAGGTTTTCGTTTGGGATAAAAATGTAGTGTTTTTCCCAAGAAGAATTAACAACAAACTTTACTTTATGCATCGTATTCGTCCGGATATTCAGCTAGTATGTATAAATGAATTATCAGATTTGACTCCAGAATTTTGGCAGAATTATTTTTTACACCTAGAAGATTATATTTTATTATCTCCCAAGCACGATCATGAGGTTAGTTATATTGGAGGAGGTTGTCCACCCATTGAAACTCCAGAAGGATGGTTAGTTATTTACCATGGCGTACACGATACGATAAACGGTTATGTTTATTCAGCTTGTGTTGCCTTACTAGATTTACATAACCCACAAAAGGAAATAGCGCGATTACCCTATATGCTTTTTAATCCAGAATATGTATGGGAATTATTGGGTGAAGTAAACAATGTGTGTTTTCCAACAGGAGCAATAGTGATTGGAGATTTATTACATATTTTTTATGGTGCGGCCGACGAACAAATTGCGTATGCTACCATAAGCATGTCTGAATTATTAAAAGAATTAAAATTATTCCCAAATAAAAATTTATGAACAGTAAAATTTTATTCATCACTTCATTTCCACCCAGAGAATGTGGAATAGCTACCTATTCGCAAGACTTAATTTCTTCCATTAAAAACAAATTCGAATTTTCTGATAAAATTTTAATTTGCTCATTAGAATCTACTAAGGAGAAGCATAGCTACCCTGAAGAAGTTAACTATATTTTAGATACAGACGATGCCAATTCGTTTACGGAGTTAAGCGCTAATATTAATTCGAATGATGATATTGGAGTTGTACTTTTACAACATGAATTTGGTTTTTTTAAAAATAATGAGGAACTGTTTTTGAGTTTTTTAGCGAGTATTAATAAACCTACAATTATTGTCTTTCATACCGTTCTGCCTAACCCTGGCGAATATTTGTTAAAATACATTAATGCAATTGCTGCTGTTTGCAGTCGTATTATAGTGATGACTAAAACATCTGCAAGTATTTTAAAAGATCAGTATTTCGTTTTTTCAGAAAAAATAGAAGTAATTCCACATGGAACCCACTTGGTTCCTCATAAGAATAAAGTTACCCTAAAAGAAAAGTATAATATTTCAGATAGAAAAGTGCTTTCTACATTTGGATTGCTGAGTTCTGGTAAAAGTATAGAAACAACTTTATACGCATTACCATCCATTATCAAAAAATTTCCAGAAGTATTATTTTTAATTATTGGTAAAACTCATCCAACGGTATATAATTCGGAAGGAGAGAAGTATCGCGATTTTTTAAAATCAATAATTACAAAGTTTAATCTTCAAAAAAACGTAAAATTTATAAACGAATTTTTACCCTTACCAGAGTTGCTGGATTATTTACAATTAACAGATATTTATTTGTTTACTTCTAATAACCCTAACCAAGCAGTAAGTGGTACTTTTTCTTACGCAGTAAGTTGCGGTTGTGCAATTGTTTCAACGCCAATTCCTCATGCAAAAGAAGTGCTCATAAATGATAATGATTGTATTATTGATTTCGAAGATTCAACAATGCTTTCTAAGGTAGTTATTAGAATGTTGGCCGATGAAAACTACCTGAATAATAGCAGAAATAAAGGTCTTCACATGATGGCGTCTACTGCGTGGGAAAACACGGCCATAGCGCATGCTCAACTTTTCAATGAGTTAAATCCAAAAGAAATAGATTTAAATTATAAAGCGCCTGCAATTAATTTATTGCACATAGAGAATTTAACGACCGATTATGGGATGATTCAATTTTCTAATATAAATATACCAGATAAATGTTCGGGATATACATTAGATGATAATGCAAGGGCCTTAATTGCCATGTGTCAATATTTCGAAATGTCAGAGGACCCCAAAGCTCTTTATTACATCAAATTATATTACAATTTTATTAAAGATTGCTTACAAGAAGAAGGAGACTTTTTTAATTATGTTGATGAAAATAAAAAGTTCACTCATCAGAATTACGAAACCAATTTAGAAGACGCAAACGGTAGAGCTATTTGGGCATTAGGATATCTGTCGCACACTTGTATAGAGTCTTTACCTTATGGATTTATTGATGATGTAGAAGAGACGATAGATAAAGCCCTGTTAAATGTTCAACAAATATATTCGAGTAGAGCGATGGCATTTATAATAAAAGGGTTGTATTATAGAAGTAAATTCCAGGAATCGAAATTGAATACGGAGTTAATTATACAATTAAGTGATCGATTGAGGAAAATGTATATTCATGAATCAAGCGATTATTGGAATTGGTTCGAACCATACCTAACGTATGCTAATAGTGTAATACCAGAAGCCATGTTATGCGCCTCTTTGGCAACAAAGGAAATAAGATTTAAAGCAATAGCGAAAGAGTCGTTTGATTTTTTATTGTCTAAAATATTTATCTCCAACCAAATTTCTGTGATACCCAATGTTACTTGGTTATTAAAGGGAGATAATATTGATGTAACTAGGAATGGAGGGGAGCAACCAATTGATGTGGCGTATACTATTTTGGCCTTGGAAAAATTCAACAAAGAATTCCCAAATCAAGGCTATGGCTTTAAAATGCAATCTGCTTATAACTGGTTCTTGGGATATAATCATTTAAAACAAACCATGTACAATCCTTGTACTGGTGGTTGTTATGATGGATTAGAGGAAGAGAATGTTAATTTAAATCAGGGCGCAGAATCTACGTTGAGTTATCTGTTATCACGATTAGCAATTGAGCGATTAACTATTCATAAAAACAAAAGAGAACAACATTTTACCGCTGTTCTCTTGTAATTGTTAAAACAAAACCAGTATTTATTCTTTATTGTATTTTAAAACCTTATCGCACATATCAGTTGATTTTTGCTTTATAAGCTCAGCGTTGTTGAATACCAAATTGGCTACAATAACCTCTGCCACAATGCCAGATAGTTTTCTAACAATGTTTTTAGAATTGCCTACAATTAGTTTTCTAGTAATATATCCTGCCGTATAGGCTAGCGAAATATTTATAAGACTAGTATTTAAATTCGGTTTTTCAACGTCTTGCTCTTTCATGGTTATTTTACTTTATTATTATCTGCATATTGCATTGCTTTTAAATTAGCCACTTCTATCTCGTGTTTAGCATCTTCAATCATGTCGTTGAATTTATGTTTTAACGATTCAGCTAATTCATCTGTTTTTCCAGCTAATTTTTTTCTTGTTTCGGTTCCTTTATCGGGAGCAAATAAAATCCCTAATGTTCCACCAATTGCTGCACCTAAAATTAATGCGCCTAATACTTTTCCTGTGTTATTGAAATTTTCCATTTGTTGTTTTTTTTAAAATGATTCTTTGATAATTTTGTGTGGACTAATATCTAATCGATATAAAAGCAAACCAATGCTTTCCATCATTGCGGGTGGACCACATAAATAAATGGTGGTGTTTTTAATGTCGCAATGATCCATAAGATATTCTTCATTAATAATCCCATAATCGTAATGTTTATAGTCTTCTTCAGATAGAATATTTATAAAGTTATCTCCTAAATATTTATTGAATTCTTTCTCGTAAATAATGTCGTTATGCGTTTTATTTGCAAAAATCAGTTTGTTGTCTCCCATTAATTCAGAATTATGTAATTCTCTAAAAATGGATATAAAGGGAGTGAAGCCAGCACCTCCGGCTATAAAAACTCCCTCTTCCCTAAACTTAATATTTCCAAATACTTCATGAACTATTAATTCATCTTCTTCCTTTAAATTCAACATTTGGTTTGTTACACCATTGTGATCTGGATATGTTTTAATTGTAAATTCCAAATAATCATCGCTTGGAATGGAAGTAAAGGTAAAAGGACGTTTTTCATCTTTCCATTCTGGTTTATTGATCGATATCCCTGCAGCTTGACCAGGTATAAACACAAATCCTTCTGGTTTATTGGTTGTAATTCTTAAAACATCATGCGTTACTTTTTCAACAGACGATATTTTAATGGTATTTCTTTTCATGTGTTTTTTTAAAAGAATAAGTATCCAATGGTTACTTGAGTCCATGTGTTTTTATAACGAGGAGTACTTGATGAACCATCCGCATTGTTATTGGTTAAATCCCAACCTATTCTTGCGCCTATAACCAAATGATCAATACTTAAATCACCACCTAATGTAAAAGCAAGTGTATTATTTCTTAAATCATCATTGTCAAATGCTTGTTCTTGTAAAATAGTAGTACTCGCATTCTTGAATTTGTTTTTTACATTTAATAAATACGAATACTGAGGACCTGCTAATAATGTAACATTAGGAATTGGTTTTATAGATACTAATAATGGAATCTCTAAATAGGATGTTGTTCTAGTTACATCGTATGAACTTCCAAATAACATTCCAGTTGCTTTAAATCCATGTTGAGAATAAAGTACTTCTGGTTGAAGGCCTAAATATTTACCAATAGGTATTACTAAAAAAGCACCTGTTGCTAAACCAAAAGTTGGGTCTGCATCAAATTCTTCTCCTTGAGCATCATAAACATTAGAGTAGTTGCCACCAATCTTAGCACCAATTTGTATTTTCCCGCGCTTATCAATAGGAGTATCTTGAGCAAATACTGTACTAGATATTATTCCAGCACTCACTAATATTGTTAAAATAATTCTTTTCATTTTGTTTTTTGTTGATTTTTTTTTGCTGTGATAAACGTCCACGTCTATCTTATTTTTGTTTTTTATTAGCTCGACGTGGACGTCGAGCTCAGCATTTTTTGTCGGAGCTCAGCATTTTTTGTTGGAGCTCGGCATTTGTAGTTGGAGCCCTGCGTTTGTTTTAGCACAGATTTTTCCTTCTCAAATCTCACTACCCACTACTTCCTTTCTATTTTTTATTGTCTGTTGTTGTAAAATCTTTAAATGCAGTACCCAACTCACTCATATCTTTACTGAATTCTTCTTTAAATTTCTTCCAGTTTTCGCTTCCTTCTTCTTTGTAATCGTCTAATTTTTTCTTCATGTCTGTGTTTTTCGTTTCTAAATCAGCAATTTTCTTTTTGTACTCTGCAGTAGCTTCTTTTTTATCGGCTTTAATTCTGCTTTTGAAATCATCGATACTCTTTTGGTTGGCAGCAATTCTGTTTTCGTTTTCTTCTTTGTACGTTTTCATATCTTCTAAATAATTGGTTTCAGCTTCAGTTAACTCTTTGTTCGCATCTTTTGCGTTCTCTTGAGCGTTTTCTAGCTTCTTAGTTGAGCTATTGCAACCCGCTTGGGTAATAGCAAGGACAGTTAATAAAACCATCGGTAACATCATTAATTTGTTCATATTTATTTGTTTAAATTCTAAATTCTAATTTCTAAATACTAAATTTTTCATGAGCATACGAGCACACGAGCACACGATTACACGAACTAGTCCTCATATCCACTCTTTATCACTGTAGAAATCATTTTAAACCTCACATTCGCTTTAATGGAGTTCTTAATATTTGCAGGAATAATTATGGAATCGCCCGTATTTAGTAGGTGTGGAACATCATCAATAGTAATTTCAGCTTTCCCATCAATTACTTGAATAAATGTTTCGTAGGGAGAAGTTCTATTTGCAAATGCCTCGCCCGAATCGAAAGAAACTACGCTAACGTTACCAGTTGTTTTTTTAATAATAGTTTTAATAACCACTGAGTTTGGCACGTATTCAATAATTTCAACAATAATAAAGATCTTCGATTTTTCTAATTCTAAATTTTCCACGTCATTATTTGATTAGGTACTATTTCTCTAATCAAAGGTGAGAAAGAATTAGGGGGAATTGTTACATACTAAAATGAGTATGTTATACAAATCACATATTCTCTAAATTTCTTCGTTTTAGCTTTAAGCTTTTATAATACGAGGGAGAAAGTCCAGTTATTTTTTTAAACTGGTTAGAGAGGTGAGCAACGCTACTATAGTGTAGTTTATAGGAGATTTCTGTAAGATTTAATTCATCGTATAAAAGAAGTTCCTTTACACGTTCTATTTTATGTATAATAATAAATTGTTGAATGGTAATACCCTTTACCTCAGAAAAGATATTAGAAAGGTAGGTATAGTCGTAGTGTAGTTTTTCGCTGATGTAATCAGAATAGTTCACTTTAGGGACTTCATCCATAAAATGAATCATTTCTATAATTACGTTTTTAATTTTTTCAATTAAAACGCTTTTTTTATCTTCAAGTAATTCTAATCCGAATTTTAATAGATTTTTTTTGAGTTCAGCAAAATTAATTGCAGAAATATCTTCCAATACCTCTACCGTGCCCAAATCAACCACCACATAACGTAGTCCCATCTTTTTAAGCTCTTCCTTCACAATCATCTTACACCTCAAGCTTACCATATATTTTATATATAGTATCATGATTACAAGTTACATTATATAAATCGATATATCTATTTTATTATCCACTATATTTATACAAAAAGTAAATCTGAAGCAGATGGAAGTAGTAAAAATCACTAAGGAACTCATTGCAAACTATTTACCGCAAAGGGTTAACGAGGTAGAAAAAAGGGAATTCGGACATGCATTAATAATTGCTGGAAGTTACGGAATGATGGGGGCTGCCTGTTTAAGTGCAAAAGCTGCTTTACGGAGTGGATTAGGCCTGCTTACAGTATTATCACCTAGATGTGGGTATGAAATTTTACAAACCAGTGTGCCTGAAGCAATGGTCATGCAAAATACAGATCTTTATAATTTACACCATTTACCAGATATTCATTCTTATAAATATATAGCCATTGGACCTGGAATTGGTACACGAGTAATCACCGACGAATTCGTAGATCGCTTACTTTGTCTGGAAAAAAAATTAATTATAGATGCAGATGCTATTAATATTATTTCTAAAAATAAATGGCAACATCGAATAAAAGAAGGCTCCCTAATAACACCAAATTTAAGGGAGTTCAATCGTTTTTTTAATATTGATGGTGATAAATTATATGCTCGTAATGTATTTGAAGAACTCACTTCTTCTTTAACTATTCATGTAATTTTAAAAGGAGCAAACACCTTAATTTATATTCCAGAAAAAGGAATCTTCGAAAATAGTACAGGTAATCCATCGATGGCAAAGGCTGGGAGTGGTGATGTGCTTACAGGTATGATTTTAGGCTTATGGGCACGCACACATAACCTAGAGAAAGCAACCCTCTTGGGAGTTTACTTACACGGATTGGTAGGCGATTTAGCAGTACAAAAAATTCATGAAGAAAGTGTGGTAGCGAGTGATTTGATTTTGCATATTTCGGAGGCGTTTGGTAGCTTGTAACGCAGTTGGTAGCTTGTAACGCAGTTGGTAGCTGGTAACTGGTAGTTGGTAATTGGTATTTAGAATTTTGATAAATGAGATTATTGTTTTCAATTGGTGTTATTTTAATTGTGTTTTCTGTTGGTTGTAAAGTTAATCGTACTATTTACAAAGAAAATACTTCAACTTCATTAGATACACTAATGGTTAATGGCTATATTCTCAGTTTTTCTAAATCAGATAGTTTTCCAGATACAGATATTTATGGAGATTTAGCGTATAGAAATAAGTTAACTGATAGTATTGGGAATAGTCATCAACGAGCGGCTAAAATTGAAGATTATTTATCGATTAAGTTCGGTAAAATTTTTTACGAAACAGATACAAACCTAGTATTGAAATTAAAAAATGGCAAACTGTCTACATTTCCTAAATGGGATGAAAAAATGGATGAGGGATATAATTTCGAACACTACTTTAAAAGTATAGATTATTATTTATTGCATGTTCAGTTTGGTGAAGGTAATTGTTGGATGTTAGTGAATCGCAAAAATGGATATACGAAATATATTGCTGGGTTGCCTTATATTTCTATTGATAAAAAGAAAATTGTTACTGTTAATTCAGATATGGAGGCTGGTTTTAGTTTCAATGGTATTGAACTCTACTCGATAGAGAAGGATAGTTTAAAATTAGAATTTTATAAAGAAACAGAATTCGGACCTTTAGATTTAAAATGGGTTAATAAAAACGAGTTTTTATTAAAGATTGAAAAGTATAAGATGAATTTAAAGAATGAGTTTAATGGTTTTAAGACCGAGTTCAAAAGAGTTAATATTTATAAGATGGAGAATTAATTCACAACTCACAATTAAATACATGATAACAATCATATAATTACCCCCATTTATGTAACAATTCTTACATAGGCCTCTTAGATGTTAAAGTAGATTTGTGTTGTCAATAAACGACAAATAATTATGACAACTACAGTAGTAATAGGAGGCAATTTTGCAGGCATTACTGCAGCCCTCGAGATTAAACGAAAAGGAGGCAACAGCCATAGAGTAATTATGATTGATAAATCTCCTTTATTCTTATTTATACCCTCATTAATTTGGGTGCCATTTGGACGCAGGGAAATAAAGGACATATCCTTCCGAAAAGA
Source organism: Rhizobium sp. Q54 (assembly GCA_943360385.1). Lineage (GTDB taxonomy): Bacteria > Bacteroidota > Bacteroidia > Sphingobacteriales > Sphingobacteriaceae > CAJBVG01. The sequence continues at coordinate 3,072 of CALRIM020000037.1, read as the reverse complement.
TGAAATTCTACTTAAAAAAGGAGTAGAGTTTCTAATTGAAGAAGCTAAAAATGTAGATACCGAAACTAACACAGTTAATTTAATGAATGGTGATGCTATTCAGTATGATCAGCTGGTTATTGCAACTGGACCTAAAGTAAATTTCGATATTGCTCCAGGTATTGAGGAGCATGCTTATTACGTTGGTACTCCAAATGGGGCTATGAAAATCCGTAAAGCGTTGGAAGAATTCAAGAAAAATCCTGGACCGATTGTAATTGGTGCCACTCAAAATGCTGGATGTATGGGCGCAGCTTATGAATTCCTATTCAATATTGAAAAATGGCTTCGTGAGCAAAATATTCGGAAGAAAGTAGAATTATATTGGATCACCCCGGAAGATTATTTAGGACATTTTGGAATAGATGGAATGCCTATGGGAGAAATGATGCTTAAATCGTTTATGAAGATGTTTCATATTCATTATAGAACTCAAGTTGGAGTGAAGGAAGTAAAAGCAGATCGTGTAATATTAAGTACTGATGAAGAGCTTTTAAGTAAGTTTACCATGCTAATGCCTCCATTTGTTGGTGTAGACATGGTTAGAAACTCACCAGGCATAAAACCTACACCTACTGGGTATTTAGAGGCTGGCGACGATTATCGTTTAATACATAAGGAAAATGTGTGGGTGGCAGGAATTGCTGTAGACGTAAAGTTGCCATTTACACCAAAGAAAATACCATTTTCTTCCCCTAAAACTGGTTACCCATCTGATGAAACTGGTAAAATTGTAGCCGAAAATATTATAAGAATTGCAAATGGTAGGACTGATCTTAAGAAAAAAGCTTGGGGTAAAATACCTGGTATTTGTATAATGGATTGCGGGAAAAAGGAGGTAATAATATTATCTGATAATCTATTTAAACCTAGGAATTTCGCCATAATGATTCCGAATATTTTTTATGATTTTGGTAAAGTACTTTTTGAAAAATACTTCCTTTGGAAAACAAAACATGGTTATTCATATTTGCCATAATTGCATAAAAAAAAGGGTAATGTTTCTCAACACTACCCTTTATCGTATTATATAAATTTCTTTAGATTACACCTACAACGTCTATTCTCACTTTTACTCTAACATATTTTTTAGCAACAATTGGAGCATTTAATTTACCAGTAAATCTAACTTGGAATTGTTGTTTAGTTACATAAGGGATGAAATCGAAATCTTCTTGAGTAAGTCCAACTCCAAAACCTATAAGGTTTCTAGGAACTGAAGAACTTGCAACCAATACAGATGGAACTGTATTGTCATTTGGAACAGAAACATTAATTCCTACAGAATCGAACTCATTGAAGTTAACTCCAGATGGATAAATGTTACCTAGAGAGTCACATACATCTACTGTAATACTTGCAAGTGTAATGCGTGCGATATCATCTCTAGTTAAATCATTTTGTGCTAATAAACTATCTAGATTAGACGTAATTAATTCTGTAGTATCTACTCTAAGTGTTGTAGTAGGTAACAACTTCATAATTTGAATATTGTCTTGGTTTACTGTAATTTCAATTCCTTGTTTATCGCCTTCGCAAGAAGTGAACAAAATTGAAGAGCTAAATAATGCAATGGCACTGATAGCTGTTAGGATTAATTTTTTCATAATTTGGTTTGTGGTAATGTTTTAGTTTATACAAAATTATAATATTCTTTTAATAATTGCAACTAAACCCATATTTTAACTCAAAAGGCCATAATTTCTATGAAATGAAGGGATTACACTCCATTTTTACACCCCATTTTGGTCTTGTTCTTGTCGAACTTCATGCGATTTTAGAACTATTTCATTAATGACAATATCCAACTCTTTGGCCGATTTTTTGAAATATTCGAGAATCGAATTCCGTTCTTCATTTGTCATTTTATCCTCCGCAATTAAATCCACCAAGCCCATTAATCTGGCAAGTGGTGCCCTTACTACATGCGATTGAAGCCAGGCAATTTCATTTAGTTTCTTGTTTTGTTCTTCTAAAGCTTCTAAATGGTCTAATCGCTCTGTAACATCTGTTGCTAAAATAATTTTGGCTTTTATATTCTTAAATTCCACACTTTTACTTCTTATTTCAACCTTTATTTTAGTGCCATTCTTCTTTAGGTGCGTCCAAACTCCTATATTCTCAAAGGTGGTGTGCTCTCGTGTGTCTTTTAAAAGATCATAAACTTTTTGTCTATCTTCCTCTGGTCGCAAATCTCCCACATCCATTTGCATAAACTCATCATAGGTGTACCCATATTGAGCTAGGGCCGCATTATTTACATCCAGAAAAGTTGCTTTATATACATCTAATATCCACATAGGTTGTGGACTTAAATGAAAAATATCTGAATATCTTTTCTCTGATTCGATAATTTGTAATTCGGCTTTTTTACGATCACTTATATCTCTGAAAAATATTGAAATTCCTTTTTCAGATGGATAGGCATTTGCCTCAAACCAATGATCGGAGAGGGGGTGATAATCTTCAAAATGCACAGGAATATTTTCTCTAATAGCCTTAGTGTATTCTCTATAAGAAATACTATCGATAGAATCCGGAAACATTTCCCATAAGTTATTACCCATTGCATCTTCCTTGCTCTTCGACAAATATTTCTCTGCATGTTTATTCCAATAGGTTACTTTCCAATCTGAATCTAGCGCCATAAAACCATGACCAATACTTTCTAGTATTCTATTATTTTCTTCAAATGCTTTGGATAATTCTATTTCAACATTCTTTTGTTTATCAATGTCTTGGTAACTACCATAAATTTTAACACATTTCCCATCAATTAATTCAGACTGACCAATACTTCTAACCCATTTTATGGTACCATTTTTTAAGGTTATTGGGAGCTCTAAATCGAATTCTTTCCCATTCTCAATTAAATCCCTTAACGCTTCTTTTATTTTAAATTCACCATCTCCTTGGTAATAACTTAACGCTTCTGCAAATGTTGGTTTAAAATCGGCATTAACCTCTAATATTTCTTTGGTAATTTTCGACCAATAAATCTTTCCTTCTGGATTTTCAGAATAATCTACTTCC
>CALRIM020000036.1:0-22117 GCA_943360385.1 Rhizobium sp. Q54 | reverse complement strand
TAGAAAAGCAAGAATAGAATATTCCACACTTAACAATAGAAAAATTGTTTCGATTTTCGAAATCAGAAATGTGAGCGAGCTCGTGAGCAATAATTCCAATTCGTTGAATTAAATTTAGCTCTACAAAAGATACTCCTCCAATTTTAGCAACATCAGAATTTATATAAATTACATAACTACGTTGCTTGTTAAAAACAAAACTTATATCTGGTCGAGTGCACATGGTGGTGCTAATTTTTTTATACTCAAACCGAATGCTTGTATTTTTTAATTCTGGGTAAAAAGAAAGAGCAATTATGGCTGGGGCTTCCAATTCAGGAAGTAGTGTTTTATTGTTTCCAAAAACAGACTTCATTTCTTCAAATGTCATTGTTTTTGCTACTACGACATTAGAAAGAAGAAAAATAAATAAAACTGTTTTAGTTGCAATTCGAAACATACATAAATATACTATTTTAGGCTTGATATTCAAATCATTATCCATATATTTATTAAAATATCTGCCCTATGAAAAAGTTTATATTTTTATTCTTGATTGCCACAAGTATCTTAAGCTTTCAAAAATCGTATTCTCAATCAAACTCCACAGATGAAAATACAATTTACACCAAGGTAGATAAGATGCCTGAGTACCCAGGAGGGCAAGTTGCGCTAGTAAAGTACATCAGCAAAAACATAAAATATCCAGCTAAATACAAAAAGGATAAAGTTAACGGCAGGGTTTTCGTTTCATTTGTAATTGACAAAACTGGCAAAGTAGTGATGGCAAAAATTGTAAAAAGCCTTAATGAAGAATGCGATGCTGAAGCGTTAAGAGTTATTTCTAAAATGCCGGATTGGATTCCAGGAGAAAAAAATGGAGAGAAAGTTGCGGTACAGTTTGGGTTACCTGTTAATTTTGAGTAATATTTGAGTAGCGGGAATCGTGTAGCGAGTAGCGGGTAATTGAACAATTACTCGATACTCGATACCTGATACTCGATACTAGCTATTAGAGACTACACTCGCCACCAAAAATTCGCGGTTCATGCGAGCAATATTTGTCAATGAAATTCCTTTTGGACATTCTGCTTCACAAGCACCCGTGTTGGTGCAATTTCCAAATCCTTCTTCGTCCATTTGTGCTACCATGTTTTTAACACGCATATATCGTTCTGGTTGCCCTTGTGGTAATAATGATAACTGTGAAACTTTTGCTGAAACAAATAACATTGCCGAAGCATTTTTACATGCAGCAACACATGCTCCACATCCGATACAAGCAGCTGCATCAAATGCTAAATCTGCTTCTTCCTTACCTATTGGCAATGAGTTTGCGTCTTGAGCATTACCAGTATTTATAGAAATAAATCCTCCAGCAGAAATAACTCTATCAAATGCCGAACGATCTACCGTTAAATCTTTAATTACAGGAAAAGCCTTTGCTCTCCATGGTTCTACTGTAATGGTATCACCATCTTTAAACGAACGCATGTGTAACTGGCACGTGGTAACTTTATCTTTAGGACCATGCGGGCGACCATTAATGTACATACTGCACATTCCGCAAATACCTTCTCTACAGTCGTGATCAAATGCGATTGGATCCTCACTCTTAGTAATTAATTGTTCGTTTAAAACATCAACCATTTCTAAGAATGACATGTCTGGAGAAATTTCTTTTACTTGATAAGTAACCAACTTACCCTCTGCATTTGTATTTTTTTGTCTCCACACCTTAAGTGTTAGATTCATATTTCCACTCATATTGTTAGTGTTTTGTATTTTGACTTAATATCTTCTTTTTGGTATTAGTAACTAGTTGAAGAACGTTTTACACATTACTCACTACTCATTACTCACTACTCTATTTATAGCTTCTTTGTGCAATCTTAATATTCTCGTATTTCAATTCTTCTTTGTGAAGTACTGGTTCATCATCTACCCCTTTAAATTCCCAAGCAGCAACATATGCAAATTTTTCATCGTCGCGTAATGCTTCTCCTTCTTCTGTTTGAAACTCTTCACGGAAATGCCCACCACACGATTCTTCTCTTGCTAAAGCATCTTTACACATTAATTCTCCTAGCTCAATAAAATCTGCAACTCTTCCTGCTTTTTCTAACTCTGGGTTAAATTCATCTGCAGTTCCAGGAACCCTTAAATCCGACCAAAACTCTTTTCTTATTTGTTGAATTTCTGTTATCGCTTCTTTTAATCCTTGTGCATTACGAGCCATTCCACATTTATCCCACATAATTTTTCCTAAACGTTTGTGGAAGGTATCAACTGTTTTTGTTCCTTTAATATTAAACAAAGTTTCTATTTGAGACTTTACTTTATTTTCTGCTTCCACAAATGCTTCGTGGTTTGTATCGATTGCCTTTGTTGCAATTTCTTTAGATAAGTAACTTCCGATTGTGTAAGGAATTACAAAATAACCGTCTGCTAATCCTTGCATTAATGCCGATGCTCCTAAACGGTTAGCACCATGGTCTGAGAAGTTTGCTTCTCCTAATGCATATAATCCAGGAACTGTAGTCATTAAATTATAGTCAACCCATAAACCACCCATTGTATAATGTACTGCTGGGTATATTCTCATTGGTTGTTCATAAGGATTTTCACCTGTTATTTGTTGATACATATCGAATAAGTTTCCGTATTTCTCTTTCACTACTTCCTTACCCATACGGATAATTTCTTCTTCAGATGCATTGTGAATGTTGCGTTTGTTTGCCTCTACATTTCCATAACGTTTAATGTTGTAAGCAAAATCTAAATACACAGCCATTTTAGATGTACCTACTCCGTAACCTGCATCACATCTTTCTTTTGCAGCTCTCGATGCAACATCACGTGGTACTAAGTTTCCAAATGCAGGATATCTTCTTTCTAAATAATAATCTCTTTCTTCTTCCGGAATATCTGTTGCTTTACGCGTATCACCTTGTTTTTTAGGAACCCAAATTCTTCCATCATTACGTAACGATTCAGACATCAATGTTAATTTAGATTGATGATCGCCTGAAACTGGAATACATGTTGGGTGAATTTGTGTGAAACAAGGGTTTCCGAAAAATGCACCTTGCTTGTGTGCTTTCCAAGCTGCAGTAACGTTAGAGCCCATTGCATTGGTAGATAAGTAAAATACGTTTCCATATCCACCAGAACACAATAAAACAGCATGTCCGAAGTGACGCTCTAATTTTCCAGTAACTAAATCTCTTGCAATAATACCTCTACATACTCCGTCTATTTTCACAACATCTAACATTTCATGGCGTGTGTACATTTTAACTGTACCCATACCAACTTGACGTTGTAAAGATGAATATGCACCTAATAATAATTGTTGACCAGTTTGACCAGCAGCGTAAAATGTACGTTGTACTTGCGTTCCACCGAATGAACGGTTTGATAAAAGTCCTCCGTATTCGCGTGCAAAAGGAACACCTTGTGCAACACACTGATCAATAATATTAGAACTTACTTCTGCTAAGCGATAAACGTTTGCTTCACGTGCTCTGTAATCTCCCCCTTTAATAGTATCGTAAAATAAACGGTAAACTGAGTCACCATCATTCTGATAATTTTTTGCGGCATTAATTCCACCTTGTGCTGCAATAGAGTGTGCACGTCTTGCGGAATCTTGAAAACAAAATACTTTAACCTTATAGCCAAGTTCTGCAAGAGACGCTGCTGCCGAAGCTCCAGCTAAACCCGAACCCACTACAATTACTTCTAAATTTCTTTTGTTAGAAGGATTTACCAATGGAACTGTAGAACGATATTTCGTCCATTTTTGTTCCAATGTTCCCTCTGGTATTTTTGCATCTAATACTGACATATCTTAGATTTTATTTTTTACTTGATAAACTATTTAATCCAACCAAAGTGCATTGCAATTGGCATTGCTGCAAATAATAATGGTATTACAATTGAATATACATATCCAATTGTTTTAATTGTTGGGGTGTATTTTTTATGACTCCAGCCCATTGATTGAAATGCCGAAGCTACGCCATGCATTAAATGGTATGATAAGGAAAGACATCCTAATACATAAACTAATACGACCATTGGGTTTACAAACACTTCTTTCATCTCATTGAAAAGTGTTTCTTTTCCACTTGTAATTTCATCTGTAAACCTACTAACTACCCAGAAATGGCGAAGATGTATGATTAAGAAAATCAACAATAAAGTTCCTAATAAACCCATCGAACGCGAATACCATTTGCTGTTTGCATTTGCATTTGTATACGCGTAATTTACAGGTCTAGCTTTTTTGTTTTCAGCCCATAACATTAATCCATCTACAATATGAGCTAACAATCCTAGCATCAAACCAATTTCCATTGTTCTGATTACCCAGTTTGTACCCATAAATTCCGCCGCTTTTTCGAACTGATGTCCTCCATCATTCATAAAAATTAAAGCGTTAATGCCCGCATGAACAATTAGAAAGGAAACTAATAAAAGACCTGTGAGCCCCATCAAGTACTTTTTACCTAGGGACGATTTGAACAGTTTACTATTACTCATAATGTGTTTTTTGTTGTTTTTACTGCTAATGGCAAATGTATCTAATATGTAACATTCATAGGGGAAATATATAAATTTAGATTGATTCTAAATATTTTATTCTGACTTTTCCCTCAAACCTATCTATTGTGGTGATTTTGTGTTAATTAAGGCGTTGAATACTTTAGTCTAATCAATATAATAAAAACTTTATTATTTTAAATTTTCAAAATATTCTACAATGGGATTAAAAAGTTATAGCAGAGATCTAATTCTTTCCAATATCACAAACGATGAATTACATGTTTTATCCATAAGAGTTGCAAAGCACCTAAATTGGGAAGTAGTATTCAATAGTAAATATGGAGCCATTTTTAAAAACTCAGGAGATAAAAGAAGAAGACAATCCAATATCATTTTAAATTTTACTGATGATAAGCCTGAATTAACTTCAGAATCTATCAATGGTGGGATTTACGATTTTGGAAGAAACAGGGATTTGATAGATACATTTGTTTTAGAACTGAATGATTTGTTAGAAAATTTAAATAGAGAGGAAATAGCTAAAGATTATGATCATTTAAAACAAGAATTCCCTGAGCAAGAAAATGACATACTAAATCCAGATCATATTTCTCATCAATTAGACTCTATGGGTTTTATTGATTTTCTAATTCCTACTAAAACCTATTTCGTTACTCCCATTGTTATTTATTTAAATTTTATAGTGTTTATTCTGATGGTGGGGTTTGGTATTAGCCCGATAAACCCAACTGTTGAACAACTAATACAATGGGGTGGAAATGTTCGGTATTTAACACTTTCTGGAGATTATTGGAGATTACTAAGTGCTTGTTTCCTACATATTGGCGCGATTCATTTTTTAATGAATATGTATGCGTTAGTTTTTGTTGGGTTTATGGTTGAAAAAAGAATTGGTCCATTTAAATATGCTCTTGCATATATATTAACAGGAATACTGGCTAGTCTAGCTAGTGTTTTTTGGAATGATTCTGTAGTTAGTGCCGGGGCATCTGGAGCCATTTTTGGGATTTATGGTTTATACTTAATTTTATTGAGTTCTAACATAATGCCAAGAGATGTAAGAAAAACATTTCTTTCAAGCGTTGGATTCTTTGTGTTATACAATTTATTGTATGGGTTTGCAAAGGAAGGTGTTGACAATTCTGCACACATCGGTGGTTTATTATCTGGAATCTTAATTGGGCTTCTTTATTTACCCACACTAAGAGAAAATCCAAAATCTATTTATAGAATTCTTGTTCCAACTTCTGCCATAATAGCAACAATAGTATTGTGCCTTATTGGGTTTAAAACTATTTCAAATGATATTAGTGTTTACCAAAAGCGACTTGAGGTTTTTATAGATCAAGAATCGAAAGCCCTTCGTTTTTTTACATTTACAGATAATACTCCAATGGATACCATTTTAAATGAAATTAAAAATGTATCTACCCCATTATGGAATTCAAACTTAGAGATTATAAACAGCTGCGAAAATCTTGATTTAAACACTAACACAAAAACTGCAATTAAAAGACTTAAAAAGTATTGTGAACTCAGGTTAGAATTAAACGATTTGTATTATAAAACAATAAGTGAAAATTCTAATTCCTATGAAAACTTAATTCAAGAAAAATCCATGGCCATAAATGAATTGTTGAAAAACAATACTACTGCTGAATAATTATCTTTTGGCAATAGTTATTGTTATTTCGATCCTTTACTTTGAGCAAATACATTCCAGATGAAATAAATTCCAAAGGAATTTCTGTTATTATATTTGATGAATTTTGTTTGAATACTAATTGGCCTACTATTGAAAATAACTCCAATTCAACAATTTCATAAGACGATGAAATTATTAAAGTGTTACGGGCTGGGTTCTGGATGTTTAGTTTTTTGATTTTACCTATACCCAAAATCTCGTGTTCAAAATAAAAACAATCGGACGTGTCAATACAGCCATCAAAACTAGTTAAGACTACTGCGTAGTTTCCGTCTATACTTGGTGAAAAAAATTGCTGTGTGGCACCATTCTGAATTTGAAAACTCGAATCGCAATTATACCACTGATAAGTACAATTTATTTCTTCTGCCTCCAAGTACGAAAAACTAACCAATACATTTGTATTCATCGTATCATTCATAAATACATAAAACCCAACACAAGGAGAGTTGGAATTTGTACAACCATTTTCTGCTCGAACAAAATAACTTGCATTGCCATTAACACTTACCTTAATGCTTGTTCCAGAATCTATTGCAAGTCCATTGCATGAATCGGTGTACCAATACCAATTTTGTGCATCGTTTAATTCACCTCCATCTAATTTTATTTCTAAGGAATCTCCCTTACATACATGAGCATGTGTGTGATCAAATTTAGGCGAGGTTGGTGGTATACAATACGTGTTTAATAGCTTCGCAATTTTTGGTGTTGCAATAACTTTGTTTGGCACTTCTATTGTTTGCATAAAACTACCACCTATCAATATATTTCGATCTGCTTGTTCGGCAATATCATATGCACTTCCATTAAAACCTGCATAAAAAGTATTCTCGAGTGTGCCATCTAAATTCAATCTTACCAATCGTTGAACTGGTGTTCCATTTACGTTTGTAAAATCTCCACTCACAATAATTTTTCCATCCTTCTGTTGGTGTAGTCCTCTAACTGTACCTAAAATATAGGTTTTAAAGGTAGTATCTAACTGGCCATCCTTGTGTAATCTTGCAATTCCTGTTTTGGTTACTCCTGCAATATTTGTAAATCCACCAGCAATAATAATCTCATCGTTTTTTAAAATCAATGTTTTTTGGATAGAATTTGAGATACTATTATTTACAAATGTTGTATCTAATGATCCGTCGAGATTTACTCTTACAATTTTATTTCGTGGTATTCCATCATAAAACAAAAATGATCCCACAAGAAGAATTTTGCCATTGCTCTGCTGTGCAAAAGAGTTTGGACTAGAGTTCGGACCAGTACCAAATTTAAAGGTGGTATCTATTTCTCCTGTTTGCGTTAGTCGCAAAAACCCATTACAAAACGTATTTCCATATTTACCAAAAAAGCCAGTTATGAGTAGTTTCCCATCATGCTGCAAATACATGTCTGTTATTTCATTGTTTGCACCTAATCCTTTTGCATAGGAAGTATCTAATGTTCCATTCGAATTTATTCTGGCTATGTTTTTTCTGGCAGTACCATTGTAAGAATTGAATAATCCGCCTATTATTATTTGATCATTTGGTAATAAAGCAGTAGCTCTTATTGGCCCTTCAGATGCAAATCCAGAATGAAAACTAGTGTCAACAATTCCATTTGTGTTTAGTCTTACAATTCTATTTGCTAAAGTTCCCTGGTAGGCGTTAAATTCTCCAGAAAGAATTATTTTACCGCTACTCTGAATGTTTATATTTCTAACAGTACTATTTGCGCCACCGTTTATTATAAAAGTGGAATCAGCCTTCTGTAGCTGAGCAAAAGTTGAGGTAAAAACAATTAAAAATAGGGTCGTAAAAACAAGTTGTTTAACCGCCTTCATTCTAGTTGGAATTTCTTATATAATTAAAATCAAAACTGAAACTATTCCGAAGTTAAAAATTCCAGTAGAAATATCCTAAACCCATATCTTATTTATACTAAATCGGGCAAGGTTCTCACTATTCAATGGAAACTTTATGGATAGCAGTATATTTATCGGTATATACTCTTAAAAAGTAAACTCCCTTTTTTATATCTGTTAAACCAATCTGAATCTTATTCTCCATTGTGCTCCAACTTTGAATTCGTTTTCCATCCATTTCAAATAATTCTATGTTTTTCTCTCCAAGCAACCCAGACATATAGATATTCAAAATACCATTACTAGGGTTTGGATAAACTAATGATGCAGCTTTTGATTCTAAATTAACAGAAACAGTTTTTGAATAACTAAATTTTTCATCGCAATCTAATTGTTTAACTCTGTAATAAATAGTGTTTGATTGTTCAGTTGGTAAAATTACATCATCTATGAATTTGTAATGGTTAAGTGCTAGGGACTGTTCATTTTTGTTTAATGTGCCAATTTTCGCCCAATTGTTTTGATTAGAATATTTCTCTATTTCAAAATGGTCGATGTTTTTTTCATTCGCAGTAATCCATTTTACTTCTACAACTCCATCTCTACTTTCTGCAGATATATCTATAAATTGAAGTGGTAAAGGAATATTAGGAACAGTATCTAATCCATTAAGACTGATCTCCCATAATCCCCTGCCAAATGTTCCTACTCGAAGTTTATTCGATAATTCATGAATCTCCAATTTCTTTATTGCAATATTTGGCAAACCTTCACCAAATTTAACCCAGTCACTCATCGTAGAGTCTCTATAATAAACGCCCATTTCTGTGCCTACAAAAACACGATCTTTAGAGTTTTTTTGGTACACTATTGCATTCAATCTAACATTTGGTATAGAGCCTGAGTAGTTTTGCCATGTTAATCCTCCATCAGTTGATTTATAAACTTTTTTGTTGTTATCTAATACAAGAGTGGTTGCGAAAAGTGTATTGGGATTTCTATTACTAACATCAAAATTTCCAAATGCTTCACTATAATAAGCATTTCCCAACAATTGCCATGTTGCACCTGCATCTACTGATCTAAACATGCCAGCTGTTGCCTCTCTCATAATATAAATTATATTTGGATTGCAATCTGGTATATGTAAACGTGATATAGGATAAGATGTCGGTGCAAAATTAGTTAGGTTCGTCCATGTAACTCCTTTGTTTGTTGTTTTAAATAAATTTACGTGTGGTATATACAAGGTGTCATCTCCATATTTTGATAGTAATATTGGAGCCGTCCAAGCACCGTATTCATTACTAATTTGTGGAGTAAAAAAAACAACATTGAATGTTGCTCCATTATTAGTGGTTTTATAAAAAGCACCGTTCTGAGCACTTAAATAATAAATGTTTGAATTTACTTGATCATACGCACATTCCATTCCATCACCACCAGATAGGTGATTAAAAAATCCATTCTCTAGAGGCCCACTACCAATGTCTTGTGCACCAAAAAGAATCTTACTAGAATCATTTACATCCGATCCAAAACCAAACACATGAGTAATCGCTAAATTTCCATTTAAGCATTTCCAATTAATATTTATTGGGTCCGATACTCCCAATCCCCCATCGTTTCCAGAATAAATTTTATTTCGAAACATTACCAAATCATGCATATCAACATGTAAATAAGTGGGGTCGCTAAAATTAGTAGCCCCATTATGTACCAGAGTCCAATTGTTTCCTTTATCCGTTGTTCGAAACAAATCGGTTCCACCAGCAAACAACACATTGGTGTCTGTACTGGAAACTGCCAATGTATAACCAAACCAATTAACACCATTAGTTGGTAGTTTTTGAAAGGAATTTCCTGTGTTTTTGGAAACATAAACTCCTCCATTTACACTATAGGTTGGCGATCCTTGTGATAAAAAATAGATGGCATCTGGAAAAGATGGGTTTACACAAAGTGTCGCTCTTTCTGCAGTGCCAGGATTAATATAGGAAAGATTTGAAGTGATGTCTGTCCAATTTAAACCACCATTAATGGTTCTATAAAGTTTTCCATTAGTGGTACCCAAATATAGTATTAAGGGATTGGTAGGATGCATTACCATTGAAGTAATTTCCTTTGTAAAATTCTGTGCTGTAAATGTGTTGCCTGCATTCGTACTGCGATAATAATACTGATTCGAATACACATGAACGATAGACTGATTAATAGGGTCAATACGAATATTACCACAAACGCGATTTTCTAAACTAAAATCAAATGTTAATCCAGTAGGGTTCCATGTAGTTCCTCCATCGTAACTTTTTAAAAGCCCTATGCTTCTACTATACCATAAATCTTTGTCGCCAGTGGAGATATAGATTACATTGGGTGAGTCTGGTGGTATTGCGATAGAACTTACACCAATACTCGAAATAGCATCGGTTGTTGTTTCCCATGTTTTACCATAGTTATATGATCTCCAAAATCCTCCACTTGGCGTTCCTAAATAAATCGTATTCGTGTCCACTGGTGAAAAAGTTATACAGTTTACCCTTCCAATTCCATTTTTAGAAGAATCTGGACCCAGAAATTTCCATTTAACTACATTTGCCGATTTGTTCTTAGAACCCCTATTAAATAAAGCATCCTTAAATAATTTATCAATATCTGTTGCTTTATAATAATTTCCATCCGCGTCTACTTCACCAATACGACTGTTTTCCCATCGTTTAAATTGCTTCCATCTGGTGTGTTTTTCTCTAGCATAGTTTTCTTCTTTCCAATACTTGTAATAGGCTTCACGGGTTTTATAAAAATTTCCGCTGGTGTCTTCTGGAATTTTGTCGTGCCAATTTTGTGCTTCGCAAATATTTAGATTAAAAAATGCAAAGCAAAAAATAGTACTTACAACTAAAAATACTTGTGTCTTTTTCATACTAATTGGGTAAAAACATGTTGATTGGGTAAAAACATGTTAATTGGGTAGACCAAATATATTATTAAAACCTAACAATAAAAAGACTTTGGGAATAAAGTATTCCTTGTACCACAGTATTGGTCAAGCTTTTATCTGCAATTTTGCTTAATCTTGAAATTTAATCACTGTTAAAAAAGTACTGTAGAATCATTAAACTATTCTACCACGAGTTTCTGCATCACTTTTTCGTTTCCAACGGTAACTTCTACAAAATAAACACCTGCATTTACAAAGTTTTTATCAGCAATTCTATACCTGTTTTCGCCAATTTCACCATCAGAAATAATTCTATTGCAAACCAATTTTCTATTTATATCATAAACCTCCACTAATACATTTTCAACTTTCTTTAAATTGAAAATTAAGTGTACCGTCCCTTTTGTAGGATTAGGATAGATTTGTAATTGAAGTTTGTTTGTGCTTTGGCTATTTAAAACACTCGAAGTGTTTTGATTCTTTCTTAATATAACTTTATACAATATTTCACTTGCAGAACTTTGTGTACCATCATTTATCCAAAATACATTTTTTGAAGTACTATTAATTCCACCAAAAATGTATCCAATAAGAGTACTATCGCCTGTTAATTCTTTTAATTTAATTACTCCATTTTTATACACTGGAATATTATCATTTATTAAGAACTCTGCGCCAGCGCCTAAAAAGCCCGGCATTTCATTGTTGAATTTATATTCTGATAAAATATTGTTGGCATCTCTGGTAACTCTTGCAATTGTTTTTACAAATGGTACATTATTATCTTGAACTAATATTCCTGCACTATCATAATATTGAGCAATTCCACCAAAAAATATATTGTGCATTTCATTATTTACAGAGTCGTATAAAGGAATGGTTGCACAATGGTAGTGATTATAATATTGAGAAAATCCTTCATTTACGTAGTATCCACTACTATCTATGCTTACACTATTTAAAAATGGTATGTCGGCTTGAGGTTGAAATACTCCAGAAAATGCAATAATTCCTTCTTTGTTTTCAGAAGTAATTTGTGCAACTACATTGTAATCTCTTCTATGAAACTGATCTGCATTTTGTATGCTTTGTTTATTCAATATGCTGATGTTCGTACCATCGTCCACTATGTTGAACTTTAAATATGCATCTGTGTATTTTTGAACAAATGTAGCGTGCATCATTGGGTTATACCTACCATCAAATCTTTGTCCTCCCACCAAATAGTATGTATTATAAAGCTTTTTTAAATGAGCTCCAGTTACCGCAAATTGTTCGTCGTGTATTTGCCTGAAAAAAGATGCTATTGGAGAATTGTTTTTAATTGCATTTATTAAATCAATTATTTTAATTGCTGTTAAATAGGGAAATGTAATATGATCAACGGAATCTGTACTATATCCATATCCTCCAATTAAATACAAAACATCTCCATCCATATAATATTGCATGTTTGTACTGCTCAACTGTTCGCGAATACTAACCGATAAACTACTCATGGATTTTGTCCATACTTGGTTTGTGGTTGGGTTTAACAAAACAAGTTGGTTGTTATGTCCAATTAAATCAAAAGATGCATTGGGTTGGCGCTTGTGTAATCCATCTAAACGTCCACCAATAATTAAATAATTACCTTGGTATTCGGCATGTGCAAAAGCTTGTATTCCTATTAAATTTGGAATGTTTTGAGGAACTAATTCCAAAGAATAGTTGAATGTTTGAGACCAAACATTGGATGTGCTTAATATAATAAACAAAAACAGTAAGTGCTTTTTCATGCCTTTAAATTATAAGGGCAATTTACACTTACTGTTTTGAATAATATGTGACAATAGTCACCCTTTATAGCTATCGAACAAACGAACTATCAAACAAACGAACTAACGAATATTTTCAGGTTTGAGTTTTCGAGAATTCGAAAGTTTGATAATTCGATTATTCGATCTTGATTTTCTTTGAAAAGTCCTTCCCTCCTCCACTAACTTTTAAAACACAAACTCCATTCGGAATATCTTTTAAAGAAATACTCATTACGTTGTGGTCGCGCTAATTTTATCAGAATTGAAACTCATTATTTTTCTTCCAACTAAATCAGAAATTATAATTTTTTCTGTTTTAAAATTAGCTTTCACAAAATTTAGTTTGGCGGTAATTAGCTAGTTACCATAAAATTACACTATTATCTGCCAGATGCAAATTTTCTCAATTCTCGATATAAACTGATATAGTTTCCAATAGAATCTTGCCCATCCGCCCAATAAACTGCATTTGTGGAGCTGTCTTTCCTGCTCATAATAGAATAAGTAAGATTTCCTGGCTGATTATAGGGCTTATCTAAGATACCCGAAGATTGTACCTTGGCAAACATAATACTTACAGAGTCTACCGTACTTAATCGGTAGAATTTTTGATTATATGTTTTTCCTGCGTTGTGATAGATTACAAATATCTCTCCGTTTTTTTGAATTAAAAATCCCGTTGTAGTTCCGGTAAAGCCTCCACTAGATTTAACCTCAATTGCATCATACGGTAACGTTTGTTCTGTTGTTTTTTTTCGAACAGAACAAGCTGTAAAAAGCAAAAGAATTATGAAGAGCTTTTTCATAATCCTAATGTACGAAATTTATTAATATTACTATTTTACAATTTTCTTTGTTGCAGTTCTTAATCCCTGCTTCACATTTATCATATATACACCTCTATCCAATTCGTTTAGATTTAATGCTATTTTTTTAGCAGGATCAAAACTTTGTTGCAACACTTGTTTCCCTTGCAAATCAACTATTGTAACAAGAATACTTTCATTGTTTTTATCTGGGACATCTATCCAACATTTTTCTGTAACTGGATTTGGAAATATATTAAAATTGAATGAACGTATATCGTTAAGTCCTGTAGAAAATGCTGCGAAATTAGCTGCTGCTGCCGCATGAATTGTATCTGTACTCGCAATTAATTTTGCAACAGATCCTTTGTTTGCTCCGGTATCACTTCGTGCCCATACCATCGCAAAAACCACTTCGTTAACAGCTCCTGGTTGAAGTGTAATTGGGCCCACAGAAGGAATCATTCTTCTATCTCCCGGCGGGGCTGTTTCTATCCAAGAATTTTGATTATATATATTTCCCGGAAATGCAAATCCCGTACTATCTGTTCCTCCTCTGCCATTTTGTGTGCCATAAGTCAGGTTCATTCCATCTGCCCATTTTGCATGTAAATACCTATTTAATTCAACTGGATTATTAGGGTCTGAATCTATACCTATCACTCCTGCATTTGTAAAAAACATAAAACTAGATGCTGGTATACGATTTCCATTTTGGTCTTTAAATGTTCTTAAATATGTTAAGCCAATTGCTGGTGGATTACTTCCATATTTAGAGTCTACTCCGTCAGCATTATAACAATAAAACAAACCTCCCGGAACCAATAGATTACAACCTATATAATCATCATCACCGTCGCCTAAATCTGGGTCTATAAAATGCCCCATCGTTACATCATATAGGCTACTAGTCGATTTATTAATGATTTTATATCGATACATTGTACTGTTATTTATTATTTGTGAAGATGCAGAAGGATATGCAAATGCCGTTGCCTGTATTTCAACACCAAGTGGCAACCCACCTGGATATGCGGTATGAGAATTTCCAACATCATTCATTACCCACCATACCATTTCACCAGGAATATTATTTAATATGGATGGGTCATAAATTGGATAATCCCCACTTGTTGGGTTGTAAATTCCATCTGCATTATTATCTACGAATGGTGCAATTAAACCTGGCCAATTGAGTATTGAAGCATCAATGGAAACACCATCACGAGCTTTTACTATCGATGTTCCTTTTACAGAAAACATTTTATTCCATTGTTTACATACTAATGAATCTGTTTCACCAAAATTATTAAGTGGACCAGGCCAAAAGTCTAAACCTCTTTGTCTGTAGGTTTGTCCTGCGGTATGTAAATTTCCACCATTATCTTTAGCTGATAACCAAATTCCGCCTGCAAAAAGTGACGATGTGTTTGACCCCTTAGGAATCTCATAAGCAGCTTCTCGTGTAAAAATATTCCACCACATATCTCCCCCATTCATTAACATAGTACGCACGTTATTTATTTCGATTGTAGTGGCTGCTGTTGGTGGTGCACAATTTGATGTAGTAACTACTTTGGGGCTCGCGATTGTATTATTTATAAATCCAATAAATAATATCAATAATGAGAATGGCTTTTTCATACTTAAATTATTTTAGTATGAATATAATCAATTTAAAAATAGAAACCTGTGAATAAGATATTCCAAAAATCAACGTGACACTTCGCTTACAAAAAGGAATTTAATATTCCTTCATCGCAACTTGCCCATACCATGTATGGGTGCGAATCTTGATGGTAAATGGTTCCATCTTTATCTATTGCAATTGCACCAGCAAACCCGTCGAATTCTTTGAGTTCAAAAAAGCTTTTTTCAAAAGCTTTTTCAACACTAAATCCATCGCTTATTCTAGTTACAATTTTTGTAGCGAGCGCTACACTTACAATATCCTCACCAACCCCTGTGCAAGAAACTCCTGCAAACTTATTCGCAAAATTTCCGGCTGTAGTTGCTGAATCTGAAATTCTCCCTACAAGCTCAAAGCCTTTACCACCAGTAGATGTAGCTGCTGCAATGTTTCCTTGCTCATCTAAAGCAACACAACCAACAGTCCCTAATCCAAGAGATTTTAACTTCTCTTCGTATTCCTTTCTGCGTTGTGACAATTCTGGATTATAAAACGGAATGTTTTTTTCTGAAGCATATTTATTTGCACCTTCTGCTCCAAGAACCCTATCATCTTCTTGCATTAAAATATTTGCAAGTTCAATTGGGTTTTTAATGTTTTGTACATTTATTACTCCAGAAAACTTTTTTGTTTTACCGTCATGTATAGATGCACTCATTCTTATTTTTCCGTCGCTTTGTATTTGCGAACCCAATCCTGCATTAAACAAAGGGTTGTCTTCTAACAAGGCAACAGCATACACCACTGTTTCCAGTGCTGTATGTGTTTTTAAATATTCATAACTATCCGCAGCAATTTCTTTCAGTGCATGTTGCTTTGCATGTTTTACTTCCATGCTTGTGCTCGATTCAGAAAAAAAACCTCCGTGTATAATTAATTTCATCGATCTATTTTAGCGTATTTATCGTAGTCTTGTTTGCGATTTTTATTGATAATCATTTTATGATTTTCTAAATCAAACAAATCATTCATCGCCATTACATGAACCACTAAATGTTCAATAGATATAGGTGTTCCAATTGCAACGTCAGTTATGTTTGTATCTCTAATCGTTTGTCCATCTACTAACATCACCAATCCAGATCCGATAGCTTCCATCTGATGACCATCTTTTATTAATAAGCCAGTATCTTCACCTAAACCGATTCCTAAAATCATTGGGTTGCTTACTACGGCTTGAAATAATCTTCCAATTCTTCCGCGATGAACAAAATGTGTATCAATAATTACATCGTTTATTAATCCTAAACCACCTGTAATTTTTACTTCACCTTTTAACAACGCTTCTGAACTTGATCCTTGGTAAATCATATTATTTGAACACGCTGCAGCTCCAGCAGAAGTTCCAGAAATAACAAATGGTGTTTCTTGATACTTCTTAATTAAAAGCTTATGGAATTCTGTTCCACCTAAAATAGAAGTTAAGCGAAGTTGGTCTCCACCTGTAAACATTACTACATCTGCAGCTCTTAATCGGCTTACAAAGACTTCGTCATTTGCCTCATCACGAACTTTAATATTCATCACACCAACATTGCTCGCCCCAAGAAAAGAAAATGCTTTTACATATTCCTCTCCAACGGCCTCTGGTATTTGCGATGCGGTGGTGATTACTTCTATTCTCGACAACTCTTGATTTGCCGATTCCAGTATGATTCGTTTTAGAATTCCTTTTTCAAAGAAATTTAAATTGTTTTCAATTTCTTCTTTGTAATTCTTCTCGGTAAAGCTACCGGTATCTACTGCCCCCCCAATAATTATTAGCTTACCTATGGGTTTCATATAATATTAATGTTATTGGAATATTAATTATAAAAACAATGATAGTAATATTTTTTATAAAATATGCTCGTATGCATTTGGTTTTAAAAACATTATTTTATTAAATTACCCATCAAACTAAACTTACGCATATGAAAATATTGAGTATACAAGCGTTGAGGGGACCAAATATTTGGAGTGTCCGCCGAAAAAAATTGATTCAAATGCGTCTGGATCTTGAAGATATGGAGCAAAGACCAAGTAATTTGGTGGACGGCTTTGCAGATAGATTAGAGGCTATGTTCCCCACCATGTACGAGCATCGTTGCTCCGAAGGTGTACCCGGGGGATTTTTTATGCGCGTTCGCAGGGGGACTTGGATGGGACATGTTATTGAACACATCGCCCTTGAAATTCAAACTTTAGCAGGCATGGAAACGGGTTTCGGAAGGACTCGTGAAACAAAAACTCCAGGTATATATAATGTTGTATTTAGCTATACCGAAGAAAATGTTGGGCTTTTTGCTGGTGAATCTGCTGTTAAAATAACGGAAGCTTTAATTTCTGGAGAGGATTACGACATTCAGGCAGATATTCAACGTATGCGCGAAATTCGCGAAGAGGTTCGACTTGGCCCAAGTACTGCATCCTTAGTAGATGAAGCCGTTTCTAGAGATATTCCATGGATTCGATTAGGAACAAATTCCCTTATTCAATTAGGGTATGGCGTAAATCAAGTTCGTTTTCAAGCTACTATTACCGATAAAACATCGAACATTGCAGTAGACATTGCTTGCAATAAAGAACTTACTAAAAAAATGTTGTATAGCGCTTCTATACCCGTAGCAAAAGGCGACATTGTAATAGACGAAGAAGATTTAAAAAAATGTATTGATAGAATTGGTTTCCCTATAGTTTTAAAACCTTTAGATGGTAATCATGGTAAAGGTGCATCTATCAATGTAAAAACTTGGGAAGATGCTATCGCGGGTTTAGAGTTTGCAAAAAAATATTCTAGAAAAATTATTGTTGAACGTTTTATTACAGGTTACGATTTCCGGGTATTGGTAATAAACAATAGAGTTGTTGCTGCCGCACAACGTGTGCCGGCAAATGTAAAAGGGGATGGTGTAAATACTATTAATAAATTAATCGAAACAGAAAATTTAGACCCTCGAAGAGGTTATGGTCATGAAAATGTATTAACAGAAATTACTGTTGATAGAGACACCACAGACCTACTCGATAAAATGGGATATACACTAGATACTATTCCTAAAAAAGGGGAGATTGTTTATTTAAAATCTACAGCAAACTTATCTACTGGTGGAACATCCATCGATGTTACAGATATGATGCACCCAGAAAATATTTTCTTGGCAGAACGCATTTCTCGTGTTATTGGATTAGATGTTTGCGGAATAGATATCATGGCGGAAAATTTAACTCAACCATTAAAAGAAAATGGTGGTGTTATTTTAGAAGTAAACGCTGCACCTGGTTTCCGTATGCATTTAGCTCCTGCAGAAGGATTACCTCGTAATGTGGCTGCACCTGTTATTGATATGTTATATCCTCCAGGTAAACCATCTAGAATTCCAATTATTGCTGTTACGGGTACTAATGGTAAAACCACTACTACTCGTTTAATTGCTCATATTGTAAAAAACATGGGTTATCGTGTAGGCTTTACTACTTCAGATGGTATCTATGTTCAAAACCATATGTTAGAAAAAGGTGATACAACAGGACCATATAGTGCTGAATTTATTTTGAGAGACCCTACTGTAGATTTCGCAGTACTAGAAACCGCACGTGGAGGAATTCTTCGTTCTGGTTTAGGGTTTAGTAGATGTGATATCGGAGTTATAACCAATATTCAAGAAGATCATTTAGGATTGAATGATATCAACACCCTAGAAGATGTTGCCCGTGTAAAATCTACTGTTGTAAAAAGTGTAAAGAAAGATGGTTGGGCTGTGCTAAATGCTGAGGATGAATATTGTGTAAAGGTTGCTGCTGAACTTGATTGTAACATTGCATATTTCAGTTTAGATGAAAACAATCCAGTAATTAAAAAGCATTGTAAGACAGGCGGAGTTGCTGCTATTTATGAAAATGGTTTTGTAACTATTAAGAAAGGCGATTGGAAAATTCGTGTTGAAAAAGTAACCACTATTCCTTTAACACTTGGTGGTAAAGCACAATTTATGATTGCCAATGTTTTGGCTGCTACTTTGGCTGGATATTTATATGGCTTCAAAACAGAAGACATGCGTCTATCGTTAGAAACATTTATTCCATCTGCTGCACAAACGCCTGGTAGAATGAATATTTTCAACTTTAAAGAATTTAAAGTGATGATAGATTTCGCACACAACCCAGCAGGATATATGGCTGTAGAAGGCTTCTTAAATCAAATAGATTCGCCATACAAGGTTGGTATCATAGCAGGTGTTGGAGATAGACGAGATCAGGATATTACCGATTGTGGTGCTATTGCTGCTCGTATGTTCGATCATATTATTATTCGTCAGGAAAAACATTTACGTGGAAGAACAGAAGAAGAAATTATAAACTTAATTTTAAAGGGAATAAATTCTGTTGATAAAAAAATAACGTATGAAATTATACCAAAAGAAGTAGAAGCAATTAAACATGCAATTTCTACTGCTCAACCAGGAACATTTATTACTGCATTAAGCGATGTTATTACTAATGCAATTGATATTGTTCAAAGTTATTTGGATAAAGAAGCAGGACTATAATCGAAGATTCGAATTGGCGAACTTGCGAACTAATGAATTAGCGAATTGGCGAAACATTTATGTTTTACAATTCGCTTTTTTGTTTCATACTCATTTATACTTCCTATTTAGAAGACTTAATCGTTTTTGCAACTTCTGCCATTTGTTTTTCGGAAAGTTTACCAAATGCTTTTGGATTAAACATTAATGCTTTTATATCAGGCGTAAATCCTGTTTCTAGAATAATTTCTCCTGTATTAGAATCTATAATATATACTTCAGTTACTCCCCCCATGTTCAATAGGTAACATTGCCCTTCTTTATTTTGAGAAATTTCTTTCTTGTAATCTTCTCTGTTTAATACCTTGTGTTTGTATGGATATAGCTTTTTAAAATCTTTAGTATCTACCGCTATTGCATCATCACAAACAATTAATTCCATCTCCTTTATTCGATTTGTTTTTGTGTTATAAACTTCCATTAAATACTTTGATGGTGATAAGAAAAATTTTTTCTCTCCTGTTTTTTCTAAAATCTCAACAGTCTGATTTAATTCTTGAATAATATTTTTTAACCTATACTGAGTCGACAATAAATAATCTTCAGGAAGTGACCCATCAAAATTTCCTATAGCTATAAAATCACTTGGGTTATATTTGCCTTTTAAAACTGATTTTTTAGTGCCTAGCAAATATCCAAGCATGAACGATTTTTCAACCCTATCCTGTTCCATTTTTCCTTGCAATGAAATGCCTTTTTGACCTGTTTCTACATATGTTACAGTGATTTCCACAGGTAATATAAATGCATAGTCTAGGTTGGTGCGTAGATCTTCGAATTCTTTGTAATTAATAAATGAAACACCCTTTTCGTTAAACACTTCTCTTACATGTTTAGCATAAACAGAATCGAAAGTTGCATCTCCTGTGTATACAGCAAGCAATTTAGAATCTTTAAGTTGCCTGTATTTTTCGCCAGTTGGCTTATATGTACTGTGCTGTGCAATTGAGAAACTTGTTATAAAAAAAAGAATAACGATTAATTTAATTTTTTTCATCTTTTGGGTTTTATAATACAATAAAAGGCATTTTTTTTAACATATAAAATAACTTTTTTCTATTATCTATTTTCTATTTACATTTAAATATGAGAAAATCAGTCATCATCAGCGGTGCAGGTTCTGGAATCGGAAGAGCAATCGCCATTCGTTTAAGTGAGTTAAATTTCGACTGTTATTTACTTGGCCGTAATGCGGTGCATTTACAAAAAACATTAATCGCACTTAAAGATGGGGATCATTATTCTATTTCTGCAGATATAAAAAACAAAGATAGTTTAGCTTCAACTATTTCTTCCTTACGCCGACCAATTGATGCACTTGTTGCAAATGCTGGTATTGGAGGAGAAAATAACTGGGGAGAAAAAGATCGATGGAATGATATTGTAGAAACAAATTTAACGGGTACTTATAATTTCATCAACACTTTTTTACCTCATTTAAAAGCGTCTACTGCTCCTTATAAAAACATTGTGATTACCTCTTCCATATTAGCTCGTTTGGGTGTTGCTAATTATTCTGCTTACTGTGCTTCAAAAGCTGGTCTACTTGGATTAATGCGTTCTATGGCAATTCAATATGCTGAAGATAAAATATTAGTGAATGCTATTTGTCCGGGTTGGGTAAATACACAAATGTCGCAAGATGGTATGCAAGGAATTGCAAATGGAATTGGTGTTACTGCTCAAGAGTTTTATGATATTGCAATGCAGTCTGTTCCTCTTCGTAAAATGTCCGAACCATCAGAAATTGCAGACCTTGTTACTTATTTATTACATCAACAAAGTATAACCGGACAAACATTGGATATTAATAATGGCGCTGTTATGTAGCTTGTAACTGATAGCTACTCTATTTCGTGAGTTACGAGTAAAGCAAGTTCCTCCCCAATCTTCGACCCTAGTGCAACCCCCATTCCATTACATCTTACAGCACAAAAAACATTAGGCTCCAACTCTTGAACAATTGGATTTAATTCTTTTCCGAATGCCATAACTCCACTCCATTCCATATCGAATTCCCAATTTATGTTTGGTAAAATTGTTTCGTTTAATAGGCTTGTAATTTTATTTTTAACCAACGTAGTAATTCCAAAATCTGTTGTGGCCTCTCTTTCAAAATCTAAATTCCTACCTCCACCAATTAATACTCTGTCATCTATATTTCTAAAATAATAATATCCGTCTTCGTAATGAAAGGTTCCTTTTATTTTT
>CALRIM020000035.1:0-22365 GCA_943360385.1 Rhizobium sp. Q54 | reverse complement strand
AGTCAAGTTAAGTTAGACAAAGAGATGAAGGAATTAAACAGGGATATGGAAAAATTAAATAGACAAATGATTGTTATAGAGGATGAACATGCAAGCACATTTGGATATGATGAAGATGATTCTAGGGTAACTGTTAGAAGATCAAGGGCGCCAAGAGCACCTCGCCCGCCACAACACCCAGAATCTATAGAAGGTTTTCCACCTATTCCAGAATTACCTGAGTTAAATGAGATGAGAGTTTTTGAATTTAACACAGAGCCTGGTAGTTTTAAAATTCACATAGACAGCGACCATGCCGAGGATGCTCAGGTTTTTACTTTTAATGATGGTGGCAAAAGAATGGTAATTAAAATGATGCAGGCAAGTCCAGCAGAGCTAAAAAAAATTGGGGCGGCAAAAAATGATGAAATAAAAATGTATCCAAATCCAGCGAAAGATCAACTTACGTTAAGCTTCAACTTCTCGGACTCTGCTCCTGTAACCATTACTATTTACGATACAGAAGGTAAACAAGTAAAAACTGAAACCATTAAAGAGTACAAGTCGGGGAATTATGAAAAAACCTATTCGATTAGTGAATTCGAAAATGGAAGTTACTTAGTAGAATTCGTGCAAAAAGACAAAAAGATTGTTCGCAAAATTTATATAAACAAATAGTAAACCTCACCCCAACCCTCTCCTAAGGATAGGGGCTAAAAAAATTAGTTCATACTGGAGCATCCCTGTATTTTGTTATACATGATAACTCCTACAAAGTTTAAAAAAATGAAAACTAAAAACCTAATGGCAACAGTATTACTCGCTGTAGTAGTATTATGCAGTTCAAAAAAAATAAACGCACAAGCATTTTCTGTCGAAAAAATGAGTGCAAAAAACACGGAAATTATTCAAAGTAAAATTTACCCTAACCCAAGTGCTGGGCAAATGAATATTGCTGTAGAAGATTTACCAGCTGGTAAAGTAGTAATTATACTAACTGATTTAGAAGGTCGTGAGCTGTTTTCAAAAACAGTGGAACATGAAAATGATGGAGCCTTTTATACAGCTATAGATGCAGATAATTTTCCTGATGGAATGTACAAAGTTAGAATTATCCACGCGAATGTGGTGTTGGTAAAAAAATGGACCAAAGGGTAATCGAAGGGGCGAATTTGCGAACTGGCGAAACTGCGAATAAACAAAATGAATAAAAAAGTAAAAGGGTTCTATTGCAAAGCAAAGAACCCTTTTTTTATAAATGCACAGAAAATTCTAATTATCGTCAATTCGCTCCCTCGCTAGTTCGTCCCTTCGCAAATTCGATTGTCTATTTCTCAAAAGCTTGATTAATCTCCATTACCACATGATCTCTGTGAGCTTTTGTATCTGCATTTCCGCCAGCAGTTGCCATCATCGTTTTAATAGCTTTTAATTGTGCCATTGCATTCGATTGTGCTTGATAACTATAAGCATCCGATTTCATTGCTGCAACTAGATTAGTTACATACTCTAATTGTAAATTCTGACGGTAACTATTTACATTTCCTGCTAAATCTGCTTTAAATATTCCATCGGTTAATTCGCGCATCATATCGTTTAGTGTATAAGTACTTCCGATTAATTGAATATCAGTCATACGTTTTGTTACACCAACACTTAATAAATGTGCAAGTACTCCTTTTTGAATATTTAATATACGGTCATGAATTTTGGGATCTTCATTTCCTCCATTAAATCCTCTGCGTTGGTATTGTAAGTAAGCGAAGAAATCTGCTGGCATATCATACGCATTTGGAGCAAAAACATAATCATTTAATGCCTTCATCGCACGTTTCTGATCTGCTGCAGATACTGGAGTCATTGGCTTCATGTTGCTTTTTTGTTCTGGAAAACTTCTATCAACATAAACCCCACCAATGTAACGTGAAATTACTCCAGCTGCCGTTCCATATTCTCCAGTTGTAATTAAATACGCATTACGTAACTCTTGGTACGATTGTCCGTCTTTAATATATTTCGCTTTCAATCCTTTTAATAAATTGTTCGCTAATTTCATTCTATCAACAGAATAAGTAATTGCATCCGAACTTAAATCACCAATCATTACTCTTGGGTCGATCCCTCTTCCTGGTGCACGCATATCATCTGCATCATTACCAAAAGCTAATTGCGGCTCATTAGATCTACTCAATAATTTTTTTACTCGGTCAGCTTCTGCTTTCGAATCATTTAACGATGGTGCATAACCAAATTCAATTGCCCATAAATCATACGGTCCTGGTTTGGTTGTAAAATATTGTCCTTGTTTTGTTCTATCTAAAGAAACGTTTGCCGCTGGGTAATCCATTACCGAACCTGTTAACCCAACCTTAGATGTTATCTCTTTGTTGTTAATAGCAATTGGGTCGTGCATCTGGCTTGCTTTCATGTTGTGATTTAAACCAAATGTGTGTCCTACTTCGTGTAATACTAAATAGTATAACGACTCTTTAATGTAATTGCTTTTTTCTAAATCGCTAGAAGTATAAGCTGACAAGGCAACATTTCCAAATTGTGTTGCTTGTACAAAATAATTTCCAATGTCGCAATTATGATTGTTGTTTTGTAATTCAGGGAATTCATCAACCATATTAAGTGCTGCTGCTTCAAATAATTTTTCTTGCTTCAATCTATTAGTGAAGAAAATATATTCCAACATAATATCTGCACCTAAAATCTGGCCAGTACGTGGGTTCACGAAGCTCGGGCCATAACCTCCAAATGGTGGGAATGGTGAAGATGTCCAACGTAAAACATTATAGCGAATATCTCCTGCATCCCAACTTGCAGTATCCGATTGTACTTCACAACGAATTGCATTTTTAAATCCAGCTTTTTCAAACGCCATGTTCCATGTTAACACCGCAGCTTTTATAGTTTCTCTAAATTCTACTGGTGTTGTGTTTTCTATCCACCATGTAATTGGCTCTACTGGTTCAGACAATGCTGCCGATGGGTCTTTTTTCTCTAAGTTCCAACGGTTAATCACATCGCGGTATGGTGTAGATGATTGAGAAGTCATATCTTCAATTTGTTGCATAAAATATCCAACTCGAGGATCATCAAAACGTGGTTTGAAATTATTTTGTGGTACCTCTATAATACTGTGTTGAATTTTTACTGTTACCGAACGAGCATCTGTAACATCTGGCCCACCAAAGTTAGTCGGGCTAGGGTTATCGTAAACATACTCCACAACAATGTCTGTATTTTTAGGGTAATTTTTTAAGCTTGCAAATTTTGTTTTCTCTTTGCTTAACTGACCTAAACTAAATGAAGCACCAGGGCGAGCGTTTGGATTTGGAGATGGTTTTATTTGTGCTAAACTTTCTACCAAAAATAATTCATCAGCCTTAATTAAATAATTGTCGCCTTCTTCTGCAACAATTTTTAAACTTGCTAAAATTGGTTTGTTAATATTCGCATCCGATGATTTCGAAATAGCATTATTTGCATCGAAATAATAACTAGTATTTTCTTTTACAAATTCGATTTTATCGTAATATTTTTTAATAGAAAAAATTTCATTATCTCTAAAAGAACCTTTAAAGAATCCTGCACTTACTGCTCCATTTTCTGCATAACTAAAATAAACAAACTCCTTATTGAGTTGGTCTTTTTTAATTTTCATGTAAACGGAACCATTTGTGGTATCTTGATATAAAGTGAATAAACCTTCCTTTGCTTTTGTAGGTTTTGTAACTTCCTTTATAGTTTTTTTAGCATCCTTTTTGGGAGCTTCAGCAACAGGAGGAGTATCCTTCTTCTTCTTTCTTGCATAACTTGGATTGCTTAATCCAGCAATACTCACGCAAATTGCTAATGAATAAATGATCGATTTTTTCATAAAAAGTTTTTGGTTAAACGATTTTAAACTTAGTATAAATCTTTCCAAAAACCACTTATCAAACTAATTTTTTACAATTGAAATGCTTTTTGAGTACGAATGCCTAGCTTTGCACCATGAGCATTCCATTTACAAAAGAGAGTAGAATCGTTATTACTTGCCCAAAATTTATGTCGCCTTACCTAAGCGAAGAAGTACATTCTTTAGGATATACCATTATGGAAGAGTGGAGCACAGGGGTGGCTATTGAAGGCAGTTTAAACGATTGTATTAAACTGAATATGAACATTCGTACTGGTAATCAGGTACTTTGGCAATGGTCTGATGGCATGGCAAAAAATGCGGATGAGCTCTATGAACATGCTGTAAAGCTTCCTTGGGAAGATTTGTTAGACGTAGATGGGTATATTTCTATCACCTCAAATGTTCAGAATGACACAATCGACAATAATCTTTTTGCAAATGTGAAACTTAAAGATGCTATTGTAGATCGTTTTCGACACAAAACAGATATGCGCCCCAATTCTGGACCAGATCGCAATAAAACGGTAGTCCATTTGTACTGGAAAGAAATGGACATCGCCATTTATTTAGATACTAGTGGAGAGACTCTCTCTAAACATCAATATAGAAAACAACCCGGATTAGCACCCATGCAGGAAAATTTGGCGGCGGCAACAATATTGGCCACTAAATGGGATAGGAATTCGAATTTTGTGAATCCAATGTGTGGATCGGGGACCCTTGCCATAGAAGCTGCAATGATTGCACTAAATAGAATACCTGGTTTACTTCGCAGTAATTATGGCTTTATGCATATTAAAGGGTATGATGATGACTATTATGAAAAACTTCGCCACGAAGCACGCCTTGCTGTTAAGAAAAATTTAGACTTCGAAATTATTGCGAGTGATTTAGACCCAATTGCATTACATGCAGCAAAATCAAATGCCAAAACTGCTGGTGTAGATATTCATATGACTTTCCGATTAGAAGATTTCCGCGAAACTCCATGTACAGGAGGAAAAGGTGTGGTTATGTTTAATCCCGAATATGGAGAACGTTTAGGAAATTATGATGAGTTGGAATTGGTGTACAAAGCTATGGGCGACTATATGAAGAAAGAAGCCAAAGGATACTTTGGTTACATTTTTACTGCTAGCCCAAATCTTGCTAAGAAAGTAGGTCTAAAAGCTGAACGTAAAATTGAATTCTTTAACAGTAAACTAGAATGCAGATTGTTGGAATACGAATTGTATGATGGTACACGTAGAGTTGAAAAACGATAATGTTTTGTTAAATTAGTGTTCTATACAAAAGAACAGTGTCGAAATACTTAAGAAATAGCCGCAATTTTTTCTTTATCAGCATTTTTATTATTCTGTTGGTTCAGCTTATCGGCCTATGGACTAAACCAGATATAGTAGAAGAGCGCGCTGGAAATTCTCTAACTTCCGAAATACATATGTTCGACAAAATGATGTCGGACTTTAGCAATAATAGTAGCTTAGATACAATTGCAAACGATTTTTTTTCTATTCATAGAAATGCAAATTGGGAAAAATTTGTAAACCTAACTAGAGACAATCCTTTCGCTACCATCATTTATCAAAAAGATAAAATTGTCTACTGGTCTAAATCAAGTGTGATACCAGATGTAGATCATTTAAAAATAAAAGAAGGGAATAATTTCAGAAAATTAGATAATGGATGGTATATAGTTCAACAAAAAACAAATGGTAATTCTAAAATATTAAATCTTTTTACAGTATATAAAGAATATAATTATCAGAATGAATACTTAACCAACAAATACAACACTCGCTTAGGCGTAAAAGATTATATTGAAATTAATTCTTTTGTAAAGAACAAGGGATTTATTATAAAAGACATCTCTGGTAAAAATTTATTTAGTATAAGTATTAATGTTGAAAAATATAATGCCAACCCATCTACACTTATTATAATTGGTTGGTTACTAATTTTTATTTTTAGTTACTTAACCATAAATGGGTTTGCAAAGTATTTGTGGTACAAAGGAGAAACCATTGCCTCGTTTTTATTTATTTTAACAATAGTTGTAATAGCTCGTGCTACCAGTATGTATTGGGATTTACCAAGTGCTATTTATCAATTACCTGTATTCTCTCCAGAAAAATATGCAAGTAACTTTTTGTTTCCATCATTAGGAGATTTAATTATTAACCTATTATTAATTCACTGGATTGTATATTTTTTATTCGATAGAATTAAAGATTTGAATTTTAGAGTTTACGACTCCAGAAAAAGTTATATCCTTACTATTTTGTTTATTTTTGCATCGTACTTTTTCTTAGATGCAATAGATTTTTTGTTTGAAGGATTAGTTTCAAACTCAAACATCTCTTTCGAACTTGCCAATATTTTAAGTTTAGACTTATATAGTGTTTTAGGGTTTTTCACATTAAGTTTAATGATGTATTCGTTTTATTTATTAAACGACATGCTCATTGGAGTTTTTCATCAGTTCTTTTTAAGCAAACGAGAAAAATTAAATGTATTTGTATTTGCACTATTACTTATTGTTATCTCTAAATCAGTACTAAGTGGCATAACAATTTTATTTTATGCAAACACTCTGTTCTTAATAGTTTTAGAACGTTCTAAAAGCAGAAAACGCGATTACTTAAATTTATTACTTGTAGTATTAATACTAAGTATTTTTTCTTTTGCAATGGCTGAACGATTACTCCATTTTAATTTAGAAAAAGAAAAAGAAAATCGCCAGTTGTTAGCTTCTAAGTTAGAATCTGCTAACGACCCTATTGCCGAATATTTATTAGAAGGTCTTACCAAAAAGATTCAAAAAGACGAAAGTATTATTACATACTTTAGAAATACCAGTGCAAACTCAGAGTCTCTAAATTCTAGAATTCAACAATTATATTTCGGAGGATATTTTTCTAAATATGATATTTCTGTATTTGAATTTGATAGTGCCGGTAATCAAATAAAATCTAGTCAGAATAAAACACTTTCTTATTTTGAGGATATTATAAATAGCAAAAGCACACCTACTTTTAATCAATATTTCTATTACCAATCTAATACATACGGAATGCTCACTTATTATGGTAAGATTCCTATTTATGCTATAAATGGGTTAGTTGGCCAACTAGTTATAGAATTAAAATCGAAATATTTTAGAGACGAAAATATTTTTCCTGAATTATTATTAGAAGGCAGTTTGAAAATGAATAAAGATTTTAATTCTTATTCATATGCTATTTATAAATCTAACAAATTAATTTCACAGCAAGGATCTTATCCATACAGTTTGCAAAATATAGAATTTGCAAATACTGCAAGTGGATATAAATTTATTATATCAAATGAATATGATCATTTAGTCTATAAACCTAATAATGATTTGCTAATAGTAGTAAGTAAACCATTAGAATCTAGCACAAAAATTCTAACTATATTTTCTTATCTATTCGGGTTGTTTTCTTTCTTCTTATTAATATTTTATTTAAGAAGAACCTTTGGCAAACGATTTAATTTGTTGACTATTAATTTCTGGAATTTCAAAAGTAATTTCAGAATGCTATTTAAAACTCGTATTCAATTATCACTGGTATTAACCATTATATTCTCTCTTGGAATTGTTGGTTACATCACCTTTATATATATTACAGAGCAGTATACTCAACAACAAAATGAACGATTAAGTCAGAAGGTTCGCAGTATTTTAATTTCGTTGGAAAAGAAAGCTTACCTAATAAACTATTGGAACAATACATACGATGATAGAATGTCTGTTGAGTTAAAAAGCTTATCGGATTTATGTTTATCGGATATCAACATTTATAATTTAGAGGGTAAATTGCTAATTTCTACTCAACCAAAAATTTTCGAGGAAGGATTAATCTCCAAGGAAATGAGCCCAGAAGCATACATGATTATGCGTCGGTATGAGCGATCGGAATTTATTACTACCGAGAAAATTGGATCTTTGCAATACTTATCATCTTACGCACCCATAAGAAATGCAAACAATAAAATTGTTGGTTATTTACACTTACCCTATTTTGCCAATAAGTTAGAATACGAAGCAAGAGTTTCTCAATTCTTAACCACCTTTATAAACGTCTATGTATTTATTTTTGTGGCCATTGGGTTCATTGCCTTTTTCATTGCAAACTCTATTACATTCCCTCTCACCTTAATTCAAGAACAACTTCGAGAAACTAAAATAGGTAAGAAGATGGACCCTATAACTTGGAAAGGTAGGGATGAGATTGGTAAACTTATTGAAGAATACAATCGAATGATATTGGAGCTCGAAGAGAGTACCGAACGCTTAGCAAAATCTGAAAGAGAAAATGCTTGGCGAGAAATGGCCAAACAAGTTGCTCACGAAATAAAAAATCCGCTGACCCCAATGAAGCTTGGTTTGCAACATTTACAAAGAGCTTGGTCTGATGATGATCCAAATTTCAATGAAAAATTCGAACGATTTAGTACTACTTTTATTCAACAGATAGAATCACTATCCTTAATCGCATCCGAATTTTCGAACTTTGCACAAATGCCTCAAACCACTAAGGAACTGGTAGACTTAAAAGAAATAGTGAGCAATGTGGTAGATCTTTATAAGAACACCAACGATATTGAAATACATTTAGGGTACTTGCCAAGTTTACAATCTATGGTGATGGCAGATAAAGACCAAATGATTAGAACCTTTAATAATTTAATTAAAAATGCCATTCAATCTATCCCATCTCAACGTAACGGACAGATAAATATAGATATGATGAATGATAAGGGGCACTTTCTGGTAATGATACAAGACAATGGTAGTGGAATGGAAGAAGAAATGCAATCGAAAATATTCCAACCTAATTTTACAACTAAAAATTCGGGGATGGGAATGGGCTTGGCTATTGTAAAAAACATCATTATAAATGCGGGTGGAAAAATTTGGTTTCAATCTGAACTCAATAAAGGGACTACCTTTTACGTTTCAATACCATTGAACAAGGTTAATGCTTAAGAAGGTCATATTTTATTTTTCATTTTTCACCCTATCCACTACTGCTTTCTCTCAGCAGGTAAGTGATAGTGTTCCTTCTGTGCTATTTAAACGCTATTTTCACAAAGATGCCAACCTAATGCTCAATAGAGAACAAGCCGTAAACAACCCCTTCTCTATTACCTACGGAAATGAACAAATTAATGCTGTTGGTTTATATGGCCTAAATAGATCTGGAAGTATTTCTCGTGCCATTACCATTGGCAATAACCAAGATTTAAGTTTAAGTTCTACCTTAAATCTGCAACTCTCCGGAAGATTATCTGAAGAGTTAGAAGTGGTAGCCGCTATTTCGGATGATAATATTCCGATTCAACCGGAAGGGAATACCCAACAAATACAAGATTTCGATAAGGTATATATACAATTGTTGAATAAAAATTATACGCTCACAGCTGGGGATTTCGAATTAAGAAAACCAACTTCTTACTTTTTAAATTATTACAAAAAAGCTAAAGGTGGGTATGTTCAAAGTGCATTTGAAACCTCTAAAAAATATACAATAAAAAACGATGCAGCCATCGCTATTGCCAAAGGCAAATATAATCGTCAGGTGTTTTTGGGAAGAGAAGGGATACAAGGCCCATACAGATTAACAGGTTCTTCTAACGAAATATTTATAATTGTGTTGGCGGGTACGGAACGGGTGTATTTAGATGGGTTATTGTTGAAACGAGGAGAAAACCAAGATTACACCATCGATTATAATACTGCTGAAGTTACTTTTATGCCCCGTAGAATAATTACTGCATACTCTAGAGTTACAGTTGAATTTGAGTATTCCGATAAAAATTATTCTAGAAGTTTAACTACCGTAAATTCTACCTTCGAAAACTCAAAAAATAGTTTTCGTTTCAACTATTACAACGAACAAGATTCTAGAAACAGACCATTATTGCAAAGTTTAAATGATCAGCAAAAAGTATTTCTATCTACCATTGGCGATGCAACAAACACGGCCTTCTACCCTGCTGTAGATAGTGTTGGTTATAATGATTCTGAAATTAGATATAAGAAAATAGATAGCGCCGGCCTTTCTATATTTGTATATTCTATAAATCCTGAAGATGCTATTTATCGTTTAAATTTTTCGCAAGTTGGAAATAACCAAGGCAATTACATAGAAGAAAACACTTTGGCAAATGGTAGAGTTTTTAAATGGATAGCTCCTATTGGTGGTGTTCCACAAGGAAATTATGAACCCGTAATATTATTGGTTACGCCCAAAAAGTCTAGTATGCTAACCTTTGCTGCAGAACATAGATCTAACAAAAAAATAAAGATTGGATCAGAACTTGCAATTAGTCAGTCCGACTTAAATTTATTTTCTTCTAAAGACGATGCTGACAATACAGGGCTTGCCTCCAAATCGTACATAGAATATAGAGAAAAGTTGAATAGAGATACCAGCAATACTTTGTATTGGCTTTCTACACTTCAAGTAGAATTGGTGAATAATAATTTTCGATTTGTTGAATTCTATCGCCCGGTAGAATTCAATAGAGATTTTAATAGTACAAGTACCATTAAAACTGCTGAGCAATGGATTACTTTTCAAACTTCATTAGAAAAAGATAAAAAGAATATCCTCCATTATAAATCTGCATTGTTCCTAAAAGATACCATTTACAGGGGCATTCAGCAATCTGTAGGAACAGATTATAGTATTAAAAATTTTCGATTGTTTTCAAATGCTTCATTATTGGTTACGGAATTAAACAACAATAAACAGCAAAGTAATTACTTTAAACATCAAATAGATTTTAGTAAAGCTATGCCATACTTTATAATAGGAATTGGCGAAGAGTCGGAACGAAATTTATATAACAATAATAGCAATGATACTCTTGCTCTAAATAGTTTTTCTTTTTATAATTATAAGGCATACCTAAAAAACCCGGATTCCACTATCAATAAATATTTATTAGAATATAGTAATCGTTTAGATGAAAGTCCGTATAAAAATGAGTTAAGAAGTGCCACCCGTTCAGAAAATATTTTATTAAACACAGAATTAAATAAAAATTCGAATGCCTTATTTGGACTGAGCATTAACTACAGAAATTTAAATGTTATAAATAAATCTTCCAGTTTAAAATCCGAAGAAAACATTGTTTCCAGAATAAGATTTGATGGTACAGCTCTTAAAGGGTTTATTACAAGTAATACCTTTTATGAAATTGGAACAGGGCAGGAACCAGAGCGAGCATTTACTTACCTTAAAGTACCAGCTGGGCAAGGAGTTTATGTGTTTCGCGATTACAATAACAATGGTGTACAAGAATTAAATGAGTTTGAAATTGCAAAATATTCTTACGAGGCGGATTACATTAGAGTAAGTTTAGTAAGCACTACATTTATAAGAACAAAATCTACTTCGGTATCCGAAAATATAACTATTGATCCTATTAGACGTTGGGCAAATAAAACAAACGTTTTAAAATATTTTAGTTTGTTCTCGAATCAAACAAATTTCAAAATAGACAGAAAAATAGTACGTGACGCAAGTAATAATATTTTCAACCCATTTGATTTGAGTATTGACGATAGTTCGTTAATAACGTTAAACACTCAATATCGCGAGTCTTTTTATTTTAATAGAAGTAACCCCATATTTGGTGCCGACTATACCTTTCAAGGAAACAGCACTAAAAATTTATTAAGCATTGGTTTTGATACAAGAGATTTAAATGAGCATCTTCTTAGAAGTAGATGGAACATTATAGGCAAGTATTCTATATTATCAGAAATTAAAAAAGGCAGAAAAACAGCAGCTAGTGAGGCTTCTGCTGAACGGAATTTCAACATAAACTATTATAGTTTAAAACCAGAAATCGGCTTTCAATACTCTACCGATTTACGTTGGAGTTTAAATTATACTTATCAAAACCAAAAAAACGAATTGCCAAGTGCAGAAGAGTCTATACAACATAAACTAAGCGCCGAAATAAAATACAATGCTGGTGGAAAGTCTAGCATTCAAACTCAGTTTAATTTTATCTACAATAACTTTAAAGGGGTAAGCAATTCTGCGATTGCCTATGAGATGTTGGAAGCTTTACAACCAGGAAAAAATTTAACATGGTCTGCTAATTGGCAAAAGAATATCGGACCAAGTTTGCAATTAAGTATTTTA
The DNA here is from genome assembly GCA_943360385.1 of Rhizobium sp. Q54. Taxonomy (GTDB): domain Bacteria; phylum Bacteroidota; class Bacteroidia; order Sphingobacteriales; family Sphingobacteriaceae; genus CAJBVG01. The sequence goes on along the minus strand of CALRIM020000035.1, from coordinate 10,287 downwards.
TATGATGGCAGAAGCAGTGAAGGTGCTAAGGTTATACATGCAGGGAGTATGCAAGCACGAGCCTTTTTTTAGAATCGGGTAGCGGGTATCGAGTATCGAGTAAATTATTTGATTGAACAATTTACCCGATACTCGATACTTGATACTTACTACTTAAGTATAAGCGTTGTAGTCCCTATACTCGCTCCATCAGCATAAAGCGTAATGGTATATTTTCCAGGCTCTATAGAAGAAGCCTTTGTCCAGAACATCGTGTAAGTTTGTCCGGATTTGTTTTCGAAATTAATGGTGTTTTTTACAGAGTATTGCATTTCCGCACCATCTGCAGTAAACTTACTTTCGTTTTGGTCGGTAATAACTTCTGCCTTGCCAGTAGGGTTTACAATTCTCAAATAAAATTCGCGGGGGCCTTGTGGTGCAACTTGATTATCGGCAAGATTAAAAGTAACTTTTATTTTTTCTAAGTTTTTCACTCTTTCCGACTCTACTTCTTTTCCATTCGAACGGTAACGAACACCCATTGCATTAAATGTTGTAGCTTTTAATAGAGATGCTACTGCAACTTTGTTTGATAGGTTTATATTTTGATCAATTAAATCAGAAGATTTACGTTGTTCTGTTTCAACTGTTTTTTTCAAACCATTGTTTTCCGATGCCAACAATTCGTTCTCTTTTTTAAGAGTTGTAATCTCGTCTTGGTATTTACGGATGTAATATCTTAATTGATCTATTTCGTTTCTTGCTCTCTCTAACTCTGCTGCAGAAAGGTTGCCTCTGCGTAAAGCGCTTTGTAATTGAGCAACTTTTGCTTTTAATTCTTCATCCTTTGCAACCAAGCTTTCATTCAATGAATCTGCATTTGCAGTTGCTTGCGTGAGGTCTAGTTCCAATTGGTTTAATTGAACTTGAAGTTTTTCTTTTTCACCTGATGTTTGTTCAAAACGAGTTTCCGTTTTGTCTTTTTGCATCCACAAGAAAATATTAGTAGCAATTAGCAATACAATAACTGCTAAAAGTATGTAAACTTTCTTAGTGTCCTTTTTTGGTTGCGACTCTTGTTCCATAATATTTATTGTTAGGCCTTGTTATTGTTTACTTCATCAACGTAATTTAATCGTAAATCTGATAAAAATTGTGTTAATAATCTTTCAGATTCTGGAGATAAATTTCCTTTGGTTTTATCTCTTAACATTTCAATCATGTCTATAGATTGCTTTGCTTGCTCTAAATTACGTTCAATTTGGTTCGTAACCGGATTCATTACCTTCCCTAAGCCTTGCATTCCCGAAGAGTGGAAAATATACAATAACTGAGCAAATAGTTGTTCTTCCTTATTCATATTAAATTATAATTCGCAAATATATAAAAAATTAAAGTAGATGGGTTACATTTAGCTTTTTGAAAATTATGGAATTAAACAAGGATTTCTGGGAACAGAAATATCAAGAAAAGAGCACTGGTTGGGATTTAGGAAAGGCTTCTACACCTATTATTGCCTATTTGGAACAACTTGAAAATAAAGAAGTAAGCATACTCATTCCAGGTTGTGGAAACGGACATGAGGCAGAATGGGCACATCAACATGGCTTTAAAAACGTACATGTGTTAGATTATGCAGATTCGGCGATTAAGAACTTTAAAAAACGCTACCCAAAATTCGATCCTACACATTTACACCAAGAAGATTTTTTTGAACATCATGGGAAATACGATTTAATTATCGAACAAACATTTTTCTGCGCTATTGACCCAAGTTTGAGGAAAAAATATGCCGAAAAAATGCAATCGCTTTTAAACGAAAATGGCAAGTTGGTTGGCTTGTTATTTAATACAGATTTTGCTGGCGGTCCGCCTTTCGGAGGAAATAAAGATGAATATAAAAAATATTTCTCTCCTTATTTCCTGTTCAAGTATTTCGAAAATTGCTATAATTCAATTAAACCTAGAGCAGGTACCGAATTATTTATGGTGTTAAAAAGAAAAGCTATTTAATAGCTGCTAAAATTTCTTCGCTCATTGGTTTTACCGATGATGCAAAATATTTTACTAGCTGTCCGTTTTCGTCTATTAAATACTTGTTGAAATTCCATTTAGGTTCTTGAGAATTCCATCCGTTTAGATTTTTGGTGGATAACCATTTGTATAGGTCGCATGCATTGTCACCAACTACATCTACTTTCTCAAAAAGTTGGAAAGTTACTCCGTAGTTTTTCTGACAAAAGCTAGATATTTCTTTATTTGAACCAGGTTCTTGTCCACCAAAATTATTCGCTGGAAAACCAAGTATTACTACCTTATCGCCATACTTTTTATTCAACTCTTCTAGTTCTTTGTATTGTGGAGTATAACCACATTCTGAGGCTGTATTCACAATTAAAACTTTCTTCCCTTTGTATTTACTAAAGTCTATTAACTCTCCATCAATAGATTTCATTTTGAAATCGTATAAGGTTTTTGTGGCCATGTTTGCTTTTTGGTCTAAAGGTTTGCTTTTAATTGCATGTGTGCCGAAGCATGCCGACAAAAAAGTGATTAGAGGTATTAATAATTTCATCTTCATATAAATATATTATACAACAAGCTTAATTGAAATTTGTTTTATAACTGGAGGTGTCCGTATTAAACGAGGTGTTTTTTTTATCTCGTTCTACCTTTCTTAATGTACGTTTTTTCAAACGATCTATTTTTCTCAGTTGTCTATTTTCTTTCAGTTGTTTTGTGAATTTTTTAAAATCCGAATATCTACCCGCTTGATTCCTCAGCTCTGCTTCCATTCTCTGATCTATTCCTACACTTTCTTTCATTCCTCTCAAAAGTGCCTTCCAAATAAATCCAAAAAAACTAATATCGTTTTCTCTTTTTAAAAGAAATTTCGATTTTATGAATTTACCATTAGCCCGCGGGTTTTCACCTTCAAGCACCATAAAATTGGCTAAAAGTGTAAGCAATCCGTGTTTCTTTAGCTTATTCTCTTCCTCGTTGTACTCTAATATCTTTACTTTTAAATTATTATAAACCATACTAATATTACAGTTCATATCTCGCTTATCGCCATTTAGCACAAAACGTAAGCTGCGAAGGTTACAGTTACTAACTTCTAAATGCGCTAAATTCGCGAGAATTGGATTCACACCTTTCAAATTATAGTTAGAAAAAAAACCTTTTACATAAAATGGTTTCAGTGGATGAACATAATCTAACACAAACTCAAAATGTGTACTTCCACTAGAATTGAAATTGGCATCAAAAACTAAATTAGCAAATTGATTTTTCTTTAAATACGAAGAGTCGTTACTAAAATTTTCAACCTTTCCATTTAAATCATCAAACAAAATCTCCCAACGATATTTTGATTTGCTATCGATTTCTGCATATACTAATTTCGAGTTCTTAATATTTACTTTTTGAAAATGAAATGGGATTTTTATATCATGAACTAACTCTACAGGAAATCTCGATTTTTTCTTTGGGTTCTTCGGATATAATTTATTTAAAAATATCTTCGTCTCCATTTTGTTGATGTCGATTGTTGTTCCATATAATTTTTGTTCAAAAAATAGTTTTTTGAAATCAACATGAGTTAAATTAGCTTCCTTTACATTCAACTCTATGCGGGTCTTTCTAAACCCTTGTATATCTCTAAATTGAACTTCGCTATAATTTGGAACTATTTTACAATTATACACCTGTATAGAAGATGTTGCAGTGCTTGCTACTGCCTCTTCAAATTGCATGGTGTTTACACTATCTTTAAAAGCATGTGCAAAATGCTTGATGGATACTTTAATATCGTCTGAATAAAATGGTCGAGTGGAATCATATTGCGAAAGCGAATCGATAAATAAATTCCGTACTTTAAAATAGGATAAAAATATCTTTTTGCTTTTCGTTTTACCTAAACTATCTGCAACAAATTCTAAGTTTATATTTTTCAGATTTATTTGTTCAATTTTTAAAAATTTCAGTTGCGATTTTATAAGGTCGTATGGGTTTCTAAAAATAGAAGTGTCTTTCTCAGATTTTTTATACGACAAATCATTTATTACTAATACACTCGGATTGTTTACAGAAATTTCGTCGATGTTTAACTCACTTGAATTGTATAAACTGTAAATATCTATACCATGAACTTTTGCTTTGTCGATTGATAAATTAAATAAATAAGCAGGTTGTTCTTTTTTAAGTTTTAACTGCTTATAAACTTCTATATCTGGCGTTAAACGAATGTTTTTCAATCCGAAATTCCCTAAAAAAACGTTAAAAGTAATGTCATCGAAATCTATTCTATACAGCTTATTGGTAGATCTATAAAACGACTCTTTAATCGACTTGCTAATTATTGGTTCCCAATAGCTTAATATTATATAACTACTTGCTATTAATAGGAGCATTATACCAGCAAATATCAACCCTATTGATTTCCAAAAGGTTAGTTTTTTGAACTTCGACATGTTGCTAATTTAATAAATAGTAATTGTAATGATAATAATGCTGACAAATTTTCAGAAAATTCCTAATTTTGCACTCTAGTATAAATTATGTTAGATCAGATTTCGCAAAAATATCACGATGAAAGTCGTCAGGGTGAGGCACTTATGGTAGAAAGTAAGATTGCCACCCCAGATGCAAGGAAGTTGTTTATAGAGAGTTACGGCTGTCAGATGAATTTTGCAGACTCTGAAGTGGTTGCTTCTATTATGTTGGAGGGAGGGTTTGTAACTACCACTGACTATAATGAAGCGGATGTTATTTTTATTAATACTTGCTCTATCCGAGAAAATGCAGAGCAACGAGTTCGCAAACGCTTAACCGACTTTAAATCGGCCAAAAAGAATAAGCCAGGGATGATTGTGGGAGTATTAGGATGTATGGCTGAACGTTTAAAATCGAAATTTATTGAAGAGGAGAAATTGGTAGACCTTGTAGTAGGCCCAGATGCTTACCGCGATTTACCCAACCTTATTCAATCTGCAGATGATGGAACTAAAGCTGTTAACGTATTACTATCTAGGGAAGAAACATACGCTGATATTAGTCCGATTCGGTTAAATACGAATGGTGTAAGTGCATTTGTATCCATTACACGTGGTTGCGACAATATGTGTTCGTTCTGCGTGGTTCCATTTACTAGAGGGCGAGAACGTAGCAGAGATGCACATTCTATTGTTGCGGAAGCCACCGATTTGTTTAATAATGGTTTTAGAGAAGTAGTTTTGCTCGGGCAAAATGTTGACTCCTATAAATGGAAAAGCGAAGATGAAACAGAAAAAGTAAATTTCGCGGAATTATTAGCAATGGTTGCAGATGTTAATCCATTATTACGAGTAAGGTTTTCTACTTCACATCCAAAAGATTTAACCGATGAGGTTTTACATACTATGGCAAGTAGAGAAAATATTTGTAAAAATATTCATCTGCCAGTTCAATCTGGAAATTCTAGAATATTAGAATTGATGAACAGAACTTACACACGCGAGTGGTATATAAATAGAATAGAAGCCATCAGAAATATTATTCCAGAATGTGCAATATCAACTGATATTATTTCAGGGTTTTGTTCAGAAACGGAAGAAGAACATCAGGAAACAATTAGCTTAATGAACTATGTGAAATTCGAATATGCATATATGTTTACTTATAGCGAACGTCCTGGAACGCCTGCTGCCAAAAAGCTTTCGGATGATGTGCCAGAAGAAATAAAAAGTAAACGATTAGCAGAGATAGTAAAAATTCAGCGAGAGCATGCCTTCGAAAGAATGACTGCTAAGGTTGGAAAAACAAATAAAGTATTGATAGATGGTTTCTCTAAAAAATCGGAAAACGATTTTGCTGGAAGAACAGATCAAAATTTAGTAGTAGTGTTTCCTGTAGATGCCAGATTTAAAAAAGGTGACTATGTAGATGTGTATATTGAAAAGTGTACGTCGGCGACATTACTCGGAAAAATTATTAACTAGAAAATGGATTTACAAGAAATAAAAAATAGATTTTCTATTATCGGAAATTCAGCATTACTTAATAGAGCAATAGATATTGCCAGACAAGTAGCGCCTACCGATATCTCTGTATTAATTACAGGAGAAAGTGGTAGTGGTAAAGAAGTATTTTCTCAAATTATACATCAATTAAGTGCACGCAAACACGGACCATTTATTGCCGTAAACTGTGGCGCTATACCAGAAGGTACAATAGATTCGGAATTATTCGGGCACGAAAAGGGTTCTTTTACAGGAGCACACGAAGCACGTAAGGGATATTTTGAAGTAGTAAATGGTGGTACCATATTTTTAGATGAAGTTGCAGAATTACCAATAGGTACACAAGCACGTTTATTGAGAGTATTAGAATCTGGTGAATATTTAAGAGTGGGTTCTTCCAAAGTTCAGAAAACCAATGTTCGAATTATTGCTGCAACAAACGTTAATGTTTATGATGCGGTACAAAAAGGAAAATTCAGGGAAGATTTATACTACAGATTAAATACTGTTCCATTAAAAGTGCCATCCTTAAGAGAGCGTAAAGAAGACATCTATTTGATTTTCAGAAAATTTATTTCAGATTTTTCGGTAAAATATAGAAGTCCACTCGTACAATTAAATGATGAAGCAAAGGCCTTATTAGAAAATTACAAATGGCCTGGTAACGTTCGTCAACTTAGAAATTTGGCGGAACAAATTGCAGTATTAGAAAACGACAAAAAAGAAATCGATGCACAATCGCTTTTAAAATATATTCCTTATGAACAAGCAGTTTCTGAACTGCCTATGCGTTTGGGAGGTAATACTGATAACGATTTCAGCGAACGCGACTTGTTGTATAAAGTGTTGTTCGATATGAAAAAAGATTTGATGGATTTGAAAAAAGTAGTAGTAGACTTACTCCAAAATTCAGAAAACACAAACGAATATTTAGCAAGTAATACGGGCATCATCAATAAATTATACCAGGATGTTCATGCAGTGGATGAAGAAGGGAACACCTTACAAATTCCAATGAATGTAAGCGCACCTACTTACCCTAATCAAAATTACAACCCGAACGGAAATTATAATTTCGAGCATCCGGTTGTAGAAGAGGTGGAGGAAACATTATCTTTAGAAGAAAAAGAAATAGACTTTATTCGTAAGGCATTAAAAAAACATAAAGGCAAACGTAAATATGCAGCGCAAGAATTAGGCATATCTGAAAGAACACTTTATAGAAAAATTAAAGAATACGATTTGAACTTGTAGTTAATGAAGGCACTGAAATATATTTTATTTTTATCGGTTATACTAAGTTTAGGGGCATGTAAAATATACTCCTTCAGTGGAGCATCTATTTCTCCAGATACCAAAACTGTATTTGTGGGGTACATAGAAAACAATGCTGCTTTAGTAAACCCTACACTCAGCCAATCGTTAACAGAATCATTAAAAGATAGAATTGTTGCGCAAACTGGGTTATCATTAGTACGCACATCTGCTGATATTGAATTTGAAGGAAGCATTATAGACTATAATGTAAAGCCAATAGCAATTCAAGGAAATGAATATGCATCGCAAAACAGATTAACTATTTCTGTAAAAATAAAATTCAGCAACAATAAGGATGAGACTAAAAATTTCGAGCAGGTTTTTTCTCGTTATTCAGATTATCCAGGAACTGCTAACTTAGCGAACGTAGAAACAGAGTTAATTAAAACCATCAACACACAATTAATTGATGACATTTTTAACAAGGCATTTGTAAATTGGTAAGATGAGAAAAGAAGAGTTAAAAAGATACATTGCGAAACCCGGAACACTTGGGCAAGCAGAGCTTACAGCCATCGAGCAGATGATTGAGGTGTATCCCTTTTGTCAGACATTCCAAACCCTGAAAGCAAAAGCCATTCATAATTTACAACTAAACGATGCGAATACAAGCCTAAAAAAGGCAGCATTGTATGCGAGTAATAGACAGTCCCTTTATCACCTATTGTATAAAGTTCCTACGGAACTTTCTCGAACTAGCGAACTTGCGAAATTGCAAATTAGCGAAGAAGCCCCTCAACTCCGCTCTGCTTCGTTCGGGGACAAAGAAGAAGAAAAAAGCGAATTGTCGAACAATCGAACTAGCGAAGAAGCCCCTCAACTCCGCTCTGCTTCGTTCGGGGAGCAAGAAGAAGAAAAAAGCGAATTTTCGGACTATCGAACTATCGAAGAAACGACTTTACAAACTAGCGAAATTGCGAACCTGCAAATTAGCGAAGAAGCCCCTCAACTCCGCTCTGCTTCGTTCGGGGAGCAAGAAGAAGTAGAAAGCGAAGAAGCGAACCTACAAACTAGCGAAATTGCGAACCTGCAAATTAGCGAAGATGTTGTCCAAGATTCAGAAGTCCAGAATCCCGATAACAATCAGGACAGAATTTCTGATCTTCTGAACTTCAGACCTTCTGAATTTCTGAATTTCAACGAATGGTTGGCTAAAACAAATCCCGAAAAGCCTAAGCCGATTGAAAAAAAGACCATTATACGATTAGACACATCGGAAGAGATAAAGCCATTGGTAGAAGATGCCATTGGGGAGTTGATTTTAGGGAATGTGTTTAACGAAGGGTATTTGATAAAAGCAGATGAGAAATTAGGGGCTGATGAGGTTGGAAGCTTGAAAAACCCATTAATTGAGGAGTTTATCAACGCTGGTCACCCTAAGGTGATTAAGCTAAACAAAGAAGATTTGCCGAATTCGGTAGAAAATAAAGCGAAGAGAAGTGCTGACGATTCGGATGTGCCGGTGAGTGAAACTTTGGCTCAAATTTTTGTAAAACAGAAGTTATTTGGCAAAGCGATTGCGGCTTACGAAAAATTAAGTTTGAAATATCCCGAAAAAAAGCCTTACTTTGCAAGCCTTATTGAAGAAATTAAGAAAGAAATAAATTAAATACGATGACTAGTTTTTTAATCATTTTAGCGCTTATTATATGCGTATTATTAGTGTTGGTAGTGTTGGTACAGAACCCAAAAGGTGGAGGATTAGCCTCTAATTTTGCTTCTTCGAACCAAATTATGGGAGTTAAGAAAACTACGGATTTCTTAGAAAAAGCTACTTGGACGCTTGCAATTGCTTTATTAGTAATTTGCTTAGCAGTAAATATGTTCAAACCATCTGCAGAAGATGCGCCAGTTCAAGAATCGGCAATTCAGGAGCAAATAGATAACTCAAGTACTGCAACGCCACCGGCTGCTGCACCAAGTACTAGTCCGGCTGCTGCACCTGCTGCTGCAGATACGACTAAGTAATCTATCGAACACAAAGAGACCTAAAATCGGGCTTTGCTACATGGCGAAGCCCGATTTTTTTTGTCTGTCAGGCTGTCATTGGAAGTCTGGGGCTTAACTGAAAAATATGCTTAAAATCTAGGCAATTCTGCCAATTTTATGAATAAAAACGACAATTAAGGCTTTGGCATATATTATGAGATAGGGGCAGTACTAAAAAGAAACAATAAACAAACTTAAAACCATTTAAATTATGGCATTGAATATTAGACCTATTGCAGACCGTGTGGTTATTCAACCTGCACCTGCTGAAGAGAAAACTGCTTCGGGATTATACATTCCTGATACTGCGAAAGAGAAACCTCAAAGAGGAACTGTGGTAGCTGTTGGCGATGGTAAAAAAGATGAGCCTATAACAGTTAAAGTTGGCGACGAAGTATTGTACGGTAAATATGCTGGTACAGAAATTACTTACGATGGAGCTGAGTATTTAATTATGCGCGAATCGGATATCTACGCGATTCTTTAATTCATCAAACTAAAAAAATCTTTTAAAAAATAAAAAAGAATATGGCAAAGCAAGTAAAGTATAATGTAGAAGCACGCGAAGCATTAAAACGTGGTGTAGATGCATTAGCGAATGCAGTGAAAGTAACCTTAGGACCAAAAGGTCGTAACGTAATTATCGACAAAAAATTCGGTGCACCACAAGTAACAAAAGATGGTGTATCTGTAGCGAAAGAAGTAGAATTAAAAGATCCTATTGAAAACATGGGCGCTCAAATGGTAAAAGAAGTAGCTTCTAAAACAGCTGATATTGCTGGTGATGGAACTACAACAGCTACTGTTTTAGCACAAGCAATTGTTACTGCGGGAATTAAAAACGTAGCAGCTGGTGCAAACCCAATGGACTTAAAACGCGGTATCGACAAAGCTGTTACAGCTGTAGTAGATAGTTTAAAAAGTCAATCTACTTCTGTAGGTAGCGACAATAATAAAATTAAACAAGTAGCAAGTATTTCTGCAAACAACGACGAAATTATCG
>CALRIM020000034.1:0-22416 GCA_943360385.1 Rhizobium sp. Q54 | reverse complement strand
AAACCAAACAATACTAAGTAATACTATGAAATAACAAACCAATCCAGTTGTAATTAGGATTCGATTCTGGTGTTTAGTAAGAAGTGTGGTAATACCACTATATAAAAGGTAAAAACAAGTATATAAAAAAACAATTGCGCAAATAAGTGTGGCTATTATTCCATACCTATTCAAATCGACCTTCCTAAAAATATCTATTCCCAATAAGATGTTTATTGTTAAAATAAATATCCCTAGTAGGATTCTAATGGTGGCTATTCCATTTTTAATCATATCTCCTATCTCGTAATTCGTATCTCGTATCTCGTATTTCGTATTTCGTATCTCGTAATTCGTATCTCGTATCTCGTATTTCGTATCTCGTAACTTGTAGTCCAACGTCTCATGTCCCTTATCCCATGTCTCCCATCTCATGTCTCTCATCCTTCAAAATACCAAACCACCCCTATTCCACGTTAACAAGCTATGATTAAAAACATCAACATCCTAAAAACAGAAGTGCTTTCCGATAATTGGTACACGCTTCGAAAAATTACATACGAATATACTAAGCCAAATGGAGAAATTCTTACCCAAACTCGCGAAGCGTACGATAGAGGAAACGGTGCAACTATTCTGCTTTACAATAAAGCTCAGCAAACAGTTATTTTAACGCGCCAGTTTAGATTACCCACCTTTACCAATGGTAATGCAGATGGGATGATGATTGAGGCATGTGCGGGCTTATTAGACCTCGACAACCCCGAAGATTGTATTAGAAGAGAAACTGAAGAAGAAACAGGTTATAAGGTTACGGATGTGCGCAAGATTTTCGAAGCGTATATGTCGCCTGGATCGGTAACGGAGATTTTGCATTTTTTTGTAGCCGAATATTCTAAAGACATGAAAGTGAACGATGGTGGTGGCGTGGAACACGAAGAAGAAAACATTGAAGTTCTCGAAATGAAATTTGAAGAAGCATTAGTGAAGGTAAATAATGGTGAAATTAAAGATGCTAAAACCATTATGCTGCTTCAGTATGCGAAGTTGAATGGTTTGGTTTAAAACTGGTGCCACAAATTGAGCGGCACCAGTTAACACTAATCTACCACCCGCCTCCGAGTGCCTTATACATATTCACTTTAGCATTTAATTGCTTCAATTTAATTTCAATGAGTTCCATTTTAGAATCAATTGCTTCTCGTTGAGTTAATAATACCTCCATATAATCTGCTCGAGCAGAATTAAATAAACTGCTTGATATTCCAATGGAAGCATTTAATAAATTCACCTCTTTTTGTTTTGTATCAAAGCTCTTCGTGGTATTATCTATCATCGACAACTGATTAACTACTTCGATATACCCATTTAAAATACTTTGCTCGTATTTATAAGCGGCTTGAATTTGTTTATTAGTTGCCGTTCTATAAGTTGCCTTAATGGCATTTCTATTAATTAAAGGCGCCATTAAATCGCCCGCTATATTATACAAATTAGACTCTGGCAATAATAAATACGATGGGTTAAACGACTGAAACCCTACTCCTGCTTTAAGTCCAAGCGTTGGATAGAAATTTGCTCTGGCAACTTTTACATCTAATTTCGCGGCAAGTAGTTCTTGTTCTGCACTTCGTATATCTGGTCTGTTGGCTAATAATTGCGATGGTAATCCAGTATTAATGGAATCGATAGCAATTTTACCAAACATTGTTTTATCCCTCACTACTGGTTGAGGGAAGCGACTTACTAAGAAATTTATTTTATTTTCAGTCTCCACAATTTCTTGCGCAATTTTATATTGAAGGTTTTGTGTATTCAATAATTGCGCTTCGAATCTATTTACAGCAAGCTGAGTTACCTTAGCCGCTTCTTTTTGTTGCCTTACAATTTTCAGTGCATTACTTTGTATTTCAATATTGCTGTGTACAATTTCTTGCAAATTATCAAGCGCTAATAATTCATAATACGAATTGCTAATTTCTGCAATTAAGGTAGTGGTTACAAAATTCTTCCCTTCTACACTCTCTAAATACCTGTGTACAGCAGCCTTTTTTGCATTTCGTAATTTTTTCCAAACATCTATCTCCCAAGAGGCTGATGCGCCAATAGTAAAATCGGGCAATGGTTCTGGGAAAGCCTTACCTGGCTTAATGTCCAAGTTTTCTTCCACTGCTCCCATCCGAGTAAATTTTCCCGTCTTTTCTACTCCAGAACCAGCAAATAAACTAATAAATGGAAGGTATTCTCCTTTGCGGATCTTCACTTCATTTTTACTAATTTCAATTTCCTGTTGTACAATATTAATCTCCTTATTATTCTTTAGCGCAGAATCTATTAAACTAATAAGATTAGGGTCTTTAAAATAATTCTTCCAATTAATTTTTGCAGAATTTGTGGTATCAGAAGAAAATCCAAATGAAACAGGTGTATTCCTATTATCGTTTTTCGAATTATTTGAAATGGATTTGCAAGAAAAAATAATACTTGCAATAATTATCAATCCAAAAATATTAATTATTACTTTCTTCATCTTCTTCTTTTTTTATTAATGATGACACAATTTTTCTAATTCGTTTGGTGAGTGTTCTATCTGGATTTGGATTCACAAAATCCTCACTCAATGGGTTACTATCTTCGTCTCTAATTAATTGTTTTCCTTCAGAAAGTTTCGCGAAAATAAAGTACAAGCCTGGCACAATAATTACCCCGAAAACAGTACCAAATAACATTCCTCCCAAAGCAGATGCTCCAATGGTTCTATTCCCTACAGCCCCTGCTCCCACTGCAAATACCAAGGGTATTAAGCCTGCAATAAAGGCGAATGAAGTCATTAAAATCGGACGGAATCTCACCTTTGCACCTTCTATGGCTGCTTGCAAAACAGTAGCTCCTTTTTGTTGTTTTTGTACGGCAAACTCTACAATTAACACCGCATTTTTACCAAGTAACCCTACCAGCATAATTAAACTTATTTGCGCATACACGTTGTTGGCTAGTCCCATCATTTTTAATAATAAAAAAGAACCAAAAAATCCGGTAGGTACCGAAAGTAAAACTGCAAATGGAATAATAAAGCTTTCATATTGTGCAGCAAGAACCAAGTAAACAAAGAACACTACAATCATAAATATCACAATCGCTTCATTTCCTCTTTTCGCCTCGTCATACGACAATCCTTCCCATGCAATATCATACCCTTGCGGTAAGGTCTTCTTCGCTACTTCTTGTATGGCATGTATGGCATCTCCAGTAGTATATCCCTTTGCTGGAACTCCTTTTATAGAAGAGGATGTATATAAATTGAAACGTGTAATTTCATTAGGACCTTGAGATTTTTTCATGGTCATGAAGGCTGAATAAGGCACCATTTCTCCTCTATCATTTTTAATAAATAAGTTCAATATATCCGAAGGTAACTTCCGATATTCTGGCGCCGATTGTGTATACACTTTAAAGAAGGTATTAAATCGAATAAAGCCTTGTTCGTAAGTACTACCAATTAAAATATCGAGGTTCTCCATGGCCTTACCAATAGAAACACCCTTTTGCATCGCTGCCTCATTATCGATGATCAACTCATATTGTGGGTAATTTGCGGCGTAAAAAGTAAACAATCCAGAAAGTTCTTTTCGTTTCGAAAGATCATCCATAAAGGTTTTATTTACCTTATCGAATTCCTGATAATCGGTTGTACTTCCTTTATCTAATAAACGTAGTGAGAACCCATCCGATGATCCATATCCTGGAACAGCAGGTGGTTCGAAGTATTCGATAACCGCTCCAATGTCTTTTGTTTTTTCTTCTAACTCTTTTATTATTTCATTTACATTTTTACTTCTACTCGACCAATCTTTTAAATTGATGATACAAGTACCTGCATTGGATCCTCTACCTTCTGTTAAAATTTCATATCCCGCTAATGACGATACCGATTGAACACCTTCTACCTTTTCGGCAATTTGTTGCAATTGCTCTGCCACTTCATTTGTTCTTTCTAAGGTAGTTCCAGGAGGAGTTTGTATGATGGCGTATATCATTCCTTGATCTTCATTCGGAATAAAACCTGCTGGTAAAATTTGATTAATTCCAAAAATACCAATCGCAAATGCCAACAATATTCCCCATGTCACCACTCTCCTATGCACAATTAATTCTAGCAATTTGGTATACTTCCCAAGAAGCTTATTGAATTTAGCATTGAACCAATCGATGAAAATATTTACTAATGATTTCCTTTTCTTTTTACCATGATTGTTTTTCAAAATCATCGCACATAAAACGGGAGTAAGCGTTAAGGCCACTACCCCAGAAAGCACAATAGAACTTGCCATGGTTATAGAAAACTGCCTATAGAAAACACCAACTGGCCCAGACATAAAGGCAACTGGAATAAATACGGATGTCATGATTAAGGTAATGGCGATAATAGCACCACTAATTTCACCTAATACTTTTTTCACTGCCTTAAATGAAGTAAGATGTTCTTCCTCTTCCATTTTAGCGTGCACTGCCTCCACAACCACAATCGCGTTATCTACCACAATACCAATGGCCAGAACAAGAGCAAACAAGGTGATGAGGTTTATGGTCAACCCAAAAAGTTTCATAAACATAAAAGCTCCTATTAAGGAAACTGGAACCGCGAGGGTAGGAATTAAAGTAGACCTCCAATCGCCAAGAAAGATAAACACTACCAATGCCACTAAAATAAAGGCTTCCAGCAAGGTATGTAGTACTTTTTCTATCGATGCATCAACGAATTTAGAGACATCATAATTTATCTCGTAACTCATTCCTGGAGGAAAATAAGGTTTCATCTCCTCGAGTTTTCCTTTTATTTGTTTGATTACATCGCTTGCATTACTACCAATATTTTGTTTTAATACAATTGATGCCGAAGGATGTCCATCTTTATTAGAATAGATATCGAAAAACTCACTTCCTAATTGAACTTCAGCAATGTCTTTTAACTTTAATATTTCACCATCTGGAGTAGCTTTAATAATAATGTTTTCATATTCTTCTGGTTTATTAAACCTTCCTTTATAAGTTAATACATACTCCAAAGACTGTGCATTTTTACCTGAACTTTGTCCAATCCTACCTGGCCTACCAATTACACTTTGTTCAGAAATAACTTTCATTACTTCTTCGGTAGAAACGTTGTATGCACGCATTCTATCGGGCTTCAACCATATACGCATGGCGAATTGGCGTGAACCCAAAATCTGCGCACGACCCATTCCATTAATCCTTTGTAATTCTGGTAAAATATGAACGTTTGCATAGTTGTATAAAAACTTTTCGTCGGTATTTTTATCCGTACTAAAAAGGTTTACATACATCAACATACTAGGCTGTATAGGAGTAATAATGATCCCTTCTTTTTGCACAAGAGGAGGTAAATTATTCATTATTTGATCTACACGGGTTTTCACATTTACTACCGCGGCATTGGGATCGGTACCAGGTTCAAATACAATTTGAACAGTTGCTTCTCCAGCACTTGTTGCATCGGAAATAATATACTGCATGCCTTGCACACCGTTAATGGCACGTTCTAGTGGGATAAGGGTAGAGTTCACTAATACATCGGCACTCGAGCCAGGGTATGCAATAAAAATATTTACACGAGGAGGTGCAATTTCGGGGAATTGCGATATGGGTGTTGTCTTTATGGCGAGCAACCCAACAAATATAATGGAGAGCGACATCGCGATAGCTAATACCGGTCTCTGAATAAATTTTCTAAACATTTTCTTTCAATTTAATTGATCATTTATTCTGCATGTACATTATCTAATTCAGAAAATACTTCCGAAGGATTTACAAACTCATATTTAATCTTTTCATCATTTTTCACTTTACGAAGTCCATCGATTAAAATTTTCTCATCTTTCGTCAAACCATCAGTAACTACATACATATGAGGCAATTCTGCTCCTACAGTTATTAAGCGAGTTTTTACCACATTATTTTTATCAACTACGAAAACATAATTTTTATTTAAAATTTGAAAGGTTGCTTTTTGAGGAATTATTAAAGCATTATTCAATACTACTGGCATATATATATTTCCCGTCTGCCCATGTCGAAGTACACCGTTAGGATTTTGAAAAGCTGCTCTAAAGGCAATGTTTCCGGTCTCATTGTTAAAATCGGCCTCAATGGTTTCTACTTTTCCTTTTTGATCGAAGAAAGTATTGTTGGCTAATTTCAATTTTACATTTTGAGATTGATTGGATTTTTTATCTTTCATATAATCTAAATATTCCGACTCGGGAACATTAAAATAAACCCACATCTTGCTGTTATCAGAAAGAGATGACAATAATTCACCTTCATCCAATAAACTTCCTAATCGCACATTAAATCGATCCATGATGCCATCGAAAGGAGCGCGAATGTCTGTAAATCCTAGGCTGGCTTGAGCAGCAGCAAGTTCCGCTTTCGACTTATCTAACTGAGCCTTTGCTAATGCCAATTCATTTTTAGAAACGATATTGCTATCGGCTAATCTTTTTGTATTTTGAAATTCAATTTCAGCGTAGTTTACTTCAGCTTGTGCTTTTTGTGCTTCCGCTTGGTAAATCAATGGCATTATTTTAAACATTAGTTGACCTTTTTTCACATGTTGTCCTTCATCAACATAAATATCTTGTAGATATCCTTTTTCTAGGGCACGCAATTCTATATGTTGACTAGACCTAATCTGACAAACATATTCTTTGTAAATGGTAGTATCTGTTACTATTGGGCTTGATACTAAAAAGGTAGATTCTTCTTCTTTTTGTTCTTCGTGTTTGGTACAGCTTGCAAATGCTACAGCACAAGCTAAGCCAATGAACATGAAATATTTATTCATATAAAAATTATAAAAAATGGTTACGAAATAATTCTAACTACGCGAGTGCATAGCAATTTTGATTAATTGAATTCAATTAATTCAAAAAAAGGATGTTACAATAATTAAGCTTGATGGCTTTTCCAGGAGTGGAAAAGAATGAATAGAGAAACTTTGGGTGTTTGCTGAATGGAATACATTAAATTATCCAATTGAACTTTTATTTCATTATCAAGATGATTAAAAACAATTGATGAATTAAAATATAAAAGGTTATTATCTTGGAATTCTTCTTGAAGATTTTCAAGGTCTTCTGTTTCCTCAGAGGAGGAAGAAGTAGGCTCATCGGGAATTTGCTTGAAGGCATAAAAAGTACTTTCAGCTTTTTTTACAATTGTATTTAGATGTGAAAAAACAAACCTATAAACAGGAATAGAATTGCTGTTCTTAGCATAAGAAATTGGCAATATTCCGAACAACAGTATGCCAATGATACTGATGTATATAAGGGTGTTTTTCAAATTAATACTCATTCCTCTTCACAAAGATGTGCGCAAACATAAAGTTTGAAACGGATAAAAGCAATACTTCAGTACTCCAAAAGGCTTAAATTGGAAAGATTTAAGGGGATTTTAAGGTTTTAACTTTTACGCTCTATTTATTAATTGTTTTTTATTGGCAAAAAACCCTTCTCATCTAGATTTTTAATGATACCTCTTATTAAAAAACTATTTTCAAAGCTTAGATTATACTTTCTCATTCCAGGTTTTATTTGCATTAACATCTTTTTTTCAATTAACTTTTTTATCTGTCTAGAGACTTCAAACTTTCCATTTTTACCAAAAAACTCCTTTATATCATCTGCTTGAATAATTTGTTTATCCACCACTTTCTTCAATATTTTTGATTCTATTTCAGTGATATATTTTCGTTCCATAGAATAATTAATTGTAGGTAAAAGTATTTCCTTTTTCAAATAATCATAATCTGAAAGCTTATCAATTTTCTCTATCTCCTCTTTCAAACCCTTTAAAACATACTCTATCCAGCTTAAGAGCCCATTTGGTTCACCTTTATCAGCATTTGAAAGATACTTGTAATAATCAGAACGGTTATTACAAAATACAGCTGTAGGATTCAAAATTCTACCAACATCAACATTAAATCCCATTTTTACAAGCATTGCATATGTCAACAATCTAACGGATCTCCAATTTCCATTACTGAAGGGGTGAATCCAAACAAATCTGTGATGAGCAATAGCTACTTTTAAAAGATTATACTTAGGACGATCTTTTTGCTCCACAAATGAAAACAACTCTTCCATATAATCACTGATCTTTAACCAGTCTGGAGGTATATGAGTAGACTTTGAGATAAAGATATTTTTTTTTCGGTATGTACCTGGAGTTAAATCACCTTCACCATTAGGAGGAGGTAATAAACCGTCAACTAAAATTTTGTGAATCTCACTAATAAAACTTCTATTAATATTGAAAACATTTACATTTTGCTCAACAAATAACATTGCTCTTTCAATATTATTAATTTCTCTTATGCTAGGAGTAATATTATCAGCATTTTCATTGGTTGTTCCACCAAGCTTTTTCTTTCTCAAAAAGTCTAATTCAATAATCAAATCTGTTAAATCTGAATTAACTCAGGTTCAACTAAAACTAATTTATAATCAATAAATCCCGCTTTTGACATATTTACATTAAGATTATCAACAATTGCATTATATACATATAACAATTGCACAAATACATTAATTAATCGTTATATATCAATTATTTATGCACATAAAATATTGACACACAATTGCAATTTATGTATATAAAAATTGCAAAACCTATGCAAATTAATTGCAATATTTCAATAAACCATACCGAAGTATAATAACTAAAATGGAAAACAATATTATTTTTAATCAAATGATTAAAATATTTGTTTAAATCAAAATATTTAATTTATCTTTGCCCCATCAACCTATTAATATGGCTATTAGAAAAAAGGAAATATCAGTAGACTCTAGTGCGGAAGAGAAAATTCTGAATGCAGCTCGATTAATCTTCCAAAAAAAGGGATATGCAGCAACACGTACGAGAGATATTGCGGAGGAGGCTGGAATAAACCTAGCCCTTTTAAATTATTACTTCAGAAGCAAGGAAAAACTCTTCAACATTATCATGCTAGAAAGCATGCAGGGATTTGTTGGGGTTATTAAAAATATATTCAACAATGAGGAAACGAGTTTCGAAGAAAAAATTGAAATTCTTATTAATAGATATATAGATCATCTGTTAAAAAATCCAGATTTGCCTCTATTCATTTTAAGTGAAATAAGAAATAATCCAGAAGGGTTGTTTCAGAATACTGGAATGAGGGAAGCTATCCAGCATTCCAATTTCTTTGCTCAATATGCACAAGAAATAAATGATGGTAAAATAGCGCCATTACATCCTATGCACTTTATGATGAATGTAATGGGAATGACCGTTTTCCCTTTTATAGCTAAACCAATGTTGCAAAGACTTGGTGAAATAAGCGATGATCAATATATCTCACTTATGGAAGAACGAAAAAAAATGATACCAGTTTGGATAAAATTAATATTAAGCAAGTCATAAGTTAGTTTCATAGAAAAATGAAAAAAGTAAATATCGTATTAAGCACATCTCTCCTATTAATAATAGGCGTATTTGGCAATATTAAAGTGCAAGCACAGAGTACCCAAAAGATTACCTTAAATGAGTGCTACCAATTAGCGGAACAAAACTATCCTTTGGTAAAACAAATGGAATTAATAGAAAAAAGTAAATCGTTTACCCTCTCCAATACTAATAAGGCAGCGCTACCTCAAGTAAACATTGCAGGGCAAGCAACTTACCAATCGGACGTAACTAGTTTACCCATTAAAATCCCAGGTACTACCATTCCTACTATGGATAAAGATCAGTATAAAATTTATGCTGAAGTAACACAGACATTAACAGATCAGTACACCATTAAACAACAAAAAGAGTTACAGAAATCGAATTCGGAAGTAGAAACGAAGCGTTTAGAAATAGAACTTTACAAATTAAAAGAACGCATTAATCAATTATACTTTGGAGTTTTATTGATTAATGAACAATTAAATCAAACTTCTATTTTAGAAAAAGATATTCAAGCAAATCTGAATAAATTAAAAGCAGCACTTGCAAATGGGGTTGCTATTAGAAGTAATGTGGATCAATTAAGCGCTGAGCTTTTAAAAATTAACCAACGAAAAGAAGAATTATTTGCCAATAAAACGGCTTATACCGAAATGTTATCGGCCTTTACAGGAAAGCATTTCAGCGAATCGACAGTGTTTGTAGAACCTATCGTTTTACAAACATCACAAGCTATTAATCGTACCGAATTAAAACTGTATGATGCACAAATAAATAACCTATCTATTCAGCAAAAAATTACAGGAACTAAAAGTCTGCCTAAAGTAGCTTTGTTTTTCCAAGGTGGTTATGGAAGGCCTACCTTAAATATGTTGAACAATGATTTCGATACGTATTACATCGGTGGGTTAAAAATGAATTGGAATATTTCATCCTATTATACTCAGAAAAAAGAAAAAAGTATACTATCCATCAATCAAGAAATCTTATCTAAACAAAAAGAAACGTTTGTGTTTAATTCCAATCTAATGTTAACTCAACAAGAAACAGAGATTAAAAAGTTTCAAAATTTAATGAATACAGATAAAGAAATAATTGCATTAAGAGAACGCATAAGTAAGGCTTCTAACGTACAACTAGAAAATGGTACCATTACCATGAACGATTACATAACGAATGTAAACGCGGAAGATCAAGCAAAGCAAAATTTAATTCTTCATCAAATTCAATATTTACTATCGCAATACAACTATAATTATACATCTGGAAATTAAAAAATTATCAATATGAAATCGAAATACATATTATTATTTGGAGTAGTACTAATTACCTCCTTCGCATCATGCAGTAGAAATAAAAATGATTTTGATGCCTCGGGAGCATTTGAAGCAGAAGAGACGATTATCTCTGCTGAAGCATCGGGGACATTAAAAGAATTCCGTTTAACAGAGGGACAGGATTTAAAAGTGAATGAATCTATCGGTTATATAGACAGTACTCAATTGTACTTGAAAAAACTACAATTAGAATCGCAAAGAGCTGCCTTATTGAGTAGAACACCTAATGTTTCTGTGCAATTAGCATCCATTAATGAACAACTAAAAAGTGCTGAATTTGAAAAGGCTCGTATCACAAAATTAGTAAAGGCAGAGGCCGCTACTAGCAAGCAATTAGATGATATTAACACTCAAATTGATGTATTAAAAAAACAATTACAAGCACAAAAATCGAATTTAGAAATATCTACAAATGGTATTTCTAAAGATGCAAAAGCGATTGACATACAAATTGAACAACTTAACGATCAGTTAGCTAAATGTAGGCTAACTAGTCCGATGAACGGAACTGTATTGAGCAAATTTGTAGAAGCAAATGAAATGGTTAGTCCAGGTAAAGCGATGTACAAAATGGCCGATTTATCAACCATCAATTTAAGAGTATATATTTCTGCCGATCAATTAGCATTGGTTAAATTAAACGATAAAGTGAAAGTAAAAACAGACGATGGCAAAGGTGGGTTTAATGAAACAGAGGGAATTATTACTTGGATAAACAGTAAAGCAGAATTCACCCCTAAAACCATACAAACAAAGGATGAGCGCGCCAATTTAGTATATGCCATGAAAGTGAAAGTTACAAATAATGGGCAATTTAAAATAGGCATGTATGCTGAAATAAAATTCAAATAAAAATGGCTGAAGTTATTCTTAAGAATATTCGCAAAACGTATAACAAGGGAGAAATCATTGCCGTTGAAGAGGTAAGTTTTGAAGTAAATAAAGGGGAGATTTTCGGACTGATTGGCCCTGATGGTGCTGGTAAAACAAGTATTTTCAGAATGCTAACTACCCTACTTTTACCAGATGGAGGTTCTGCTACTGTTTCTGGGTATGATGTGGTGAAGGACTATAAACAGATTCGAAAAGAAGTAGGTTACATGCCTGGTAAATTCTCTTTATATCAGGATTTAACGGTTGAAGAAAACTTAACTTTTTTTGCAACGGTATTTAATACTACGATAGAAGAAAATTACGATTTAATAAAAGACATTTATATACAAATAGAACCTTTTAAAGATCGCAGAGCTGGAAAATTATCAGGTGGAATGAAACAAAAACTTGCTTTATGCTGTGCTCTTATACACAGGCCAAAAGTATTGTTTTTAGATGAACCAACCACTGGAGTTGATACCGTTTCTAGAAAAGAATTTTGGGAAATGTTAAAGTCGCTCAAGCAACAAGGCATTACCATTCTAGTATCTACACCTTATATGGATGAAGCGATGTTATGTGAGAGAATTGCATTAATTCAAGACGGAAAAATAATGTCTATAGATACTCCTCAAAATATT
Source organism: Rhizobium sp. Q54 (assembly GCA_943360385.1). Classification (GTDB taxonomy): domain Bacteria; phylum Bacteroidota; class Bacteroidia; order Sphingobacteriales; family Sphingobacteriaceae; genus CAJBVG01. The sequence goes on along the minus strand of CALRIM020000034.1, from coordinate 10,085 downwards.
ATTAAGCAGTATCCAGAAGATTTATATGCCATTAAAGCTATAAATATGGCTAAGCTATTACATGATTTAAGATCATCTGAATTGATAAAAAGTTGTTTCGCATTTGGTGAGTATCATCATATTTCTTTTAATGATTTTACTTCATCAACAGAACAAGAACTATTAAGTAATTTAACTTTACTTGGACATCAATCCATCCAAATAATAAAAACAGACGCGAGCATTGAGGATTGTTTTATTCAATTAATGAATCACGCAGAATGAGAGAAGTAGTAATACATACAGATAAATTAACCAAGCAATTCGGTGATTTTATTGCCACTAATGAAATTACGTTTGATGTTTATAAGGGCGAAATTTTTGGATTTCTTGGAGCAAATGGTGCAGGTAAAACCACTGCTATGAGAATGCTCTGTGGCTTATCTTTACCAAGCGCTGGAAATGCAACCATTGCAGGCTTCGACATCTATACAGATACCGAAAATATTAAGAAAAATATTGGGTATATGAGTCAGAAGTTTTCATTATATGAAGACCTAACCGTATTAGAAAACATCAATTTTTTTGGAGGTATTTATGGTCTTTCTAAAGAAGAAATTAAAATAAAAAGCGAGCAACTAATTCACCAATTAGGATTAACAAGTGTTGCTAAAAACTTGGTCGGTTCTATTCCCTTGGGATGGAAGCAAAAGCTGGCTTTTTCTGTAGCTATACTGCACGACCCGAAAATTGTTTTTTTAGATGAACCTACTGGAGGTGTTGATCCTGTTACGCGTAGGCAGTTCTGGGATTTAATATATGAAGCATCGGCAAGGGGAATAACAGTTTTTGTAACCACTCATTATATGGATGAAGCGGAGTATTGCAATAGAATTTCTATGATGGTAGATGGAGTAATAAAAGCATTAGATACACCCGATAATTTAAAGAAGATATATGCCGCAAAATCAATGGATGATGTATTCTTCGAATTAGCAAGAGGTGCAAAACGTAAAGCAGACTAACATGAAACAATTTATATCGTTTGTTAAAAAAGAATTTCACCATGTTTTCCGAGATAGGAAAACTCTTTTAATGTTATTTGGACTTCCCATAGTTCAAATAGTACTCTTTGGATTTGCACTAACCAATGAAATTAAAAACTCCAAAATTGTAATTTTCGATAATGCAAAAGACCTTGCAAGCACTAGTTTAATAAGGAAATTCGAAGCAAGTAAAAGTTTCGAAATCGAAAAATCACTTGTGAATCGAAATGATATTGAAAAAACATTTAAGGAAGGGAAAATAAAATTAGCCATTATTATTCCTCCAAATTTCAATGAAGATTTACAGCATTTAAACAAAGCTGATATCCAGATTATAGCAGATGCATCGGACCCCAATACAGCAAGTACCTTAACAACGTATGCGAGTAATATTATAATGGATTATCAGCAAGGTATTAATGGCTTAAATGCGAGTAAATACAATATTAAAACAGAGCTTAGAATGCTGTATAATCCTGCTTTAAAAGGCACAACAAATTTTGTTCCTGGGGTAATGGCATTGGTTTTATTACTAGTATGCGTGTTAATGACCTCTGTATCCATTGTAAAAGAAAAAGAAAATGGAACAATGGAAATATTATTGGTATCGCCATTTAATCCCTTTATGGTTATTATTTCCAAAGCAGTTCCATATTTCGTATTATCCATTATAAATTTATGTACCATTCTTATTCTGAGTACACAACTCATGGGAATGCCAATAAATGGTAGCTTACTATTACTGTTTGCAGAAAGTGCTTTGTTTATTCTCACTGCATTATCATTGGGATTAATGATATCAAACGTAACTAATTCACAACAGTCGGCTATGCTTATTTCTCTTATGGGAATGATGATTCCAACGATGTTGTTTACTGGTTTTATGTTCCCAATAGAAAACATGCCTATCCCTTTGCAAGTAATTTCTAACATCGTTCCATCAAAATGGTATTACATTATTGTGAAATCTATAATGATAAAGGGGCTTGGATTTACAGCCATTTGGAAAGAAACCTTAATACTAGTGGGTATTACAAGTATATTATTAACCATAAGTTTTAAGAAATTTAAAATCAGACTTTCATGAAGACGTTAAAATATTTATTACAAAAAGAATTTCGTCAGATTTTTCGGAACAAAGCTTTGTTACCAATGATATTTGTGATGCCAACTATTCAGTTGTTGGTAATGCCATTGGCTGCAGATTATGAAGTAAAGAACATCAACATTTCCATTGTAGATCACGATCACTCTCAAAATTCACAAAGATTGGTAAGCAAAATTGCAGCTTCTGGATATTTTAGGATTGCTGATTATGGGAATTCTTATCAACAAGCATTTCATCAAATTGAAAAAGATAAATCGGATTTAATTCTCGAAATCCCACAAGGGTTTGAACGAAATATTTACCGAGAAAACGAACAAGATCTATTTGTTGCAGTAAATGCCATTAATGGTACCAAAGCGAACCTAGGGGGAGCATACTTGGGCAGAATCATCCAAGACTACAATACGGATATTCGAATGGACTGGGTGCAACCCAATAGGTTCAATCCATTCGCTACTATCGGAATTACGTATATGAATTGGTACAATAAATATTTGAACTATAAATTTTTTATGGTACCTGGTATTCTAGTAATATTAGTAACAATGGTTGGAGCTTATTTATGTAGTTTAAACATTGTGAAGGAAAAAGAAATCGGCACGATTGAACAAATAAATGTAACACCCATAAAGAAACATCATTTTATACTAGGTAAACTTATTCCGTTTTGGGTAATTGGAATGTTTGTATTTAGTGTTGGATTATTTGTAGTAGGTGGATTAGTATATGGTATAGTGGTAAAAGGAAGTATACTCCTACTCTATGCCTATTTATCTTTATACTTAATATCCGTATTAGGTTTAGGATTATTAATTTCTACTTATTCGGATACACAACAGCAAGCTATGTCTGTCGCTTTCTTTTTTATGATGATCTTTTTATTGATGAGTGGATTATTTACATCGATAGACAGCATGCCTGAATGGGCAAAGTGGATTGCACGATTAAACCCAGTAACTTATTTCATAGAGGTAATGAGAATGTTGATTCTAAAAGGAAGTGGTTTTGTAGATATCTGGAAAAACTTTTTAATAACATTGGGATTTGGAATACTTTTTAATGGTTGGGCTGTGTTGAATTATAGGAAAACGAATTGAACTACCGTACCGGTGGCACGACTTAAGTCGTGCCACCACTTTACTGCACTTATGCAGGTTTTTATTTAATCCTGCATAAATGCAACTTATAACCTTTCTACCAACTCCTCTGCCAAACCAAAACTCAAGGTCATGCCAGCTCCTCCTACTCCATTAATGATATAGACATCTTTTAAAGGATTTAAAAAAATCTCAGTTGAACCATTAGTCATTTTTGGGTAAATACCATTCCAAGTTTGTATTAATTTCCAATCTTTTGTATCCATAAAAGTTTGAAGATAATTTATCACTAATGAATTTAAGTATGCTCGATCAAATGGATCGAACGTTAATCCGTATTCATGGGTATCGCCTACAATTAATTCACCTGCATCATTTTGAGATACCATCACATGAATTCCATTTTCAACATATTCAGGCATACTTTCTTCATATCTATTCTTTAATTCGGCTAAGCTATCGGCTACTTGAAAACTGTGGTAATGAATTAAAGATAAACCACCGCAAGCTGCAGTATTAATCCTCCATTGTTGAGTTTGAGGAATAAAGCGCATCATTTGTAATTTACACTTTGTAATTTCAGTATTTCTGAAAGATTCTGGAAAAAGCGTTTCGAAATCTGCTCCACTACACAACACTACTAAATCTGTTTCATAAGTGGTATTACCACAACTAACACTTCCAGTTTCAATTTTCGAGATTGCCATATCCCAATGGAATTTTACATTTAACTTTTCTTGTAAATACTGAGCTACTCCAGGAATCGCTTTCGGAGAATTTACAATCATTTCCGTATCACTGTATAATCCACACAATAATCCATTAGGATTAATTCCATTGAATTTCGAAGTAATTTCTGATGGGCTAAGAAGTTGAACATTTCTTCCTTGTTTTTTAAATGCTTCGAACAATTCCATTAAAACTTTTTGTTCATCTGTTTTATAGGCTAAATGAACACTACCACATTCATCAAACCAAATATTAGCATTAACAGCAATATCTTTCCAAATCTCTCTAGTTCTAAGCGCTCTATTCAACAAAACACCTTCGGGTTGCCCAATTGGCCAAACCATACCAAAATTCCGAATAGAAGCTCCTACAGCCTTACTAGAACGTTCAAAAATAGATACTTTATATCCTTTATTAACAAGAGCTCTTGCAGTTGCTAATCCAACTATTCCGGCTCCAATTACAATTGCATTTTTAGACATATTGATTTTTAATTTTTTTAAGATGTAACATGAGTGTAAAATAAATTAATATAATTCCAAGTATTCCAGCAGAATAAAAAATAGTGCTAAAAAACACATTCCAATTATAATGAATCGGTAGCATTTCTTTTATCAACAAAACGACAACGGTCCCTAAATAACCAAAGGAATCTGCGATATACATTACAAAACCTACATTCCCATTAATTTTATATACAGAAATAAATCGTTCGAAATACAAGCAATTAAAAGGTAAATAGGCGAAATATAAACCAGTGGTAGAAACCACCATCCAAGTAAATGGATTTATCAGATGTATATTAAATAAAAATGTTGCTCCCACTAAAAGGGTTAAGCCTAATAATACTAATATATGTATCCATTTAAAGGCAGTATCATTTCGTTTAAAGAGAAAGAATAATCCGATTATTATCAATACAATTATCGAAACAAAGGTGCTCGTTTGCGCAAATATTCCAGCTTTGTTTTCGAAACCATTTTCTATCCAAAATTCATTAGCAAAATCTTCTATAAAATCTCGTACAACGGTAAAGATAGAATATGAAATAACAACTGGAATGAGTACATTTCTAAATTCTTTTATGATATTTCTTTGCTCAACTTTTGATAAGGGTTTACGAGCTGTTCGTTGAGCAATGTCTTTCTCGTTTGGTGTTGGAGCATGATTGAGAATATATACAGCAAGCAAAAATGGAAAAATAAAAATACCCCCTGTAAAAAAAGGCATCCACCAATCGCTCACATGTAAATTAATAATCATCCATTTTCCTAATGTTTTGGATAATCCTGAGGCAAAGATGAAACTAGTGACTAAAAAAGCACCCATAATTTCAGTGGTTCGCCGGCCTTCTAAGTAACCAAAAACTAAACCAAATACCACGCCCAGGGGTAGTCCGTTTAAAAACATGAAAATCAAATTATACGGACTAGGCACAAGGGCGAAAAAGAAAAGTGTAGCCCATGCCAGAAGTATAGCATAAACTAAAGTGATAGCTCTTTTATCGGGATGAATTTTACCAATAAATGAAATACCATAAAATTTACTAATCATGTACCCGATTACTTGAGCAATAACTAAGCAAATTTTATAGTTAATTCCGAGGAAAGTTATATCGTTATAAGTACCTACAGTAAAAGGTTTTCTAAAACCGTACATACAGGTATAAGTAACAAATGCAGCACTTGAAATAACAAGAACAGTTAAAATATAATTAGAATGAAATGACTTTACTAACGAATCGTTTTTCTTAAAGTTAAGTTTTAAAATCATTTCAATTATACATTGATAATAGTTAATAATTCCAATAAATCGTCAATTATATAATCTGGTTGAGCAACATTCATTTGTTCTTTGGTTTGAGCACCTGTGGTAATTCCAATAGTCATTCCGCATTGTGCATTTTTACCTTCTTCTATGTCGATTGCCGAATCTCCAATTTTAACAACCGATTTTGCGTCGGTAATATTAAAATGCGACATTGCATTAAAAATCATGTCGGGTTGAGGGCGACTGTGTTGAACATCGGAGGCAGTAACGAGCATATCATAATGCAACCCTTGTAACCAATTCAATTTATCAAGCAATTTAATTGCAGTGATTCTGTCGTAACCAGTATTAAGAACTACTTTAATATCCAAGGCTTTCAATTTTTCAAACACTACTTCAGAGTTTGATGCTGGATAAATAACGGCTGTATTATAGGAGATTTCTAAATTTTTCAGAAAATCATGGAAGATCAAATTGATTGTTTCATTATCAATTCTAAGCACTTGAATGGCACTTAAAATATCAACAATAGCATTTCTCTTTTCTTTACCTGCTCCGAATAACAAAACATCTTCAAGAAAGCAAAAAAATCCATGTTGTAATATAGTTTGATGTAAACAATGGTAAACTAAATTATTTTCGTTTACAGTTGTACCTGCCATATCAAATACAACTAGTTTTATTGGCGTATTCAAAATTATTTTATTAAGTGATTTAACAATAATGATTTATATTTTTCAACAGGGATAATCTGCATAAATTCATCCTTTGCCATTTCATCAATTTTGCGAACTTTCACAATTTCATCGAAAAAAGGATGGGCTTCGAACAATACAATATCTTCTTCATTTAGTGCACCACCTTGAAGTTTTAATGTTTCTATACTTGCTTGAGATAATTTATCGAAGTAACCTTTGTACTTGGTACATAGGTAGCGTTTTGCTAATACATGATTTTCTACTGCAGAAATAACAACATCCGAAAAACCATAATCTCTTAATAATTCTCCACCAATAACATCATGATCTTTTATACCAAAACCATTCATATCATTGTCATCTGTTAGGTCAACGCATACATGTCCAATATCATGTAATAACGCAGCAATTACAATTTCATCTGAATATCCTAAGTCTTGAGCAATCATTGCGCTCTGAACCATATGTTGATATTTAGTAACTGGTTCACCGATGTATTCATCAGCTCCATTTTTATTGAATAATTGAAAGATGGCTTCAACTACTTTTTCTGCTTCAAATTCAGTCATTTTATTTTTTTTTATAAAAAAAGAAATAGAGGCTGCCAAAACAACCTCTATTCTAATCATCATTTCAATATTGAATTATTTAATAATCCACATTTTTTCATTGATATCATCGTTACCAGAAAATTGGCGGCTAATCGCGGCATCAACATTAGTGCTATTAACAGATTTCTCTGAAGTTGGGTATTGGAATCTTAATGCAACACGTTCTGAATTCCCAGAACCTGGTCCAGTTAAAAATGTAGGAACATTAGTTCGTCTCCAATTGTAGTAAGCTTCCCAACCACTATTTTGATAGAAAGCAAAATATTTCTGTGTTAATATTTGCGATAAACCAGTTGCACCACCTTGGTATTGAACTGTCGGTTGTGCGTAATAGGTTGCCCAATCAAAATTAATTGTATATTCTTCAGACTCTGTTAAAGTACCACCCACTTTTTGGAATGTAACGGTATTTGCACCATCTTTAATACCATAAAATTCTTGTGAAGCTTTTACACCATCTACATACCAAGTTTCGGCATTTCCACCAATCCAACCTCTATTAATTGCTTCGGCAATGTTGAAGCACATTTCTGGGTAACCTACTTGGATGCAATCTTCAGCAGTATAAGTACTGTAGTATCTTTTACGGTTAATGAAAGAGTACAAACCTTGACCAGCTTTAGAACTCATATCACCTAAGTCTTCACCACTACTCGCACCAGCAAATGCATCGAATGAATTTTTAGCAGCACCAGCTCTTACTAATGAATCAGCAGGCTCTGCAACCTTAAACACACGTGGATCTTTCAAAGTAACTAAGCTATTTAAATATGTAGCAGACATGTTATAACGTGCAGCATCAAACCCATACGAATCTGGACTAGTAGGATACTTATTAAATGAAGTATTGAATTTGAATGACATATTATCCGCCATGCTAGTAAACACTGGGTAAGTAGCAGGATTGTTCATTACATCTGCAAATTTTTGTTTGATATTTAAATCAGCATCACTGTCATATTTACTTAGTTGAATTAACACTCTTAATTTAAACGTGTTTACTGCTTTTCTCCAAGCTGTTAAATTATCGTTGTAGTAAATGTCGCCTGATAAAATATAATTACCAGTTGTAATTACAGAAGTCATATCCGTATTAGCTTCATCTAACCAAACTAAGATTTGTTGAAATACCTCTTTTTGAGTATCATATTTTGGTGTAGTGTTTTCGATACCTTTTAAAGCTTCCGACAATGGAACATCTCCAACTTGCATAGTTAAGTTGTAATACAAATAGGCTTTCATAAATTTAGCAATAGATGTATATGCGTTTGGTGAAGGTAAGTTCTTAGTCGACTCATCAATCATTCTATTTACGTTATTCAATGTAGAATAAGTTCCGTAAGAAATGTTTGTCCAGCTGTATTGTTGATCACCATAATACGCGTAATTACAGCAGTAGAATTGATTCCAACGTTGTGTTTCGCTAAATGGACCGTAATTTATATCCGATAAAATTCCTGTTAACAATAAGTTTGGAGGAACAGTTGTTGCTCTATTCGGATCATTTTGTAATTCATCAAAGTCTTTTTGACAAGCTGTCAAACTGATAGCGACAATACATGTAATAAAAATGAATATCTTTTTCATATAAGTTATTTATTTTAATATAATTAGAAAGTTAAATTCACGTTAAAACCATAACTTCTAGTTGTTGGAGTTTGCAACCCAGTACCAGATTGTGAATTATTAAATTGGTCAATATCTACATCATTAAACTTCTTGTCCTTCATAAAGTATAAAACGTTACGAGCTACTAATGAAACAGAAGCACTTTCAATGAATGATTTTTTCAATATTTTAGTTGGAACTTTATAAGTAAGTGTAATCTCTCTTAATTTCACATATGATTTACTCATCATATTTGCTTCTGGAATACTGTTTAAACGACTTACATAATCTTGAGCAAATGTTTTTGTTGAATTCGATTCAAAAACTAAATCACCATAATTAGTTATTTCACCTGTAATTGGATCGTATTGAATTGCAGTACTGTTTGATACTTGTACACCTTCACCTACGTATGATTTAACCCCTAAGTAATCTTGGTAACGAGCATCACCTAAAGCTCCTTCAGTTGTTTCGATATGACGACCGCCTTGCATTGTTTTCTTTCTCACATAGTCTTCCATGATACCACCTACGCAACCATCAAATTGGAAACCTAAGGTTACATTTTTGTAATCTACTTTATTGATAAATCCGAAGATGAAATCAGGATTTGAGTTGCCAGCATATTGAGCAACTGGTAAAATGATTGGACGACCACCAGCATCATTAATAATTTGACCATCTTGAGTTCGCGCGAACTTACGGATGTAAACTTCGTCTGTACGACTACCTACTTTGTAGAATGTATTTAAAGCGGCAACACCTTCAGGTAATTCTAAGAAGGTTTCTTTGAAAGTCGACCAGTTTAACATCGTTTCCCAAGTTAAACCACCTTTAGTTTTTACTGGAGTAGCTCCAATTGCAATCTCTAAACCTGTTTTCTTAGTTTTAGTAGCATTTAAAGTATAGTTAGAATATCCCGATGCTTGAGAAATTTCTTTACTGAAAATTTGTAAACCATCTACGTAGTTAAAGTAAGCAATATCAAATTTGATTTTGTTATCAAATAATGCAGCTTCTAAACCTACTTCTTTACTGATACGATTATCAGGTTTAATTTCGCCATCGATTAATGAGCTTGTGTATCTAGCCTCTGATCCGTTATTGTAACCAGGAGTTACGTTGTAAACTGAACTGTTATTATATGATGGGCCACCATATACTGAATTATACTGTGCACCATACTCTAATGGGAAGTTATTACCTGGCGTTGAACCGATGTAACTAGAAACGAAGTTTCCACTTCCACGTACTTGAGCATATGAAGCTCTAACTTTAACCAAATTGATTGCCGACGGCATATCAATATAGTTGTTTAATATAGTTGTGGCATTTACTGATGGGTAGAAAAATGTATTGTTTGAAGGGAATAATGCTGATGATTTATCAACACGACCCGTAGCATTTATATTTGCAAATTTTCCTAACGAAAAGTCAAC
>CALRIM020000033.1:0-22581 GCA_943360385.1 Rhizobium sp. Q54 | reverse complement strand
GATAGATAATTATGGCGATGATTTATTGGCCGTACCCTTTGTTTCTGCCTGCGTTCTGATACTCGAAAACGCCCTATTTTACAAGAATCACCAGCGGAAACACAGTTTCGGACAACTCCTCTTTCTATTTGTTTTTATTACTATTTTCTTTGAATTTATAGCACCAAGGTATTCGGATCATTATACATATGATCCGATGGATGTTCTTTATTATTTTTTTGGTTTTTTATTTATTCTTTTAAATTTAAAAATAAAATTTTTTTTATCCTTTAAATTTAACAATCCAAAAGCTAGTCAATGATTCCTGCTTAATACTATCCGTGCAACGGATTTCAGCGATTGCCTTCTATTTAAATTACCACACCTTTGGATTCTTAAATTCAAAGGATTTAGGATTACTTTCTTAGCTTAAATAGTACAAATATTGATTCTTTTATAACTCTAAATCTTTTGAATTTAAAAATAAAACGGTGCGATAGTTTAACTAGGAAGCAAATAGTAAAATCAGTCGCAGGTTGAAACTATATTTGAGTCAGTGACTTGCTATTTTATTTTTTAATTTAAAAGATAAAAAAATTGCATTAATAAAATTAAAGGATTAAAAAAAAGAATAAAAAAAAGCTTCGATGAAATCGAAGCTTTTCTGAACAATTTTTTAACTGAACGTTAGTGATTACAGAGCCGACACATCTGTAGCACCTTTTGTGTCTTTTGATATTTTTTTAGGTGAACCTTTATATTTTATTGAGCTAGCACCGCTTCCGTTTACAATAAGCTCTTCTGTTACGTATATTTTGCAATCAGATGCTCCTTTACTTTGGATAGCATATTTGCTTGTTTCTAATTCTACGGCTTCTAATTCAGATGCACCTGTCATGTCCAAAGCATGTGTATCTACCTTGCCTTTAAGCTTTACTTCACTTGCTCCTGTAAATTTAGAGATTAACAATTTTGCATTGATTCCTAATTTCACTTCAGAAGCTCCACTCGTTTTTAATTCGAATTTTTCTGTTTCAAATATATCATCCGACTGAACTTCCACTGCTCCTGAGCATGTTAGAGCGTTTAAGGTTGGCATTTGAATGGTAATTTGTTGTCCTCTGTTTCCATTACTATAATCCTTTTTGCTTTCGCTTGCCATTCTTATAACTAATTTATCTCCAGATACTTCTGTAATTATATTTTTAATAATTTTTTCATCAGCCTCTACTTTTACCGCGTAGGTATTCGATTTTATTATTCTAATTTCGAAGGCTCCAGAAGCTTCTATTTTAGAGAATCCTTTTACATCTCTATTCTCTGTAACTAAATCAGAAACAGTTTCTATTGATCTTTTAAATGGACTTGCTATAATTAATGGACTTACACCTATTGCTATTCCGGCTAATAAAAGTGTGGTTAGTAATGCTTTTTTCATATTGTTATTTTTCTGATAGACGAAAGTAATTTGCAAAGGGTTGCATCATTCGTTTAAAAATGTATAATTTGCACCTGTGTTATCGATATTAATACCAATTTACAATTATCCGGTTTACTCTTTGGTAAGTAAACTATCTAATTTAGCCTTAAAAGAAGGCATTAACTTCGAAATAATCTGTATTGACGACGCTTCTACCGAACATTTGGCAGAAAACGAAGCAATATCAGCTATTCCTGGTGTAAACTATTCTAAACTCACTCAAAATATTGGTAGATCGGCTCTTAGGAATAAGTTAGCCGAAAAGGCAAGCAATCAGAACTTGCTTTTTATAGATACTGATATGAGCATTCCGAACGATCATTATTTGAGCTCTTATTTAAATGCCATCGACCATTGTGATATTATTTATGGTGGTATTGAATATGAAAAAAGTGCAAAATCAATTCACCATGTGCTTCGTTGGAAATATGGAAATAAGCGAGAAGCCCTTCGCCCAGAAGTAAGAGATGAGGATAAATATTTCAGTGTAAAAACCTGTAATTTATTCGTAAAAAAGAGAGTGTTCGACAAAGTAAAATTCAATGAAAATATAAGAGAATACGGGCACGAGGACACCTTGTATTGCATAGAATTACAACGCGAAAAGTTCAAAGTGCTACATGTTTACAACCCTGTAATACATTTAGGTGTAGAGCGATCGGATATCTATTTAAATAAAGTAGAAATTGCTTGCAATAACCTAGCTAAAATCTCCAAAGATTTTTTAAGTTCTGAAGAAAAAGACCATGTGCGATTAATCTATTTTTACAAGCGATTATACAAAATGGGACTAATGCCAATTTTAGGATTTCTTTATAGAATGTACGAAAAGAAAATTGTAAGAAATCTATTATCAGAAGACCCGAATTTATTATTGTTGGATTATTTCAAACTGAATGCTTACGCAAAAGCTGTAAAAAATACTTAAGCAACTCGTTCGTAAATTTCCAGTAGTTTTTGCTCTTCTTTTTGCCAGTTGTACTCTTCACGAGCCAATATACAGTTACTTCTTAGCGTGTTGTAAAGCACTTTATCATTCAATAATAAATTAATAGAATCCGCTAAGTTTTTAGCGTTTAATTCGGTAAGAATGGCTACTTGGTATTTCTCGTTTATTTTTTGGTATTCAGGGAAATCATTCGTTACAGAAGGAATGCCAGCATGTATGTAATCGAAACATTTATTGTTCAAAGAATAATAGTAACTCAAGCCTAAATTATCGGAAACATTAATCCCTAAAAACGCTTTGTTTGTAATGCTTGGCAATTTACTAGGCTCTATATACCCCATAAATTTAACCTTACTTTTTACTTTATATTTTTGTGCAATAATTCTTAAATCTTCGCTTAAATCTCCTTCTCCCACCAAGTATAAATGGCAATCTACGTATTGCATCGCTTCTATTAAAGGTTCTAACCCTCTACCTTGGTTAAGTGCACCTTGGTATATAATATAGCGTTCGTGTTCCTCTTGGTATTTATACAAAATTTCTTTGTTGCTATTTAAAATAGGAACGTTTCTAATAATATCGAAATTGGTTTTATATTTTTCTTGAAATAAGGTTGCAATGCTTTCGCTAACGGTATAGCAATGGGTTAGTTTCGGAATAATATAGGCTTCTAGTGTTTCCCATATTTTTTTAGTGAAGGGTCTGTGCAATACTTCGGGCACCTCTGTAAAATATTCGTGTGCATCATAAATACATTCTTTCCCTTTTAACCTCGATACTAAAAAGCAAGGCATTATGGTATCCAAATCATTTGCATTTACAATGTCGAAACGATTGAACAATAAGAAGAAAAACAATCGGAGATTAAATTCAAGGTAAAACAACTTACCATTTTCGAAAAAACAGTTAATTCGTTTTTGGTTGTAAGCTTGTTCTTTAAGGGGAATTGAAAAAGATCTTTTTCTACCAACTAATAACACTTTGTATCCAGCTTTATGAAGTGTGGTCGACACCCTGTGCATACGCTGATCGTATGTTAAATCGTTGGTAACGGTTAAAATTATACTTTTCAATGCTTTTGTGTTTTTACTATAACTCCGTTTTTGTCATTAAATTGTATCCGCCCCTCATCAATTAATTGTTGAAGATATTCCTTGAGTTCATTTTCTGGGAAATCTGTCCAATTCTGCAAAATACGTGGCAAAGATAAATTTTCTTTTGAGGTTTCCTTTAGTATTCGTTGAAAGATTTTTTCTTTGTTTCCGACCTCATTTTCAGTGTTTTTCTTCTTCAAGCACACATCGCACTGCCCACATTCTTGGTAATCCAACTCATTAAAATAGGCCAATATTTGCTTCGATCTACAGATGTCTTTCTCTACATATTCACTCATTCCCAACACTTTATCCATCAATACTTCCTTGCGCTGTTTCCAGTAGTTTTTATTAAATTTCTGTTGTTGTTTGGGCAATCTTTCCTCCAAAAAGGTTAATATGGGTAGCTGTCCGCCTGGAACATAATCTATTACATTGTAATTCTGAAGCAATGTTAGTTGTCTTTTAAACTCATCTTCGTGCAAGCCTGTGCGTTTTAGGAGATCTTTTTCTACAATGTTTACATAATCTTCGAACAAACCTCCGTACGAGCGAAGTAGGGTTTTAATAAACAAATCGAAATGAGCATTTGCTATTTGGAAAGCATACAATTGCTCGGTGTTTACTAAGAATCGAATTCTGGTATCGTTTTTATATCCTTCGGAAAGGTAAATAATTCCATCGTTTTCCAAGAGTTTCATTAACTGAATTAACTTTGGAATAGGAATGTTGTATTGCCTCGAAAATGCAACCCAATCAAAGGGTACCGAAATATTCTTCCCTGCCCCAAAGGCTAATTGATAATGGTTGTAAAGTTGTTGGTATAGCTCCGCAATTTCATTAAATTCCGGGAAATTCTGCTCTGCTTTTCTCTTCAATTCAAGCAAGTCGGCATCTTGGTAAAGCAATACTGCAAAGGAGTTTAGTCCATCTCTACCTGCTCTACCCGCCTCTTGGTAATAGGCTTCTAAACTATCTGGTAAATCCATGTGTACTACTACCCTTACATCGGGTTTATCTATTCCCATACCAAAAGCATTGGTAGCCACTATTACATTTGTTTTATTGAGAATCCAACTGTCTTGCTTTTGCGAACGAAGTTTCATATCAACTCCTGCATGGTAAAAATCTGCCGAAATACCTTGTGTTTTAAGGAAGCTTGCAATTTCTTCTGTTTGCTTACGGTTGCGCACATATACAACTGCAGAACCGGGTACTCGAGCCAAGATTCTCAATAAGCGTTGGTATTTGTTTTCTTCTTTTAAAACGAGGTAGTTTAAATTTTTTCGTTCGAATGAAATGTTGAATACATTCGGTTTTTTAAAATTTAATTTCTCTTGAATATCAATCACCACGTTGGCGGTAGCTGTGGCGGTTAAGGCTAGTACAGGAACGCTAGGTATAAGGCCTCTTATATCAGCAATAGTTAAATAAGCCGGCCTGAAATCATAACCCCATTGAGAAATGCAATGAGCCTCATCTATTGCCAGTAAATTTACCTTCATTCGTTTAATACGCTCCTGAACGAGTTCATTTTGCAAGCGTTCTGGCGAGAGGTACAAAAATTTTATATCACCATAAATACAATTATCAAGCGTAATGTCGATCTCTCGAGCACTCATGCCACTCACAATTTCAACAGCTCTAATTCCACGGCGTTTTAATTGCTGTACTTGGTCTTTCATTAAGGCAATTAATGGAGAAACCACTATGCCTATACCCTCTTGAGCCATAATGGGTACTTGGTAACAAATAGATTTTCCGGCACCTGTGGGCAATAACGCAAGCGTGTCGTTACCAGCTAAAACACTTTCTATAATCCGATCTTGTGGATTGCGAAAAGCATCATAGCCCCAGTATTTTTTTAGTACTTCTTGTATCGACATGTTGCGAAGATAATATTATGGCATTGGGAAATTATTCTATTTTTGTAGAAAATTGAAAATTATGATACTCCATCCACTAAATGCGATTTCCCCTATCGATGGTCGCTATAGAAAATCAACCAATGTTTTAGCCACTTATTTTTCGGAATCGGCCTTAATAAAATATAGAGTTTGGGTGGAAGTAGAGTATTACATTGCCCTCTCTAAATTAGGACTAAAAGGCTTTGAAGCCTTAACACACGAGCAAGAAATGCAACTCCGTGAATTATACATTGGCTTTAAGGATGAGCGAGATGCAGCACGTATAAAAGAGATTGAACTTACTACCAACCACGATGTAAAAGCCGTAGAATATTTTTTAAAAGAAAAACTCGAAGAGCTAAACATTACACACGCTTTAGAATACATACACTTTGGCTTAACCTCACAGGATATAAATAACACTGCTATCCCAATGAGTTTAAAACATGCGGTAGAGAAAATAATGTTGCCAGAAATGCATGCCTTATTGGAGCGATTAAAAAAATTAGCAGACGAGTGGAAAGACATTCCGTTATTGGCCCATACGCACGGGCAGCCTGCATCTCCGACCAGGTTAGGAAAAGAAATTTTAGTATTTATAGAACGAATTGAAGTGCAATTAACAGCACTATCGCACATTCCATATGCTGCAAAATTTGGTGGTGCTACTGGTAATTTAAATGCACATAAAGCAGCTTTCCCTGCCATCGATTGGGTGTTGTTTGCCAACGATTTTGTAAACAATAATTTAGGCTTGCACCGATCGCAACATACCACGCAAATAGAACACTACGATCAGTTTGCTGCGATGTGCGACAATTTTAAACGCATCAACTCTATCCTCATCGATTTGTCGAGAGATATGTGGCAATACATATCGATGAATTACTTCAAACAAAAAATTAAAGAAGGAGAAATTGGTTCGTCGGCGATGCCGCATAAAGTTAACCCTATAGATTTCGAAAATGCCGAAGGAAACCTAGGCATGGCAAATGCTATGTTCGAGTTTCTATCTGCAAAACTACCGATCTCACGCCTACAGCGCGACCTCACCGATTCTACTGTTTTAAGGAATGTTGGAGTACCATTTGCACACTCCCTCATCGCCCTAAAATCATTAGAAAAAGGATTGTTTAAATTGATGTTGAACCCAGCAGCCATCGAAAAAGATTTAGAAGAAAATTGGGCAGTTGTTGCCGAAGCTATTCAAACCATTTTACGCCGCGAAGGCTACCCAAAACCATACGAAGCACTAAAAGATCTTACTCGCACCAATGCAAAAATCACACAAGAAAGTATGCATGCGTTTATAGAAAGACTGAACGTTTCGGAGGAAATTAAAGCTGAACTCAAATCGTTCTCACCACATAATTATACAGGTTACTAGTTCGTGTGCTCGTTATTCGTGTGCTCGTGTGATCGTAGTTCGTGTGCTCATTTATCTTTGGACCTTGGACTTTTTATCGTTAAGACTATTTAGATTAGTAATAAATGAAACCTATTTTTACCATTTTCTTTTTTCTATTTTCTATTTTAAGTTTCGCACAAAAAGCAAAAGTATACTCCAACCTACAAGAAGCACTGCAACATAAAGATTCTGTTTTCATTCTCAACTTATCGGAAAAGATGTATACAGAATTACCTAGGGAAGTTCGAAAGTTCAAAAACTTAGAAGTATTGAATTTAAGTCAGAATTGTTTAAATAAGTATCCACGCATACTTCGTAGAAACAAGCATCTCCAAGAAATCAATTTGAATTTTAATGAACTTAAATCGGTGCGAATTCCTCGGAAGAATTTGAAAAGTTTGGAGAAAATTAGCTTAGCGAAAAATGGAATAGCAGCTTTCCCGCCTTCTTTATTAAGGGCTAAACATGTCCGAAATATTAACCTCTCCGACAATAAAATCACCGAAGTACCCAAAACAATAAATACCCTGCAAACCCTTGAAGTAATTATATTCTACAAGAATATAATCAGCGAAATTCCAACTACTTTTTACGATTTACCAAACCTAACTGACATCGATTTTTATTATAATAACCTTAGTACTATAGATGTTAAAATTGGAAACCTACACCACCTAAAACGTTTGTACCTTTCTTATAACAACATTAGTAAATTGCCCGATGAATTATGTACCCTAAAAAATCTGCGGTATATATATGTTCAAAAAAATAAGCTGGACCAATTACCCGCTTGCATTAGCAATTTAGATTCGCTAGAACGCTTAGATATACAAAACAATACCTTCAACTATTTCCCAGCAGAAATACTGAACTTGAAAAACATTGAAGAAATAGATGTGTCGAACAACAACATTTCTGTTTTACCCGAAGAATTAAAAAATTTACCGAACTTAAGCCTGCTCATGCTCCGCGGAAACAACCTCCTTTTCGAAGGCAAAAACAAAGAAGGAAACCTTTTACTTATAAAAGAGCTTGAGAGGAAGAAGGTGCTGGTGAGGTATGCTAATTAGCTAATTGGGACAATTTGGACAATGTTCGTGTGCTCGTGTGCTTATTTATATGATTTATCTTTGGACCTTGGACTATTATTTACATTCTATGTTAACCATTACATCCCCTGACACCATCTGGCGGTTCCACGTAAACCCTGCCGACAATGTGCTCTACCTAGAGTGCAAGAATGCGCAAAAGGAGTTTTACTTATGGGAGCCCGAGACTAATAAACAATGGCATTTCCCGACTTTAAAGGAATACGTTTGCACTTTGGTGAATTTGCAATACCCTTATGTATTGCTTAGTTATTACCACGAGCAAAACTTAATGAACCAAAGTATTTTAATGGTGTATAATTTGGAGTTAGAGAAAGAAGTTTGGAGCAGTTCTGAATTGAAATTAGAAGAATGTTTTGTGGGTGAGTTGAAAGTATATCCTGCGAAGATGGAGCCGAAACGATTCGAATACATTTCATTCGAAAGAGAAAAAATTACAGCACCCAAACTGATGGAATTACAGCTTGATATACAACATGCTGAAAAAGAGGTGGATAAGCATGTACTTGCATTTAGTGAAATGCATGTGGAATTAAGCATTGCTGAACCAGCGGTGTTAACTGTTCATCAATCTAATAAAGAAATACTACATAAATCGTTTGATATAGAGGGCATTAGAATGGAGTACGATTATTTGCTCCGAATTGCCTCTAAAATCATCTTATTAATAGATAATCACCAATTATTGGTATTAAAAAGCTAAGCGAATTTTAGTAGATTTGCAGATTATATCTTAAAAGGGATGAATAAATTTTTGATGTTAATTTTATTTCTGATTCCGATGGCAGCTTCAGCAAGAGTTGATTCTGTTGGGACAGAAACCATAGAAGGAAAAAGATATATTTTACACAAAGTAGAAAAAGGTGAAGGCTTATACGGCATCGCCAGAATTTACGGCACTACCCCAGCTGTACTTCAACAGATCAATAATTTATCGAATACAATCTTAGATTTAGGACAAGTTATTAAAGTACCGGCAAAGCATGTTGCAATGGTGAAGACCCCTGTAATAACTGATGCTGCGGAGCCTATAGAACCAATAGTAAAGAATCCAAAATTAGACAAATCACAATTCACTACTCATACTGTAGGTAAGGGAGAAACACTCTATCAAATTGCTAAGAAATACAAATTAACGGTAACCGAAATAAAAGAATTTAATAACATTAAGGGAACCAGTTTAAGTTATCGCCAAAAATTAAAAATCCCGAAAAAAGGGGTAGTAATAGAGAACCAAGATATTATAGAGCCTACGGACGAAGAGAGTAAAAATGTAAAGGTTGAAGTAACGAAAGGTACTGCCGATGTAAAGGTAAGTACACGAGAAAACAAATACTTACAGAGTACCGAATTTGCCGAAACGGGTATAGCGGGTTGGATAAACGATAAAAGTATAAACCCTAAGAAAAGCATTGCATTACATAAAACAGCACCTATTGGGACCATTATTAGGGTTACTAATTTAATGAATAACAAAAGTGTGTATGTAAAAGTAATTGGCACCCTACCAGAAACTGGCGATAACGAAAATATTATTATTGTACTTTCTAAAGCGGCCGTGGGAATGCTTGGCGCGGTGGACCAGAAATTTAGAGTAAACTTAAACTATTCTATACCCAAAGAATAAATATGCAGAAGCCTTATTTAGTTGGAATTGCGGGCGGTAGTGCCTCGGGTAAAACGTATTTATTAAATTCGCTTTTAAACCATTTTAATCCTAGTGATATTTGTTTGATTTCTCAAGATCATTACTACAAACCCATGCATATGCAATTGGTGGATGATAATGGAGAAATTAATTTCGATTTACCTGAAGGAATAGAGCGAGAGCAGCTGTATAGCGATATTTCTAATTTACTTGCAGGTAAAACCATCAAAAAACAAGAGTACACCTTTAACGTACCGAAAGATAATCCGGAGATTTTGTGCATTAACCCAGCTCCTATTATTGTAATTGAGGGTCTATTTATATTTCACTTTAAAGAATTATTCGAATTGTTCGATTATAAGGTGTTTGTAGATGCCGACCATGAGATTAAATTGAACAGGCGACTTACCCGCGACCAAATTGAGCGAGGATATACGAAGGATATGATTCTGTATCAGTGGTATAACCACGTAATGCCCGCGTATGATCAGTACTTATTGCCCTATAAAACGAGCTGCGAATTTGTGATCCATAATAACGATGATATTAGCCACGAGATCGACATTTTATCTAACTATCTGAAAAAGAGGATTTGATAAATATTGGTAATATCCACAACATGTTGGAAAATAAGGAGAAATAGCCCCTATTTGTCTCTTTTTTAATTTAAAAATTTAATTAGATTTGCAATCTTGTCAAAATAGACAATTGACAATAATTATATATTAACGAAAACAAAGAAATAAGCTAATTAAACAATTTATGCAGGGAAAAGGTGCTATTAGGTTTTTTGCAATCGCGTTATCGATTGCATGTTTGTACTCACTGTCGTTCACATTTGTAGCCAACAAAGTGGAAAGTGATGCGAAAGAATATGCCGCAGGCGACATTAAGCGTGAGAAAGCGTATTTAGATTCAATGGAAACCGAAGTTGTGTACAACTTAGGAATCGCGAAATTTACTTTCCAAGAGTGTAAGCAATTACAATTAAACTTAGGATTGGATTTAAAAGGTGGTATGAACGTTACCATGGAAATCTCTTTAAGTGATTTAGTACGTTCGATGGCGAATAACAATACAGACACTACGTTCAACAGAGCGATTCGTATGGCTGAACAAAAAAGTTTGAAAAGTGATAAGAACTTTATCGACTTGTTCAGTTCAGAATACAAGAACTTAGACCCTAATGTAAAATTAGCGGCTGTATTTGCTACCAAAGAAAACTCACCACGTATTACTTATAACTCTAGTAACGACGAAGTAATTAAGGTATTAAAAGCAGAAGCACAAAGTGCTATCGATCGCTCATTTAATATTTTAAGAACTCGTATTGATAAGTTCGGTGTAACTCAACCAAACATTCAATTACAACAAGGTAGCAACCGAGTGTTAATTGAATTACCAGGTGTTACTGATCCAGATCGTGTTCGTAAATTATTACAAGGTTCTGCACAATTAGAATTTTGGGATGTTTACGCAAACTCAGAAGTAATTGGATTTTTGGATAAAGCGAATAAATCGTTGAAAGATAAGATGGCAATTACTACTCCATCTGCTTTGCCTAAAGGCGATACTACTGCTGCAGCGACAACAGATACTGCAAAAGCAGCTACTAACGATTTAGCGTTATTGAAGAATGTAAAAACAGATACTGGTAAAACAGATACTGCTGATAAATCTTTCGCAAACTTTGCTAAAGAGAATCCATTATTCGCTGTATTGAACCCTAACTTAGGTCAGAATGAGCAAGGGCAACAAGTTGTTGCACCAGGACCAGTAGTGGGTTATGCATTATTAAGAGATACTTCTAAAGTAAATGAATACTTAAACATGCCAGAAGTAAAAGCGAATTTTCCTTCGGATATTCGTTTCTTATGGGGTGTAAAATCTATCAATGCTAAAAACGTATTCGAACTATATGCTATTAGAGCAAATACTAGAGACGGTAAAGCACCATTGGGTGGAGAAGTAATTTCGGATGCACGTTCGGACATCGACCAAAAAGGAAATCCAGAAGTAATCATGGCAATGAATACAGATGGTTCTAAAATTTGGAGAAGAATGACTGCTGAAGCATCTGCAGATAAAGACAACAAAAAATCTATTGCTATTGTATTAGATAATTATGTGTACTCTGCTCCTACTGTACAAAACGAAATTTCTGGTGGTGTTTCTAACATCTCAGGAAGCTTTACAGTAAACGAAACAAAAGATTTGGCGAACGTACTTAAAGCAGGTAAGTTACCAGCTCCAGCACGTATCGTAGAAGAAGCAATTGTAGGTCCATCTTTAGGACAAGAAGCTATTAACGCAGGTTTAATTTCATCTGTAGTTGGTTTAATAGTGGTATTAATATTTATGGCGATGTATTACAACAAAGCAGGTTTAATTGCCGATTTAGCTTTGTTTGCCAACGTATTCTTTATCATGGGTATTCTTGCATCACTTGGTGCCGTAATTACCTTACCAGGTATCGCAGGTATCGTACTTACCATTGGTATGTCGGTAGATGCGAACGTACTTATTTACGAACGTATTCGAGAGGAATTAGAAACGGGTAAATCGTTCCGTATGGCTATTGCCGACGGTTACCGAAATGCTTACTCATCTATTATAGATGCCAACGTAGTAACCTTAATCTCGGGTGTTATTTTATACACATTCGGTTCTGGACCAATCTTGGGTTTTGCTACTACCTTGATCATCGGTATCGTAACTTCATTATTCGCAGCAATCTTTATTTCGAGATTAATTTTCGAAGGACAAATTGCGAAAGATAAAGTAGTATCGTTTACTAATAAATTTACTCAAGGATTCTTTAAAGATGCCAATTTCGATTTCTTATCGAGAAGAAAAATATTCTACGCAATATCTACCTTCATTATCGTAGCAGGTATTATTTCGTTAATATTCCGCGGTTTAAGCTTCGGTGTTGACTTTAAAGGCGGACGTACGTATGTTGTTCGTTTTGATAAAGAAGTTTCTGTAGGCGACATCCGTACGGCTTTAACGAGCGAATTTGGTGGAGCACCTGAAGTAAAAACGTTTGGTTCTTCTAACCAAGTAAAAATTACAACTAGTTACTTAATCGAAAAAGGTGGAGACGAAGCAGAGAAAACAGTAGAAGGTAAATTGATGAACGGTTTATCTAAAATTGGAGATAACTCAGGTAAAATTCTTTCTCAACAAAAAGTAGGTCCTACTATTGCAGATGATATTAAGACATCGGCAGTATGGGCGATTCTATTATCTCTTGCAGCAGTGTTCTTCTACATTTACATCCGATTTAAAAGATGGCAGTTTGGTATGGGAGCTATGGTGGCTTTGTTACACGACGTTTTAATCTTGCTTTCTCTATTCTCTATCTTCAACGGAATATTACCATTCTCATTAGACATCGATCAGCAATTTATTGCAGCGGTATTAACCGTAATGGGTTACTCAATGAACGATACCGTGGTTGTATTTGACCGTGTACGTGAGTACATGAACTTACACCATACGAAGAACGAACGATTAGCACCAGTAATTAACAACGCCTTGAACAGCACACTTAGCCGTACAATGGTAACAGGTTTAACTACCATGTTTGTGTTAATTATCTTGTTCATATTCGGTGGAGAAATTCTACGAGGATTCTCATTCGCAATGTTAATCGGGGTAATCTTCGGAACATACTCATCATTGTTCGTGGCAACACCGATTGTGGTGGATTTTATTCGTAAAGAGAAATAATTTGAACAATAAATTAATTTGAACAATAATTAATTTTGTCATTCATTAAATAATAAAGAAAAGTCTTCTGGGAAACTAGGAGACTTTTTTTCGTTTAGCCTCACCCTAAATCCCTCTCCAAAGGAGAGGGACTTCTGAACTTCTGATCTTCTGACTTTCAGAAATTCTGATTATCTTTAGGTATGAAACTTACCCACTTATTCACTTTTTTCTTTTTATTTCTTTTTTCGAATTCCTTTTCTAAGGATACGGCGAAGGTTAAAAGGAATTGTTTTTGGGTGGAGTTAGGTACTGGGTATTTGAAGAACACCAATTATTCGAGGTATGGTTCTGGTATTTGGTTTAATGTTTCTCATAACAATACACTTTTTACTTTTCGATATAATAGATCAGAAGAATTTCTTGCTTTATTTATTAGTCCGACTGAGTATGCACAAAATTACGCTGTAATGCTTGGCAAACTGAGGGGGAATAATCATGTACAAGTGAGTGCTTCCGCAGGGTTAGGTGTCTCTGAAGGGGTGAATCGAGGTGAGTATTTATATTCATCGGGAAGTTGGTTAGTAGGTACTTCTTATTATGAATCGAAGAACTATAAAATAGTGAACGTTCCGTTTGAGTTTAATTTTATTTTCAAACCGATACCTAAAGTTCCAGTACTCGGACTAGGAATTGCACTTACCGGAGATTTGAATCCTAAGCAATCCACCATAGGGTTGTTTATTAAGGCTGGGATTGGGATATATCCGAAGAAGAATGTCCTTAAAAAGTCATCTTAGAATTTTCTTTTTCTTTATCACTATCCATGTTCAAAAATTCTGAAGTTCTGAAGTTCAAAAATTCTGAAGTTCTTAAATTCTGATTATATTTATAGTATGAGATTTACCCAAGTTTTTACATTATTCTTTTTATTTCTTTTTTCGAATTCCTTTTCTCAGGATACAGCGAAGGTTAGAAAATATGGCACAAAAAGAGGAAATGATTTTGTGCAGGTAGGTGCAGCAATAGGTTTTGGCGTAGCTCTTACAGGAGATATAAGCGAACCGAAAAACAATATTGGGGTGATGTTGAAGTTGGGAATTGGGCCTTTTTAGAAGGTCGAATAATCCTCCTAAAACTAATCCATGCAATATAATACTTGAAAAGTAGTTATACGTTAATTATTTTTAACATATAAAACCTTACCTCAAATGAGAAAATTAATTCCTCTTTGTATCTGTATTCTTTCATTTACATCTTGTAGCAATAGCTATTATTATCAGCGGTATAAAACAAATTTCAGTGAAAATTTAAAATTAGAGGATAAGAATATTGTTTATCAAGATGCAAATTGTTTAATTTCTTATGATCTATGGCAAGAAAATGGAAATATTGGATTTTCTTTTTATAATAAAACAAATGAAGACTTGACAATTGACCTTGAAAAAAGTTTTTTTATTTTGAATGGCAATGCAAATAATTACTTTAGAAATAGAAGTTACACAGAAACTAATATAAAAAGCATTTCAACAAAAAGAGGTGCTAATATTTCAAATGATAATACTGAAATTATTGCAAGTAAAACATCAACAAATACTCAAGGTACTGAGGTAACATTTTTAGAACAAAACAAAATAATAATCCCTCCTAGAACATATAAAATTATAGCAGAATATTCAATAAATGGAGCTCTTTACAGAGATTGCGAATTAATTAAATATCCCACTAGAAAGGAAATAAAGACTAGAAATTTTACAAGCGAAACTAGTCCGTTTGTCTTTAGTAATAGAATATCCTATTATTTGTCAAATAAGGATAATCCGATAAATATAAATAATGAATTCTATGTATCAGAAATTACTAACTATCCAGAAAATGAATTTATTAAATTTATTCCTGATACAACTTGTAACGAACAACTCACTCTGAAAATAATGAATTTCGTACACAAAGCACCTAGTAATTTTTATCTGAAATATAGACGAGATTTTAATGATCTTAAAGTTCATTAAGATCATTTACTCGATATAGAAAATTCTAGATTCTTTTAATCAATTGATTTATGTTGAGTTTAAAACACAAATCAAATTATTACCAATGCTTCCATTTTTAACACCTTTGAGGTATTCGGTTTTGGCTTTGCACTAACAGGCGATTTAAATGAAGGGAGAAGTAGTTTTTTTTTGGGGGGGGGTGTTGAAGGTTGGGGTAGGGATTTTTCAGAAGTATGATGACAAATAAATTTCAGAATCACTCTTATTTATTCCATACCTAATTGAGATAGTTTTCATATTAATAATTCCTAAGTTTGAATCATAAAATAATGAAAAAACAATATTGTAATTAATATAAATCAAACAATAATTATTTCCCATTGAATTTAGTCAGTAAAAGAATTAAACTCATTTAGACTATAAATAAACTTTTATTAACCAATCAAATATTTAAAATTGAATTTATATAAGCTATTTATAAAGAAAAAAACTGATTTATAAACTATTAAATTAGCCCTTCAAGTCTGCATGCTTGTAAAAATGGCACTTTTAAAAAATTTTTGTCCTTGAACTTTGAATTAATTAGTTTTTCAGGTAGTCTTTGAAATTCTGTTTCTCTTGATGCAAAAGGAAGCTCTTCCAGGAAGTATTGAAGCCAATATTTTCCGCTTCCAGAATTCGTTAATTCATCTTTATATCTTTCTTCAATATTATATAATTCTAACCATGACCTAATCTTCTCAATATCACTTTTTGATGATACAGAAATTTCAATATGTTCATGTTCGTACTCTTTGTAATTTTCGATACTAACTTTAATATTTAAATTTATTTTAGGTGTATTCAAGGAGTATGGAAATATTGCTTTTTGTTTTCTATTATTAATTTGAGAAATTAATGGGCTATTTCTTAATTTATGGATTGAGTTACAGCCATGACATGTAGGTACAAGGTTTTTAAAGTTGATTGAGTAAGTAGGATATGTTTCTTTGGGTAGATAGTGATCATATGCTTCATGTCCTCCCATTTCATAACTCCTTAGCGTATTTAAGCCACAAAATGGGCATATACCATAATTATTGATTTTAATGAAAGCTTTATAATGATCTTCTAGTGTACCTATTTTATTTTTAATTGTAACTAATTTTAATGCATGTTCATAAAGGTCAACATAAAATGTGTATAAAGCATCAGACAACCTTTTTGAGTACTTTTCAAAATCTTGCCGTCTTATAGGGTTAAACAATTTCTTGTTATCGCATACATGTTCCAAATTCCTATTTCTCTTGTACCACCTTTTTATTTGTTTTCTTTGGGTATCAGTTAGTTCTTCTTTGAACAAATCATAAATAACAGAAATCGGACCAGTGATATAGTCCTTTGCTTTTCTCTTCGGGTCTTCTTTCCAGGCCTCTTCATATGCAATTTGTTTAAGGTCATGACAACCATCCAGTAAACTTAAACTATAATCCTCTTTTGCATTACACCACACATTAATAAAAAGAAAATCAATCCAAACTTGAAGTCTAGTTATATCGTGATTTATGTATTTATAAGGAAATAACATTACTTTCTAAGTTTATGAATTAACAATGTTTTTTCAACTGAATCACCTAATTTATTTTCAAGTTCATCTAACAAAATATTTTTATTTTCTCCTTTTCCAAATCTGTCATTAATATTTGCTAGAAATGTAAATGCATGCCTACCAATTGTTAAAGGCGTTTTAAAAACCTCGATAGTGATTTTATTTACAGATGCACCCAAAGTTTGAAACTCAGGAAAGCCACAAGTAACTTTTTTCGTTTCATTATCTTTTATAAACACATGTACATACTTTGATTCGCTATCAGAAACCAAATACGGTGAATGTGTTGTAATTAACATCTCTCTCATCGTGCTTGATTTCTCAAATGCGAAACAATGGCGAATGCTTGAAATGAATTTGGCTTTCCAATCTGGATTAAAATGTGTTTCGGGTTCGTCTAATAAAAACAAACAGCTTTCATTTTTAAAGAGCAAACAAAGTCCTAATGAGTGAAGAAACTGATGTTCTCCATCTGAAAGTTCTTTTGTAAATAGAGGTTTGTTCAAACCCTTCTTTCTTACCCAAAGATTTTTAAAACGCAAAATTCTATCTTCCTCTAATGGAATGGCATGTATATCTTGATTAATAAAGATATTATTCGATTGATAAACTCTACGTTTACTATTTTCTGAAACTGCATAAGCATTCAGCTCTAAAAGAATTTGAAATAATTGAAATAATTGTAATGGATTTTTGGCAAAATGAAAACGAAAAGCCTCTTTTGTTGCTGGAGTTACTTTATAATCCAAAATTAAATATTCTCTTCCATCTTCATTTTCTTTTTGTTCAATGTATTGCGTTTCAAAACAAGTTGCACATTTTTTTAAAATCTCAATACTGTTACGAAGATTATGAATTAGTTGAACTTGTTTGTTTTTATCGTTATGTAATTGTTCTAATGAGATTTTTCTGTCACGTAAAATATCTTCATGTAAATCAAGATATTTATCCATGCAAATAATCAATCTAAATTCGTCCAGATCTTCCAATTCAACTTCTTCATTAAAAGGTGCAAGTGTTTTGTCGTCTTGAATTAAGAAATTAGAAAGTAAAATTGCCTGACTATATTGATTATCCAAATAAACTAATCTTCCTTCTGACTTCGGGGGAAATCCAAAAGGTTCTTCATGCGTAAGCTTATCTGCATATTCATCAAAATGAAGAAATCGGGTTTTGAAAAATGGTAAACTTAGTAACTCGTTTTCACCTGATGAATAACCTAAAACATATTTTGGCAATAATTGTCTATATAAAATTTTATCAAAAATAATCTCACGATCATTGTCTGTAGGCATTTCTAACCATTCAATAATAGGATGAGAACCAATATTTTTTGAGATACGAATATGAATCTTCATCATACCATCTGGAAAATCTAATACATCATGATAAGTTTTGTATGCTATTGTTACTGGTATTGAAATAAAATATTCCAATTCAAAAGCATCAACCACGCAAATAGTATTATCAAACCCTTTTTCATTTTCTTCTTCTTTAAAGAAATCACGTGGCATATTATCATTGAACATGCAGTCTAAGTGATAAAATATATTGGCCAAAGCTTCCAAAATATTTGATTTGCCGCTTCCATTTCTACCTGCCAAAATATTGGGGTTAAATTCAAATGCTGAATTATAGTCAAAATCTCTCAGAAAATAGATTTCAAAACCACTTTGCAATGACCTGAATCCTTCTGGTGAATTTAATTTAAAACGAATTAGTTTCATTTCTTTAACTTAAATATAACCTCTTTTGAAGTTTCATCAAATATTTGTTCGAGAATTGCTTTATCACCAATTAATGATTTAAATAAATATGATTTTATCTGTTCATACTCAATATAAACACCTCTATCTGAAATTGAATTTTCTAATTCTTTAAAGGTAAATGAAGTATTGGGGAAATCATTAGAAATGATTTCATCCATATTAACAACATAATCTTGAACTTTAAATTTCCCTTCCCAATGTTCTTCTCCTAAGGGCTCTAATTCAGGTATTGTGTTTTCTATATTTTCCATATCTAAAATTTCTACTTTGCTTAAATCGAGTTCACCATTAAAAGCTCTTTGGCTGATACTTCCGTAAAGGTTTTCAAGTTCTTTAAGGCTTTCTAAAGTTTGCTTTTTTATTATATTAATATTTTCATAAGCTGTTGCAAATTCAATTTGAAAATCTATTGGAGGTTTAATTACTGGAATACTATTGCAATTAGTTTTATTCATGTATGGCACTGTGGTTTTTGAGGCCACTTTATACATATATTGTTTTTGAAATGACAATACATACATTAAAAAAATGTTGTTAATCTTCTCTTTGCATTGAAAAGCATGCAACTGTTGATTAATAACCATGTTGCTTTCAGCTATTGAGACAACCCCTAAATCTCCAGCACAAGTCATTATAACACTTTCTTTCGGTATTATCCGGGCACCTGCCTGTGAAATCTCGTCCTCGGTTATGCCAATATCTTGCTTAGATTTTATTGTTTTTCCTAAGTGTAATAGGTCAACAGTAGTTACCCAAGGTATTGAACCAGTAAAACTTTTAGGTTTATCTCTAGCTGGGACAATACAATCTGCATAAGTAATGACTGAATCTATTTCCCATTCTTTTGAATTTGTCCTTGGGTCACCAAACATTTCAAAAAATTTAGATTTCAATAAATCATCTAATAAATTAATACATTCTCTTCGCTTTTGGATTAATACTTCACATTGTGAAAGAACTTTGGCTATTCGTTTTTGGTCGTCTAAAGTTGGAGGAATTGGAATTTGTAAAACAGAAAGACTCTGCTTATTCAAAGTTTGACCCATTGCCGCTTGATTACCACCAACCAGTGGAATTGACTTTAAAACATAATACAAATACTCTTTTAACAATTCTGATTCATCTTTAATTGGCAAAGCAACTATTGCTTCATTCGTAAAAAGGTCTTTTTCTGCGAATGCTAATTTCCCAATACTTAGTTTGAAACTCATTAATAGAGTTCCTTTTTTTACAATTTTACAATTGGTTTCAGCTAGAGCTATGTCAGTGATTTCTTCTTTGGTTTTGGAAATATATTTCCCCTTTAAATCAGAAATGCTGACCCAAGGATAACCCTTACCCCAATATTCACTATTACTACGGCTCGGCGTACTACCCAAGTTGATTCCACAGAGTGCTGACAAAGGTTTATATGACCATTTATTATCCTTCATCTTAAAAGTAGCTTTCTAGTAATTTTAATTCCTTTACTAAATTCTCTTCAATCAAATTTAATTTTTCTAAAATGACTTTTGGCTCATCATAGGTAATTGCTTCAAAAACATCTACCTTATGTTTTGAAAAACTTAAATCATAATCTGCCTCCACTATTTCCGATTTGGGCACAAAAAAGTATCTGCCTTTTCTGTCATTTTCGACTAGACTATCTCTTGATTTGAAATGCTTTACGATATCTTGCAAATCACCATAATCATCTTTTCCATCAGGCAGTTGAAGTTTTTTTCGCTTATCGTCCAAAGTATAACCATCCGATTCCATATCATAAAACCAAACATTCTCAGAAGTACCTCCTTTGGTAAATATTAATAAAGCGGTACTAACACCAGCATAAGGTTTGAAAACACCGCTAGGAGCTGTAATCACAGCTTTCAATTCTGAGTTTTCAATCATCAATTTTCTTGCGTCTACAAAAGCACCGCCAGTCCCAAATAAAACACCTTGTGGAACTACAATACCGGCAGTACCACCCATTTCCAGCATATTGTAAATGCGTTCAATGAAAAGTAGTTCTGTTTTTGTAGTCTTTAAGGCTAGTTCTTCATTGATATCGCCTTTATCTATGTTACCAGTAAAAGGTGGATTTGCTAATACAATTTTGTATTGTGCATTCTCGGTATAGCTTTTACTTAACGTGTCTTTGTAATCTATTTGAGGGCTATCTATGCCATGCATCATTAAGTTCATTAAACCCAATCGCACCATGGTTTGGTCAATGTCGTAACCATACAAACTTTTGCCTAATATTTCTTTTACGTCTTCGGTTAGCAATGCACTACGGCTACTTCTTATAAATCCATCTTCATCTGGTTGTTTCTGGTCCTTTTCTTTATCTAGTTGCGTAATCATGTATTGATAAGCACCCAATAAAAAACCACCTGTACCACAAGCAGGGTCGGCAATACGATGTCCCAATTGTGGGTCAACCAATTCCACTAATAGTTTAATGATGTGTCTTGGTGTTCTAAATTGTCCGTTTTTACCAGCAGCAGCAATTTCACTCAACAACATTTCATACACATCTCCTTGTATGTCTTGAAAATCTTGCCCTTTTTCGTTGGCATCTTTTTCCATTTCTAAGTAAATGGCATCTATGGTGTCAACCGCTTCTTTTAAAAGAGAAGGTTTTGGAATAATGAAAACGGCATTTGCCATGTGTTTGGTAAATGATGCGTCCTCTTTATCTAATTCTTTTATAAACGGAAAAACATATTGCTGCACATAGGAAAGCATATTTTCTGTTGGTGCAATTCGTTTAAATTGACTCCAACGCAAAGTGTATTTATCAACTCCTTTTGTTTTTTCAATTTCAGCAATCTGTTCAGGAGTTGCATCAGCTTTTGGTCTATCTTGTGGAAGTAAATAAATGCCAGCAAATTTTGAAATATATGGGTCGCCTGAAAATTCGCTTTTTGACAATTCTTCCAAATCATTTTCATCTATCTTTTTCATGAAAAGCAAATAGGTAATTTGCTCAATGGCTGTCAACGGATTGGAAATACCGCCACTCCAGAACTTTTGCCAAAGGTCATTTATTTTGGAAGCGATTTGCGGATTGCTATTGATTAAACTCATATTATGCTACAAATTTTTCTGTTAATATTAAAATGTCTTGTATTTCTGATGGCGAAAAAATGCCACGAATTCCTTTCGGATGAATGATTGTAAAAGGAGCTTGTATCAAATCTCTTTTTTCGATATTGCCTCTTTCAATGATGTAATTTTTCAATAAGTTCAAGAACTGGATTTGTCTTGTCGTTAAATGGGTGTGAACAACAATAAATTGCTGAACTGCTTTGCTAACTTGTTCATCAAAGCTTTCCAAAATTTCAATTCCTAAAATGTGTTTTATAAATTGAATGAACTTTGCCTTTTGATGTTTATACACTTTTCGTAGAAGTGATTCTGTAATATGTGGGTCTTCTTCATGCAATTCTTCAGCTAATTGTTGGGCTTCTTCTTCAGAAATAGTATTACCTGATTTTAGTTTTTGTAAAATCGGGTTACGTTCTGTGAGTTCAGCAATTTTTGCTTCCACCATTTCACGATACTTTGTAATACTTACTGCTTCGTTTTGTGGACCAAACTCAACCATTTCTTTCGTCTTCAACATATCTTGCAAATTCAATTTTGCAGGGCCATCTGATTGAAAGCGTTGTTCTCTAAATTTTATTAATGGTGATATGGTTTCTGCTAACTCTTCAAAACCATTATCGGTAATAGTTGACCAATAATGATTGGTTAAAACCTGTTTGATGAATGATGAGTGCTTTGCAACAATATTTACAGATAGAGGCAACTCGCTTACTATTGTGATAATGTTTTCTTTTAGCGTATCGAACTTTTCTTTCTCTTCTGAAAGATGAGTAAGAGAAATCTCTAACACATCTTTTTGGAATCGCATGGCTTTGAAATCGGTTTGCGATACTGTTCTAAACACAGGTT
>CALRIM020000032.1:0-22827 GCA_943360385.1 Rhizobium sp. Q54 | reverse complement strand
AAAGAGATGCAAAGGAGCTACGTTACGAAGGTAAGGTTCCATGTGTATTGTACGGTGGAAAAGAACAAGTTCACTTCTCAGTATTCGAAGCAGATCTTAAACACCTTGTGTACACTCCAGAAGTTTATTTCGTTGAATTAAACATTGATGGTAAAAAATTCAGATCTACGATGCAGGATATCCAGTTCCATCCATTGACTGATTTAATTAATCATATCGATTTCATGGAAGTTTTCGAAGACAAACCGGTTACAATGTTGTTACCAGTTCGTTTCAGTGGAACATCTCCAGGGGTGAAAATGGGTGGTAAATTAGTTCACAAAATCAAAAAATTAAAAGTTAAAGGGTTACCAAAAGATATCACCGATAATGTTATGGTTAACATTGAAGGATTAGAATTAGGTAAAATGATTCGTGTAAGTGAAGTTTCAGTACCAAACTGCGTGATTCTTGATGCAAAAGCAAACTCTATCGTTTCTGTTGAAACATCTAGAGCATTGCGTGAAGCTGCTGCAGCTGATGCAAAAAAATAATCTTTAATGAAGCATTTAAAGAGCCGCTTCTTAGCGGCTTTTTTTTGTTATTTGTATTTTTACCCTTTGAATTGTATCTAATGCAAAAAAAATTAGAATCAATTTTTTAATACAAGCTACAAGTTACCAGCTACAAGTTACAAAAAATGAAATACCTTATCGTCGGCCTAGGCAACATTGGTCCAGAATACGCGGATACTCGTCACAATGTGGGGTTTATGGTGTTAGATGCATTGGCAAAAGAGCAAAATGTTAAATTTAGTACGGAGCGATATGCTTCCGTGGCTGAATTTAGTATGAAAGGACGTCAGGTTACCTTAATAAAGCCAACAACTTTTATGAATTTGAGTGGTAAAGCACTGAAATACTGGATGGATGCTCTGAAGGTGCCAGTAAACCACGTGTTGGTGGTAGTAGATGATTTGGCCATCCCCTTTGGGTCAGTAAAAATGCGTCCGAAAGGAGCGGATGCTGGCCATAATGGATTGAAAAACATCAACTTAATGTTGGGCCATAGTAATTATCCACGCATTAGATTTGGAATTGGAGATAATTTCCCAAAGGGCAGACAAGTAGATTACGTATTAAGTGGGTTTGATTCCGATGAAATACCGATGATTCCCGAATTAATCGGCAAGTCGGTGGAGATGATAAAGAGTTTTGTAAGCATTGGAGTAGAGCTTACGATGACCAAACATAACTGATTTTCAGTAAATTAACCTACAAACCCTAATTCTCAGGGTCTTAATCCCAATTATCTTCAATATTTTTCACATTACCCCTTGTGAATTAATAGATTGTTGTTACCTTTGCAGTCCCTCAAAAGGGAGTATTACGTCTTTTTTAGAACATATTAAAAAAATATATTAGATAAAATGCCTACTATACAACAGTTAGTAAGAAAAGGGAGAGTAGCTATGGTCGACAAAAGTAAGTCGCCAGCATTGGATTCATGTCCGCAGCGAAGAGGTGTATGCACACGTGTTTATACAACCACTCCTAAGAAACCAAATTCAGCGATGCGTAAAGTTGCTAGGGTACGTTTAACCAACTCAAAGGAAGTAAATGCTTACATCCCAGGAGAAGGTCATAACTTACAAGAGCACTCAATTGTATTGATTAGAGGTGGAAGAGTAAAGGATTTACCAGGTGTACGTTACCACATTATCCGTGGAACATTAGATACTTCTGGTGTAGAAGGAAGAAACCAACGCCGCTCTAAATACGGTACTAAAAAGCCTAAACCAGGACAAGCACCTGCAACAAAAGGTAAAAAGAAATAATTGGTAACGCAAAGTACGATCTAACAAAATGAGAAAGTCAAAACCTAAAAAGAGAATTATACTACCAGACCCGAAGTTTAACGACGTGTTGGTAACAAAATTCGTTAATAATATGATGTATGAAGGTAAGAAATCAACTGCCTTCGGAATATTTTACGATGCTATTGAATTAGTAGAGAAAAAAACAAGTGAAAACGGATTAGATACATGGAAAAAGGCATTAGCTAATGTTATGCCTGCTGTAGAAGTAAAGAGCCGCCGTGTTGGTGGTGCTAACTTCCAAGTTCCTACTGAAGTTCGTCCAGAGCGTAAATCGGCTCTTGGTATGAAATGGTTAATCGGTTACGCTCGTAAACGTGGTGAAAAAACAATGGTTGACCGTTTAGCGGGCGAAATCATTGCAGCTGCGAAAAACGAAGGTGCTGCGATTAAGAAAAAAGAGGATACACACAAAATGGCAGAAGCTAACAAAGCATTCTCACATTTCAGATTCTAGTCAATAATCGATTCATAAAAAGATAATGTCAAGAGATTTAAAATATACAAGAAATATAGGTATCGCTGCCCATATTGACGCCGGTAAAACAACTACTACTGAGCGTATTTTATATTATGCAGGTGTTAGTCATAAAATTGGTGAAGTGCACGAAGGTGCTGCAACAATGGACTGGATGGCACAAGAGCAAGAGCGTGGTATTACAATCACCTCTGCTGCAACAACAGTAGATTGGAAATACAGAGGTCAAACTTACCATGTAAACGTTATTGATACTCCTGGTCACGTTGACTTTACAGTAGAAGTAAATCGTTCATTACGTGTATTAGACGGATTAGTATTCTTATTCTCTGCGGTTGATGGTGTTGAGCCTCAATCTGAAACTAACTGGAGATTAGCAAATAACTACAGTGTACCTCGTATTGGTTTCGTTAACAAAATGGACCGTGCTGGTGCAGATTTCTTAAAAGTGGTTCACCAAGTGAAAGAAATGTTAGGTAGTAATGCAGTTCCATTGCAATTACCTATTGGAGCTGAAGATGGTTTCCAAGGTGTTGTTGATTTAATTAACAACAGAGGTATTGTTTGGAATGAGCACGATAAAGGAATGACTTTTACTGAAGTTCCAATTCCAGCAGATATGCTTGATGAGGTTGCTCAGTGGAGAGAAAAATTATTAGAATCAGTTGCTGAGTATGATGAGAATTTAATGACTAAATTCTTTGATGCTCCAGAAACAATTACAGAGCGTGAAGTATTAGATGCATTACGTCAAGCTGTATTAGATGCTAAAATTGTACCGATGGTATGTGGATCATCTTTCAAAAATAAAGGTGTTCAAACCATGTTGGATTACGTGATGGAATTATTGCCTTCACCAATGGATTCAAAAGGTGTATTGGGAACTAACCCAGACACTGGTGCTGAAATTTTAGTTAAACCAGACGTTAAAGAACCATTTGCAGCATTAGCATTTAAAATTGCTACTGACCCGTTTGTAGGTCGCTTATGTTTCATCCGTGTATATTCTGGAAACTTGGAAGCAGGTTCTTATGTATATAACACACGTTCGGAAAATAAAGAGCGTATCTCACGTATCTTCCAAATGCACGCTAACAAGCAAAACCCAATTCCTAATGTTGGAGCTGGAGATATTGCAGCGGTAGTTGGATTTAAAGATATCAAAACAGGTGATACACTTTGCGATGAGAAAAACCCGATTGTATTAGAGTCGATGAATTTCCCTGAGCCAGTTATCGGTTTAGCTATTGAGCCTAAAACTCAAGCTGACGTTGATAAATTAGGTATTGCATTAGGAAAATTAGCTGAAGAGGATCCTACATTCCGTGTTCAAACGGATCAAGAAACTGGTCAAACAGTTATCTCGGGTATGGGTGAGCTTCACTTAGACATCTTAATGGATCGTTTAAAAAGAGAATTTAAAGTTGAAGTAAACCAAGGAGCACCTCAAGTAGCTTACAAAGAGGCGATCACTGGTACTATTCAACACAGAGAAACATACAAAAAACAAACTGGTGGTCGTGGTAAATTCGCAGATATCCAAGTTGTTATTTCTCCAGTTGATGCTGATTGGGAAAAAGGTGGTTTACAATTTGTAAACGAAATTACAGGTGGTTCTATTCCACGTGAATTTATCCCTTCAGTAGAAAAAGGTTTTGCAGCTGCCATGGTAAATGGTGTGTTAGCAGGATATCCTTTATCAAGCATGAAAGTACGTTTGATTGATGGTTCATTCCACGCAGTCGATTCAGATGCATTATCATTTGAAATCTGTGCTCGTTCAGCATTCCGTGAAGCTTTACCAAAAGCGAAACCAGTGTTAATGGAGCCAATCATGAAAGTTGAAATCTTAACTCCTGAAGAAAACATGGGAGATGTAATTGGTGATATGAACCGTCGTAGAGGTCAATTACAAGGGATGGATACACGTGCTGGATCTCAAGTTATCAAAGCTCAAGTTCCACTTTCGGAAATGTTTGGTTACGTAACTCAATTACGTACCATTACATCAGGACGTGCAACTTCAACAATGGAATTTGATCACTATGCTGAAGCGCCTAGAAACGTTCAAGACGAAGTAATCGCTAAGGTAAAAGGAAAAGCAGTAAACGCATAAATCAATTAGCTAATTAGCCAATGTGCCAATTAGCTAATTCATAATATTATAATAAACGGGGTTCGAGTTGTTAATAGCTCTAATTCGAAAACCAAAAACAAATAATTAAAAAACAAAATGAGCCAAAGAATTAGAATTAAATTAAAATCTTACGATTACAACTTGGTAGATAAATCTGCTGAGAAAATCGTTAAGACAGTAAAGGCTACGGGAGCTGTATTAAGCGGACCGATTCCTTTGCCAACAGAGAAGAAAATCTTCACTGTATTACGTTCACCACACGTAAACAAAAAAGCTAGAGAGCAATTCCAATTATGTTCTTACAAGAGATTATTGGATATCTATAGCTCGACTTCAAAAACGGTTGATGCGTTAATGAAGTTAGAATTACCTAGTGGGGTTGAGGTAGAAATCAAAGTTTGATAAATTAAAGAGTAAATAGTAACAAATAATTAAATACACATCTTGAACGAAGTGCCCTACACTTCGATGGATGTTAAAACAAAACAAAATGTCAGGAATAATTGGTAAAAAAGTAGGAATGACTAGCTTATTTAACGCAGAGGGGAAGAACATTCCTTGTACGGTTATCTCAGCAGGTCCTTGCGTTGTTACGCAAGTTAGAACCGTCGAGAAAGACGGCTACGAAGCCATTCAATTGGCTTATGATGAAAAGAAGGAAAAGAACACTTCGAAACCAATGAAAGGTCATTTTGCAAAAGCAGGAACTACACCTAAACGCAAGTTGGTGGAGTTTAAGCATTTTGTAGAGACTAAAGCAATTGGCGACGTATTAAACGTGGACTTGTTCAACGAAGGCGATTTGATCGACATCGTTGGAACTTCAAAAGGTAAAGGTTTCCAAGGGGTTGTAAAACGTCACGGATTTGCGGGTGTGGGTGGTCAAACTCACGGTCAGCATAACCGTTTACGTGCACCGGGTTCATTAGGAGCTTCATCTTGGCCGTCAAAAGTATTCAAAGGAATGCGTATGGCTGGTCGTATGGGTGGTGATCGCGTGAAGATTCAAAACTTAGAAATTTTAAAAGTGTATCCAGAACAAAACTTACTAGTAGTTAGTGGTTCAGTTCCAGGAGCAAAAGGTTCATACGTAATACTAGAGAAATAAGCGATGGAATTAAAGGTATTAAACATTGAAGGAAAAGAAACAGGTAACAAGGTTACTCTTTCCGACGCCATTTTCGGTATCGAACCAAATGATCATGCAATTTACTTAGACGTTAAACAGTTTTTAGCTAACCAACGTCAAGGAACACATAAATCAAAACAACGTAACGAAGTATCTGGTTCAACTCGCAAGTTGCACAAACAAAAAGGTACTGGTGGTTCACGTAAAGGAAGTATTAAAAGTCCAGTGTTCAGAGGTGGAGGTCGTATTTTCGGTCCACAACCACGTGACTATAGCTTCAAATTGAACAAAAAGATGAAAGCATTAGCACGTATGTCAGCTTTAAGTTATAAAGCTAAAAATAACGACATCGTGGTATTAGAAGATTTCTCATTTGAAACTCCTAAGACTAAAAACTTCATCAGTTTAGTAAGCAATTTGAACTTAAGTGGAACTAAAGCTTTAATGGTAACTGCAAACTTAGATGAGAACTTATACTTATCGAGCAGAAACCTACAGAAGTCTAAAGTTATCACAGCTTCAGATATCAATACTTACGATTTATTAAATGCTGATAAATTGGTATTGACAGCTAGTTCAGTTAAATCAATTGAGGATTCATTTAGCAAGTAAGTAGAGACATGGAAATTTTAAAGAAACCAATACTTACGGAAAAAGTAGCAGCGATGGGCGAGAAGCTTAATCGATATGCATTCGTAGTAGATAGAAAAGCTAACAAGATACAAATCAAAAATGCTGTAGAGGCAATGTTCAGTGTATCTGTTAAATCTGTAAATACAATGATCACACCAGGGAAAGCAAAATCTCGTGGTACGAAAAACGGAGTAGTTGTAGGTTCAACAGGTCGTGTGAAAAAAGCGATAGTAGAGTTGGCAGAAGGTAACACAATAGACTTTTATAATAACATTTAATAGTTATGGCAGTTAAAAGATTTAAACCGGTAACGCCAGGTTCACGATTCAGAGTAGCCGTTGATAATTCAGATATCACGACTAATGTTCCTGAAAAATCGCTGGTAGTTAAACATAAAAAATCCGGGGGTCGTAACGGTTCTGGTAAAATGACAATGCGCTATATTGGCGGTGGTCATAAGCAATCATACCGTATTATCGACTTTAAAAGAGATAAACATGAGATTCCTGCAGTGGTAGCAACCATTGAGTACGATCCTAATAGAACATCACGTATTGCATTATTGCATTATGCTGATGGAGAGAAGAGATACATCATCGCTCCAGAAGGATTGAAAGTTGGAACTAAAATTGTAAGTGGCGAAGGATCTGCTCCAGAAGTAGGTAACGCAATGCCATTGAAAAATATTCCTTTGGGTACCTTGATTCACAACATTGAGTTGAATCCTGGTCAAGGTGGAAAATTTGCAAGAGGTGCTGGTACGTATGCACAGTTGGCAGCAAGAGATGGTAAATATGCTACTCTTAAAATGCCATCAGGTGAAACACGTATGGTTCTTGCAACTTGTATCGCAACCATTGGTACGGTATCTAACTCAGATCACCAAATCGAAAGATTAGGTAAAGCGGGAAGAAAACGTTGGTTAGGACGTCGTCCTAGAACTCGTCCAGTAGCGATGAACCCTGTCGATCACCCAATGGGTGGTGGTGAAGGTAGAGCTTCAGGTGGTCACCCACGTTCGAGAACTGGTGTTTTAGCTAAAGGCTTCAAGACTCGTTACAAAAAGAAATCGTCAAATCGTTACATCATTGAAAGAAGGAAGAAATAATGGCTCGTTCAATTAAAAAAGGACCGTATATCGATCATACATTAGGCAAAAAAGTCGATGTTATGAATGAAACAACTAAGAGGTCAGTAATTAAGACCTGGTCAAGAAGATCAATGATCTCACCGGATTTCGTTGGTCACACATTTGCAGTACACAATGGTAATAAATTCATCCCAGTGTATGTTACAGAGAACATGGTAGGTCACAAATTAGGTGAATTTGCCCCAACTCGTACATTCAGAGGACATGGTGGAGATAAAAAGAAATAAGA
Source organism: Rhizobium sp. Q54 (assembly GCA_943360385.1). GTDB lineage: Bacteria > Bacteroidota > Bacteroidia > Sphingobacteriales > Sphingobacteriaceae > CAJBVG01. The sequence goes on along the minus strand of CALRIM020000032.1, from coordinate 15,216 downwards.
ACAATGGAAGCAATAGCAAAATTAAATGATTGTCCGACGTCTCCAAGAAAGATGCGTTTAGTGGTCGATTTGATCCGTGGACAAAAAGTAGAACATGCTTTACATATTCTAAAATTCAACCCAAAAGAGGCATCTAAAAGAGTTGAAAAACTTCTTCTATCAGCAATTGCTAACTGGCAAGCTAAAAACGAAGGAGTTCGTATGGAAGACAGCGAATTATACGTAAAGAGTGTGATGGTAGATGGTGGTCGTCAATTAAAGAGACTACGTACTGCACCACAAGGTAGAGGATACCGTATTCGTAAACGTTCAAACCATGTTACCATGGTAGTAGACAGTAAAATATCTAACGCTAACTAATTAGAAATGGGACAAAAAGCACATCCGATAGGAAACAGATTAGGAATCATCAAAGGTTGGGATTCTAATTGGTTCGGTGGAAATAAATACGCAGATAAGTTAGTAGAAGACGAAAAAATACGTAAGTATATCCACGCACGTATCGCAAAAGGCGGTATCGCAAAGATTGTTATCGAACGCACCTTGAAGCGCATCACTATTACTATTCACACGGCTCGTCCGGGAATCGTAATTGGAAAAGGCGGACAAGAGGTTGATAAAATAAAAGAAGAATTGAAGAAAATCACGAAGAAAGATGTACAAATCAACATCTTCGAGATTAAACGTCCGGAATTAGATGCTCAATTAGTAGCAGACGGTGTAGCTAAGCAATTAGAGGCACGTATCTCTTTCCGTCGTGCAATGAAAACTTCAATTGCTTCGACTATGAGAATGGGAGCTGAAGGCATAAAGATTATGACTGCTGGACGTTTAGGAGGTGCTGAAATGGCACGTACTGAACAGTACAAAGAAGGACGTGTTCCGTTACACACGTTACGTGCAGATATCGACTATGCATTAGCAGAAGCTCTTACTACTTATGGTAAGATAGGTGTGAAGGTATGGATCTGTAAAGGTGAAGTATATGGTAAGAGAGATTTATCTCCGAACATCGGCGCAGCCGCTAACACTAAACAAAGAGAAGGTGGAAATGACCGTCCAGACAGAAACGATCGTAGAGGAGATAAGCGTGGTGGAAACAATGATCGCAGAGGTGGTGGAGGCCAAAGAAAATCTTCAAAATAATTCAAAGGATTGTTAACCTGAAATAATAGGTAAAGTTATGTTACAACCAAAAAGAACGAAGTTCAGAAAAATGCAGAAGGGTAAAATGAAAGGTAACGCGAAACGCGGAACTACCTTAGCATTTGGATCGTTCGGTATTAAATCGTTAGAAGAATGCTGGATTACCAGCCGCCAAATCGAAGCAGCTCGTATTGCAGTAACACGTTTTATGAAACGTGAAGGACAGGTTTGGATTCGTATCTTCCCTGATAAGCCTATCACTAAGAAACCTGCAGAGGTTCGTATGGGTAAGGGTAAAGGTGCGCCGGAATATTGGGTTGCTCCAGTATCTCCAGGAAGAATGTTATTCGAAGCAGAAGGCGTTTCACTAGAAACAGCAAAAGAAGCGTTACGTTTAGCAGCTCAAAAATTACCTGTTGCAACAAAATTTGTAGTACGTAGAGATTACGAAGAGGCATAAAAACCTATTCATGGAACCCAGTGTATCAATGGCGACCCTCTGAATACAAAAAATTAAAAGATGAAATACGCAGAAATTAAAGAACTCTCATTAGAAGAGATTAAAGACAGGATCACGGAAGAACGTGCTAACTTAACGAAACTTAAGTTTGGTCACGCAGTTTCTGCCTTGGAAAATCCAATGCAAATCCGCGCTTTAAGAAAGACAATCGCTAAATTAAATACAGAACTTAAAGCACGCGAAGCGAAAGCTATCGAGGCATAAGCTGTAGAAATTGATTCAGGAAATGGAAACAAGAAATTTAAGAAAGACAAGAATCGGGCAAGTAGTGAGCAACAAAATGGAGAAATCTGTTACCGTTGCAATCGAACGTAAAGTAAAACATCCGATCTATGGTAAGTTCGTAAAGACGACTACCAAATTTATGGCTCACGACGAGAAAAACGAGTGCAACATTGGCGACACTGTAAGCATTATGGAAATTCGTCCTCTGAGTAAAAATAAGCGTTGGAGAGTAGTAGAAATTTTAGAAAGGGCTAAATAATCATGATACAACAAGAATCAAGGCTTACTGTTGCAGATAACAGCGGTGCCAAAGAAGTACTATGTATCCGAGTGTTAGGCGGAACTGGTAAAAGATATGCCTCTGTTGGAGACAAAATCGTAGTAACCGTTAAAAACGCTATACCTTCAGGTAACATTAAAAAAGGTACTGTATCAAAAGCAGTAGTAGTTCGTACGAAAAAAGAAGTACGTCGTAAAGACGGTTCTTACATTCGTTTCGATGATAACGCTGCCGTTTTATTAAACGCAAACGACGAACCGAGAGGTACTCGTATTTTTGGTCCAGTAGCAAGAGAATTGCGTGAAAAGCAATTCATGAAAATTGTTTCATTAGCTCCGGAGGTATTATAATCATGGAAAGAAAAAATAACACACAGCCAAAATTAAATATCCGTAAGGGAGATACTGTAAAAGTAATTGCTGGTAACTCAAAAGGCCAACAAGGAAAAGTATTGAGCGTAAGCGTGGCTACTAAAAGAGTAATTGTAGAAGGTTTGAACTTGGTATCTAAACATACTAAACCAAATGCTACAAATACTGAGGGCGGTATCATTAAGAAAGAAGCGCCTATCCATATTTCAAACGTAATGTTAATCGACCCTAAATCAGGTAAGGCAACTCGTGTTGGTAGAAAACTAGACGAAGCTGGAAAATTGGTAAGGGTTGCTAAAAATTCAGGGGAGGTGATCAAATAATGTCTAACGTACCTAGATTAAAAAAGCAATATAAAGAGGAAATAGTTTCTTCTTTGAAAGATAAGTTTCAATACAAAAGCGTAATGCAAGTTCCTCGTTTAACGAAAATTTGTATTAACCAAGGTGTTGGAGCAGCAGTTTCTGATAAGAAATTGATCGATAATGCAGTGGAAGAAATGACATTGATTACTGGTCAACGTGCAGTTTCTGCAAAATCGAAAAAAGATATCTCAAACTTCAAATTACGTAAAAACGTACCTGTTGGAGTTCGTGTAACTTTACGCGACAATAAAATGTATGAGTTTTTAGATCGTTTAATCGCAGTGGCTTTGCCTCGTATTCGTGATTTCAAAGGAATCAACGATAAAGGATTCGACGGACGTGGAAACTATACCTTAGGTGTTACTGAACAAATTATCTTCCCAGAGATTAACATTGACAAAATCAATAAAATCATGGGTATGGATATTACATTCGTAACTACTGCAGGAACAGATAAAGAAGCGTTAGAATTATTGAAAGAATTCGGATTACCATTTAAAAACCAAACTAATAACAATTAAAAATGGCTAAAGAAGGTATAAAAGCTCGCGAAGTAAAACGCAAAAGGCTTGTTGACAAATATGCTCAAAAGAGAGCTGACTTAAAAGCTGCTGGTGACTTTGAAGGATTGGATAAACTTCCAAAGAACTCTAGTCCAGTACGTTTACACAATCGTTGCAAACTAACAGGTCGCCCACGTGGTTACATGCGTCAGTTTGGAATTTCTAGGGTTTTATTTAGAGATATGGCCCTTGCTGGTAAAATACCAGGTGTGAAAAAAGCTAGCTGGTAAGGCTCAGAGTAAAGAAATATTGAAAATTTAGTGGAAGGCTGAAATAAATTACTATCTTTGCCGTCCGCTAAATTTTAGTTTATTACAGAATTTTAAATAAAAAAATGACTACAGATCCAATAGCAGATTATCTTACAAGAGTAAGGAATGCCATCAAGGCCAACCATAGGGTTGTCGAGGTTCCTGCATCTAATATCAAAAAGGAAATCACAAAAGTTCTTTTTGATAAAGGATATATTGCGAATTACAAGTTTGAGGATACTGGTGTTCAAGGCACAATTAAAATCGCTTTGAAGTACCACCCGATAACTAAAACTTCGGCAATCAGGAAACTAACTAGAATCAGTAAACCTGGTTTGAGAAATTATGCTCACATGACGAACATGCCGAGAGTTTTAAATGGATTAGGAATAGCGATTATTTCTACTTCTAAAGGTGTGATGACAGACAAAGAAGCTCGCGTGCAAAACGTGGGTGGTGAGGTATTGTGTTACATTTATTAATCAGGAGGAAGAAGAAGAAATGTCACGTATAGGAAAATTACCAATCGCTCTACCACAAGGTGTAGAGTTGACAGTATCTGCTGAGAACGTTGTAACTGTAAAAGGACCAAAAGGTTCTTTAACACAAGATGTAGATCCAGATATGATCGTTAAAGTAGAGGATGGCCAAATCTTGGTTCAACGCCCTACAGAACAAAAGAGACACAAAGCATTGCACGGTTTATACCGTTCATTAATCAATAATATGGTTATCGGTGTTACTCAAGGTTATAAAGTTACTCAAGAATTAGTAGGTGTGGGTTACCGTGCTACTAATACAGGGAATACTTTAGACTTAGTATTAGGATACTCTCACCATTTCGTATTTGAATTACCGGTAGAAATTAAGGTAACTACAACTGCAGAAAAAGGTCAGAACCCTACTATTATTTTAGAGTCAATCGATAAACAATTAATCGGTCAGGTAGCTGCAAAGATTCGTTCATTAAGAGCTCCAGAACCATATAAAGGTAAAGGTATTAAGTTTGCTGGTGAGGTATTGAGAAGAAAAGCAGGTAAATCAGCAGCTAAAAAATAATTATAGTCATGGCAAATAGTATTAAATCTTCAAGAAGATTAAGAATTAAAAAAGGCATTCGCTTAAGATTAGCGGGTACTTCAGAACGCCCAAGACTTTCTGTTTACAGAAGTAACAAAGCGATTTATGCGCAAATAATTGATGATTCAAACGGTAAAACGATTGTTTCAGCATCTAGCTTAAAAGATACAGTAGACGCAGCATCTAACAAAGTTGACCAATCAAAACAAGTTGGGAAATTGATCGCTGAAAAAGCAGTAGCAGCAGGAATCAGTCAAGTGGTATTCGACCGTAACGGTTATTTATATCATGGAAGAATTAAATCTTTAGCAGAAGGTGCTAGAGAAGGTGGTTTACAATTCTAATTTAAGGAACATGTCAACAGCAAATATTAAAAGAGTAAAAACAACTGATATCGAACTTAAAGATCGTTTGGTAAGCATTCAGCGTGTTGCTAAAGTTACTAAGGGTGGTCGTACATTCAGTTTCTCTGCTATCGTAGTGGTAGGTGATGAAAATGGTGTAGTAGGATACGGTTTAGGAAAAGCAAAAGAAGTAACAGAGGCGATTACTAAAGGTATCGACGATGCGAAAAAGAACTTAATTAAAGTTCCAATTATAAAAGGAACAGTTCCACATGAGCAATATGGTAAATATTCTGGTGGATACGTATTCTTAAAACCTGCTTCACATGGTACTGGCGTAATTGCTGGTGGTGCGATGCGTGCAGTGTTAGAGAGTGCTGGTGTTACAGACGTTTTGGCTAAATCAAAAGGTTCTTCAAACCCACACAACGTAGTGAAAGCTACAGTTACAGCTTTAGCGTTAATGCGCGATGCGATTACTGTTGCTCAACACAGAGGAGTTTCATTAAACAAAGTATTTAACGGTTAAGGATATGTCAAAAATTAAAATTACACAAGTAAGAAGTGTGATCGACCGAAATGTAAAGCAAAAAGCAACAATGTTTGCTTTAGGTCTTCGCAAGATGAATTCAACTGTTGAAGTAGAAGCTACTCCTCAAATTTTAGGAATGGTTGCGAAAGTGAATCATCTTATCACAGTAGAAAATATTTAATTGTTTATCCCACTAGGGAATTAATTGAACAAAAAATGAAATTATCGAATTTACAACCAGCTGAAGGATCAATAAAAAACCGTAAAAGAGTTGGTAGAGGTACAGGTTCAGGTAGAGGTGGAACTTCTACACGTGGACATAAAGGAGCAGGTTCTCGTTCAGGAACTTCAACGAAAGTTGGTTTTGAAGGTGGACAAATGCCATTACAAAGAAGAATTCCTAAGTTTGGATTTAAAAATATCAACCGTGTTGAATACGTAGGTGTTAACCTTGATGTTTTACAATCTTTAGCAGAAAAATTCAACTTACAATCAATCGACTTAGATGTATTAAAAACTCACGGTTTGATGTCGAAATCAGATAAAGTGAAAATTTTAGGTCGTGGCGAATTAAAAGCGAAATTAGAAGTGAAAGCTCATGCATATACTGCAACAGCAAAAGCGGCTATTGAAGCATTAGGTGGAACTACAGTTACATTGTAATTAATTTCATGAAGAGATTTATATCTACATTAACCAACATCTTCAAAATTGAAGACCTTAGAGTAAGGATTCTTAATACCTTACTATTGCTCTTAATTTACAGAGTTGGTTCATTTATCGTATTGCCTGGTGTTGATCCAAGTTTGGTGAACACTCAAAAAAGTCAAGATGGTATTTTAGGATTGTTGAATATGTTCGCAGGTGGTTCGTTTTCTCGTGCCTCTGTGTTCGCTTTAGGTGTGATGCCTTATATCTCTGCATCGATCGTAGTTCAATTATTCGGTATCGTTATTCCTTATTTCCAACGTTTACAGAAAGAAGGAGAAAGCGGTCGTAAAAAAGTGAACCAAATTACTCGTTACCTAACTATTATCATTACTGCTGGCCAAGCAATTGGTTATATAAAAACACAAGTTCCTCAAGAGGCGATTATGATCAGCCAAGGATTGTTTACAATCTCTTCGATCTTCGTTCTTACAACAGGTACTATGTTCGTAATGTGGTTAGGTGAGCGTATTACTGATAAAGGTTTAGGAAATGGTACCTCATTGATTATCATGGTGGGTATTATTGCTCAACTACCTTTAGCATTTGTTGCAGAAGCTGGATCTCGTTTAAGTGTTAATGGTGGTGGATTAATTCCATTTATTATTGAACTTGCAGCCCTAGCATTTGTAGTTGTATTTACAATCTTATTAGTACAAGGAACTCGTAAAATTCCAGTTCAATACGCTAAAAGAATTGTAGGTAACAAACAATACGGTGGTGTTCGTCAGTACATTCCATTAAAAGTAAACTCAGCAGGCGTTATGCCAATCATTTTTGCGCAAGCAATTATGTTTATCCCAGGTACTTTGGCTTCATTTATGCCAGAATCTGGTTTTGCTCAAGCTGTTGGTGCTAACTTAGGAAATCCTAATTCAGTATCATACAACTTGTTGTTTGCATTTATGATTATTGCTTTTACCTATTTCTATACTGCAATTACGGTTAATCCAAACCAAATGGCAGATGATATGAAACGCAATGGTGGATTTATCCCAGGCATTAAGCCAGGTAAGAAAACAGCTGAATTTATTGATGCTGTAATTTCAAGAATTACATTACCAGGTTCAGTATTCTTAGCAATTGTTGCGATACTTCCTTCTATAGCTGTAATTATGGGTATTAACTCACAGTTCGCTCACTTCTATGGTGGTACTTCGTTACTAATTATGGTTGGGGTTGTGTTAGATACTTTACAACAAATAGAAAGTCATTTATTAATGCGTCATTATGATGGTTTGATGAAAACAGGACGTATTAAAGGCCGTACTCCAGCGGGAGCTGCAGCCATATAATAAGATTAGTTCAGATGATTCAATATAAGTCAGACGAACAGATTGAACTAATTAGAGAGAGTTCTTTACTTGTTGGAAAAACATTAGGGGAAGTAGCTAAGATGATTAAACCGGGGATTAATCCAATTGAATTGGATAAAAGAGCCGAAGAATTCATCAGAGATAATCAAGCGATACCTGCTTTTAAAGGATATGGCGGTTCATTCCCTAATTCATTGTGTTTATCAGTGAATGATGTGGTTGTACATGGCATACCAGGAAAAGAAGTGTTGAAAGATGGAGATGTAATTTCTGTTGACTGTGGTGTGTTAAAGAATGGCTATTATGGCGATTCTGCCTATACATTTGAAGTTGGAGAAGTTGCACCAGAAGTTTCACAATTACTGAGGGTAACTAAAGAAAGTTTATACAAAGCTATTGAAAAGGCTGTTGTAGGAAATAGATTAGGCGACGTGTCTTATGCAGTTCAGGAGCATGCCGAAAAGCATGGTTATGGAGTTGTGAAAGAATTAGTTGGTCATGGTATTGGCCAGCATTTACACGAAAAACCTGATGTTCCTAATTACGGTAAAAGAGGTACAGGATTAAAATTGACAGATGGCTTAGTCATTGCAATTGAACCAATGATTAACCTAGGGAAAGCAGCCATTTGGCAGTTGAACGATGGTTGGACAATTAAAACCAGAGATGGATTGGCTTCTGCACATTTTGAACATACAATAGCAGTGAAAAAGGGGAAAGCAGATATTTTATCGTCTTTCCAGTTTGTTGAAGAAGTATTAAATAAAGATAAAAATTAATGGCCAAACAAGCTTCGATAGAGCAAGATGGTACGATCAAGGAAGCATTGTCTAACGCAATGTTTTTAGTTGAGCTAGAAAATGGGCATGAAATAGTTGCGCATATTTCTGGAAAAATGAGAATGAATTATATTAAAATTCTTCCAGGTGATAGAGTGAAGTTGGAAATGTCGCCGTACGACTTAACCAAAGGAAGAATAACATACAGGTATAAATAATAAAAATTAAAGAAATGAAAGTTAAAGCATCCATCAAAAAGAGAAGTGCCGACTGTAAAATCATCAGTCGTAAAGGAAAACTTTACGTAATCAATAAGAAAAACCCTAAGTACAAACAACGTCAAGGGTAATATTGATTTAAATTAGAAATATAATCTTAAGAAATAATATTAAGAAATGGCAAGGATCGCAGGTATAGATTTACCGAAAAACAAAAGAGGAGAAATCGGCTTAACATACATTTATGGTGTAGGTCGTAAAACCGCTCAGAACATTTTGAATCAAGCTGGAATTAGCTATGATGTTAAAGTTCAAGAATGGACAGATGATCAATTAACAGCAATTCGTAACATCATCAACGATAGTATTAAAGTTGAGGGTGCTTTACGTTCAGAAGTTCAATTGAACATTAAACGTCTAATGGACATTGGTTGTTACCGTGGATTACGTCACCGTAAAGGTCTTCCGGTTCGTGGTCAACGTACTAAAAACAATTCTCGTACTCGTAAAGGTAAACGTAAGACAGTTGCTGGAAAGAAAAAAGCAACTAAGTAATAAGATTTAAACATGGCAAAGTCAAATAAAAAAGTTGCAAAGAAAAGAGTAGTAGTTGTAGAGCCTGTTGGACAAGCTCACATCAATGCTACTTTCAACAACATCATCATTTCGATGACGAATACTCAAGGACAAGTAATATCATGGGCGTCTGCAGGTAAAATGGGATTCAAAGGTTCTAAAAAGAACACTCCATATGCTGCACAAATGGCTGCTCAAGATTGTGGCAAAATTGCTCACGATTTAGGTTTACGTAAAGTTGAAGTTTTCGTTAAAGGTCCAGGTGCAGGTAGAGAATCAGCTATCCGTACTATCCAAAACGTAGGAATTGAAGTTTCTTTAATTAAAGATATTACTCCACTTCCACACAATGGATGTCGCCCTCCGAAGAAAAGACGTGTATAAGTTATTGAGTTAATAGGTTATTTAGTTGTTGAGATAATGTAAAACCTAAATAACTAATAACGTAATTACTTAATAACATTTAAAAAGAATTAACAAGAGTTGTTATACTACCAAATAGGTAGCTAAGATTAACCACTAAACAAATAGAAAATGGCAAGATATACAGGCCCAAAATCAAAAATTGCACGTAAGTTCCGTGAGGCTATTTATGGTCCGGACAAAGCGTTAGAAAGAAAAAATTATCCTCCAGGTCAACATGGCCAATCGAAAAAACGTAGCAAGCAATCAGAATATGCTGTGCAGTTAATGGAGAAACAAAAAGCGAAATACATCTATGGTGTATTAGAAAAACAATTCGCTAATTTATTCGATAGAGCTCACCGTAAACACGGTATTACAGGTGAAAACTTATTGAAATACTTAGAAGGACGTTTAGATAACACAGTTTACCGTTTAGGTATTGCTGGTTCTCGTAGAGCAGCTCGTCAAATTGTATCTCACAAACACGTTACTGTAAATGGAGAAGTAGTAAACATTCCTTCATATGCATTAAAAGCAGGTGATGTGATTTCAGTTCGCGAAAAATCTAAATCGTTAGAAGCAATAACAGAAGCTATCGCAACTACGAAAGTTGATAAATACAATTGGTTAGAATTTGATCGTGCATCAATGACAGGTAAGTTTTTAAACCATCCTGAGCGTTCGGAGATTCCAGAGAATATCAAAGAACAGCTAATCGTCGAATTGTATTCGAAATAATAAAATTTTTTAATTTGTCGCTCGGTAAACTACTTAGCGACAAATTCAATTTTAAAATATATCATTTAAAATAAAATCAAGAATGGCAATATTAGCATTTCAAAAACCTGATAGGGTAATCATGCAGAAATCAACTGATTTCGACGGTTCTTTCGAGTTTCGTCCATTAGAACCAGGTTTCGGTATTACTATCGGTAATGCATTAAGAAGAATTTTGCTTTCATCTTTAGAAGGATATGCGATTACTTCAGTTAAAATTTCTGGAGTGTCTCACGAATTCTCAACTATTAAAGGAGTTGTAGAAGATGTAACGGATATGATCTTAAACTTAAAACAAGTTCGTTTTAAGAAAACTGGAGAGAGCGGCGATTCTGAAAAAATATTCGCAGTAATTAAAGGTCAAGATGTATTTACAGCAGGCGACTTAACTAAATTCTCAAACAACTTTACTGTTCTTAATCCTGATATGGTTATTTGCAACATGAATGCAAGTATTACATTGGAGATGGAATTAACAGTTGCAAAAGGACGTGGATATGTTGCAGCAGAAGAAAATAAATCAGAAAACGCAGCAGTAGGAGTTATAGCAATTGATTCTATTTTTACGCCAATTAAAAACGTAAAATATAGCATTGAAAACTATCGTGTAGAACAAAAAACGGATTACGAAAAATTAATCTTTGATATTACTACTGATGGTTCTATTCACCCAGAGGAGGCGTTGAAAGAAGCTGCTAAGATTTTAATTCAACATTTCATGTTGTTCTCAGATGAGCGTATTATGTTAGAAACGCAAGCTAAAGAGCAAACAAATGAAGTTGATGAAGAAATTTTACACATGCGTAAAATCTTAAAAACAGAATTAGTAGATATGGATCTTTCAGTTCGTGCATTAAATTGCTTGAAAGCAGCAGACATCCGTACGCTTGCTGATTTAGTTACTTATGATGTTGCTGATATGTTAAAATTCAGAAACTTTGGTAAGAAATCATTAACTGAAATTCAAGAGTTAGTGAAATCAAAAGGATTATCGTTCGGAATGAACTTGAGTAAATTCAAGTTAGACGAAGAATAATATAAACGGCCTCGTAATTTAATTTACGGCGAGGGATAACTAATAATTAAGTTAAATGCACATTTCCCTTAAGTATAGTTATTAAGTTATTGTGTTAATAGGTTATTTGATAAAACTAAATAACCAATAACTAAGTAACCAATAACTCAAAAAGACGGATGTACAAAAAAGAAAAAAATGAGACACGGTAAAAAATTTAATCACTTAGGTAGAACAGCTCCACATCGTGCAGCTATGTTATCTAACATGGCATGTTCTTTAATCTTACACAAAAGAATTACAACTACTTTAGCTAAAGCTAAAGCATTACGTAAGTTTGTTGAGCCTATCATTACAAAATCTAAAGAAGATACAACTACAAATCGTCGTACTGTATTTGCTGACTTACAAAACAAAGAAGTAATTACTATTTTGTTTAGAGAAATTTCTCAAAAAGTTGCAGATCGTCCAGGAGGTTACACTCGTATTATTAAAACTGGAAATCGTATGGGTGATAACGCAGAAATGTGTTTCATTGAATTAGTAGATTACAACGAATTAATGTTGAACGAAAAAGCTGGTAAGAAAACTGCAAAAGCAGCAACTACTAGAAGAAGTAGAGCAACTAAGAAAAAAGAAGACGCTCCAGCAACGGAAGCAGCAGCTCCAGAAGCTGATGCACCAGCTGAATAAATGCGCAAATGTGATAATATGCAGATGTGCAAATTTTCATGATAATATTAAATAGAAATAGCCTCGAGTCCCGATAGCAATCGGAATCGGGGCTTTTTTTTGTGGGGCGCTGAGGAGGCAGAGAAATCGTCCATCGTATTTCGTTAATTACTATCGACATTACATTAACGAGTCCAACGTCTTACGAATTACGATCCCGATAGCTATCAGGAACGAGCTACGAGTTACAAGTTACGAATTACGAATTACAAATTACAAGGTACTCTTGCCAGTCACCAAATTGTAACATTCCTAATCCCTAATTCCAAATTCCTAATTAAATAATTATATTCGCTTTCCTAAAATTAAAAATGAATAGAATAAAGATTTTCGTATTAGCAATTACAAGTGTATTCGTGGTAGGTGGATGTACCACAGACTTCGATGTTGCAGCACCTTATAAGGAAATTCCGATTGTTGTTGGTTTATTAAACAAATCGAGTTTAATACATTATATTAAAATCAACAAGGCGTATTTAAATAAAGATGGAAGTGCATATACAGCAGGATCTATTTTAGATTCAAACTTATACCCATATCCATTGGATGTAAAACTATATGCGATTAATACTGTTGGAGTAGCCTTTGATAGTGTAAGCTTAGACACAGTTCATATTCCTAAAACTGGTGGTGGGACTTTTGAATCTAATGACGTTGTTTACGCGACCCCTCCTTATCAGTTAAAATATACTAGTGTTGTTAACGGTAAAGATACTATATGGGCGAATTATAAATTAGTGGTAAGAAGAGCTTCAGATAATAAATACATTACCTCAGCAACATGTGCGATTGTTGGAGAAACAAGGTTTTCTGCAGCACCAAGAGAAATAGATTTGTACAATCCTTTCCCAACCGACATTTCTCCAGAATACAAAAAACAACGATTAAGTTGGATTGCATCTAGAAATGGAAAAAGATATTCAGCATTCTTAAGATTCAAATTTAGAGTACAAAACGATGCTACAGGAGAAGACTATTTGGATTCTGTTGATATGGTTTTAATGTCGAACAATAGATTGCAAAGGAATGAAGGGAATTCGGTAATTGATTATACAATTACAGGAGAGTCTTTTTATACCAATTTACAAGTTGCATTAGATCCATTAGCAACAGCATACAGAAGAGTTTATTCTGGCCCGTTGGAGATACATTTTGAGTTTGGCGGTGAAGAATTAGATACTTATATGGAACTTAATAATTCAACTATAAGCTTAAGTGAAGTAACGCCTGAGTATACAAATGTTGATGGTGGATACGGAATTCTATCTTCTAGAACCCGTAAAAAATTCAATGATATAAAGCAAGTGAATTTGTCGCTTAATTCCATTTATGGATTAAAGAACAATAAAATTGTTGGAAGAGGTGCAGGAGCAGCAAATGATCTAGGGTTTAGATAGGCGGATTTGACGTCTTCGGCACTGTGAAAATACTAATTATGACAAAACGACACTCAAAAGGTGTCGTTTTTTGCATTTTAAGGCTTTGGCACAAGCATTGAACATAGAGTAGTAGTTAAAAAAATTAAAAAAAAGAACCGAATTATATGTCAAAAATTATTGGAATCGACTTAGGAACAACCAACTCATGTGTAGCCGTAATGGAAGGCAATGAGCCTGTAGTAATTCCTAACTCAGAAGGAAAAAGAACAACTCCATCTATCACTTCATTTGCTGATAATGGAGAACGTAAGGTTGGTGATCCTGCAAAACGTCAGGCTATTACTAACCCTACCAAAACCATTTACTCGATTAAACGATTCATGGGAAATAGCTTCGACGAAGTAACGAAAGAAGCAGAACGTGTACCGTATAAAGTTGTAAAGGGCGATAACAATACTCCACGAGTAGAAATCGATGGACGTATGTATACACCTCAAGAATTATCGGCAATGATTCTTCAAAAAATGAAGAAAACTGCTGAGGATTATTTAGGACAAGAAGTTAAAGAAGCTGTTATTACAGTGCCAGCATATTTCAATGATGCACAACGTCAGGCAACAAAAGAAGCAGGTGAAATTGCAGGGTTGAATGTTCGTCGTATTATCAACGAACCAACAGCAGCAGCGTTAGCTTATGGCTTAGATAAAGCTCATAAGGATATGAAAATTGTGGTGTTCGACTGTGGTGGTGGAACGCATGACGTATCTGTATTAGATTTAGGTGATGGAGTGTTTGAAGTAAAATCTACTGATGGTGATACACACTTAGGTGGTGATGACTTCGACCAAGTGATTATAGACTGGTTAGCGGATGAATTTAAGGCTGATGAGAACATTGACTTAAGAAAAGATCCGATGGCTTTACAACGCTTAAAAGAAGCTGCAGAGAAAGCTAAGATTGAATTGTCATCAACTTCAACTTCAGAAATAAATTTACCATACGTAACTGCGATAGATGGGGTGCCAAAACATTTAGTGCGTAGTTTAACTCGCGCAAAATTTGAGCAGTTAGCAGATTCTTTAATTAAAAGAACAATTGCTCCTTGCGAGAAAGCATTGAAAAATGCTGGTTACCAAAAATCAGACATCGATGAAATTATTTTAGTAGGTGGATCTACTCGTATACCAGCTATACAAGCAGCAGTAGAAAGTTTCTTCGGAAAAGCTCCTTCGAAAGGGGTTAATCCAGATGAAGTAGTTGCTATTGGTGCAGCAATACAAGGTGGTGTATTATCTGGTGATGTAAAAGATGTATTGTTGTTAGATGTTACACCTTTATCATTAGGAATTGAAACTATGGGTGGTGTAATGACTAAATTAATTGAAGCAAATACAACCATTCCAACAAAACGTTCTGAAACATTTTCAACTGCTTCAGATAGTCAGCCAACGGTAGAAATTCACGTATTGCAAGGTGAGCGCCCAATGGCAAATGCGAATAGAAGTATTGGAAGATTCCACTTAGATGGAATTCCACCAGCACCAAGAGGAGTTCCACAAATTGAAGTAACATTTGATATTGATGCGAACGGGATTTTACATGTAAGTGCGAAAGATAAAGGAACTGGTAAAGAG
>CALRIM020000031.1:0-22916 GCA_943360385.1 Rhizobium sp. Q54 | reverse complement strand
TTTCGCCAATAGTTTTTGCACGCTGATGATCTATTGATATTCTTTCCACATGGTTATCGAGTGCATAAATTGCTGCTGCTGCTAATACTCCCGCCTGACGCATTCCTCCGCCAAGCAATCTTCTATACCTTCTTGCTTTAGCAATAAATTCTGATGATCCTAGTAATGCAGATCCAACCGGAGCTCCCAAACCCTTCGAAAAACATACTGAAACAGAGTCGAAGTATTTTGAATAATCAATCGCATTATCCTTAGATTCTTCTAGTGCATTAAAAATCCTTGCCCCATCTAAATGCAAAGGTAAATTGTATTTTTTACATAGTTTAGAAATGGGCTCCACTTCTGATAACATATAAAATCCACCTCCTGCTTTATTTAATGTATTCTCCAAAGCAACTAATGAAGTTCTTGGCAAGTTTATTACTGGAGGATGTATATTCTCTTCAATTTGCTCGGCTGTAATTTTACCTAGTGTACCATTAATTGCTCTCACTTGAACACCCGAGTTAAACGCCATCCCACCCCCTTCATAGTTATAAATATGAGAAGTAGCATCGCAAATAACTTCATCCCCGGGTATTGTATGAGATTTTATAGCAATTTGATTGGTCATGGTTCCAGATGGACAAAATACTGCGGCTTCGAACCCAAAAATTGTTGCCACTTTATGCTCTAGTTGATTTATGCTTGGATCTTCACCATAAACATCGTCGCCTATCGAAGCATTAAACATCGCTTCCAACATTGCTTTTGTAGGTTTTGTAACCGTATCACTTCTTAAATCTATCATATAGGTATGATTTTTGCTAAATTTAAGAAATTTATGAGTGTTTTTTTGACTAAACTGATGTATAAATTTAAGTTTAAGTGGAAGGTATTGCTGTTTTTTACAGTAACAATACTTCTATTTAATTCTGCCTCAGCTCAATTAAGAATTACAACGAATAGAACAGTTACAGATTTAGTAACCAATGTACTTGCCAGTAAAGGTGTCGCTATTTCCAATATCGAATCGTCTACTAATTTAAATGCTATTGGGTATTTTGATGGAAGGGGTTCTAATTTAGGACTAGACAGTGGAATAATTCTTTCTACTGGTCTGGTAAAAAATGCAGCAGGCGTAAACAGTCTTGGCAATACTGGGACTTCTAATAATCAGCCTGGAGACTCATTAATTAAACAGTTAAATCCATCGGAACCAAATTTCGATGCTTCTTGGATAAAATTTAGTGTAACACCAGAATCGGATACTATTAGATTTCGATTTGTCTTTGCTTCAGAGGAATATCCTGAATTTGTTAACCAATCTTACAATGATGTGTTTGGATTATTTATTTCAGGAAATGAATACACCTCCCAAACCAATTTAGCGATTATCCCAAATACCACCACTCCTGTTTCCATTCAAACCATTAATCATTTAACAAACTCACAATATTATAGAGATAATACCAATGGCTTAACATGTACCTTCGACGGTTTTACAACTATCATAGAAGTAAAAGCAAAAGTAACGTCTTGTAGAAAATATGAATTGAAATTTGTTATAGCCGATATAAAAGATTTTATATATGATTCTGGAATTTTTATAGAAGCGCAAAGTCTGCAGAGTATAAATAAAAATGCGGTGAGCCTAACTACTACCAAAGAGATAATTTCAGAATGCGATTCAAGTTCGTTTGTAATATCTAGGAATTCAAGTGATTTGTCTACCGAAATAACTGTTAATTATATTATTAGTGGCACCGCCAAACCTAACATAGATTACACTATTGATAATATAAACACTGCAACAATACCGATAGGTGTCCCAAGGATTGGAGTTAAGATAAAGCCGATCACTGATGGGATTGCAGAGCCATCGGAATCTATTAATTTAAAAATTATTAACCCTGTAATTTGCGATACGATATCCAAATTCATTGTATTACTAGACTATAAACAAATAGATTCTTTAGAGTTTAATTATGTTTGTAATGATAGTACTGTAAGAATTACAATCCGAGATTTCGACAAATTGGATAGTATTGCCTGGTATGACGATCAGGACAGATTAGTATCCATTTTTCCATCAGTATTATATAATGTTTATATAGACTCCGGATATCATTACGTTCGGGGCGTAGAGAGATGCACAGGGAGGGTAATTGTAGATTCCGTGCTAATTCGGAAATATGAAATAACACTTACTGGTGATACATTGTTATGTTATGGCGACACATTATATCTTTCAGCAAGTTCTACTCTAACAGGAGCAAAATACGAGTGGAGTTCTACAACTGGTGGAAACATGCTGCCAACTCCACTAACTTCTTCCCCATACATTATACCAGATAGATCTGGAAATATTACCGTTTCTATTACAAACGATGGAGTATGTTCTCAAAAAAGCTATCATGTGGAAGTTGTAAAATTAGAAGTTGAACTAGATACCGTTTCTATTTGTGGTGCAGGTAATTCAGAAATTATTAAAACTTCAGGTGGTGAAAAATACAAATGGACACCCTCGACTTTTTTAAGTAGTGATACGGTTTCTAGTCCAATTTGTACTCCAACAGAAAGCATTACTTATTCCGTTAAAATAGAAAAAGGGGATTGTTCAGAAACTTTTGACATAGTAGTAACAGTTGATACACCTATTTCTGTATCTGCGAATAACGATATCTACATTTGTAATAGACAATTCGCAAATTTAACCGCTACTGGTTCTCCAAGAGGTGAATATATTTGGATGCCAAATACTGGTTTAGATAGTCCATTTTCTTCTCATCCATTGGCAAATCCAATTTCTACCACCACCTATTATGTAATGGGAATGAATGGTTCTTGCACCAGTTTGGATTCGGTAACGGTGTATGTAGTTAACCCAGTAGAAAGTAATTTTATTTATAATTTCGATAGTTGTAGTAGAATGTTTAGCGCAACACAATTAGATGTGGCCGACACCAATGAAGTAGTATGGGATATGGGGAATGGAGATGTGTTTTATGGTAAAAGTATTTCTTATCATTATGAAGATCCTGGGAATTACCAAATCAAAACTTTTGTAAATCCATCAGCACCATGTATAGATTCAGGACTTGTAAATGTTAGCATGCCTGAAATAGATATTAGCAAAAGAAGAATACCACAAGTATTTAGCCCTAACGGTGATGGTGTAAATGATGAATTTAAAATTTATTTCGGCAACCTACCCTGTGCTGTGGAGAGCTTTAAAATTTTCAATCGATGGGGACAGCAAGTTTTCGAATATGAAAAAGGAGATGAACTTTCTTGGGATGGGAAATTTAACGGTAGCTATTGTTCCGCAGGAACCTATATCTATTATCTAAAGGGCGATGGATTTGAAGAAACAGGGTGGGTGGCTTTGATTCGCTGATTCGCTGATTCGAATTATCGAATTATCGGATTATCGAATTATCGAACTTACGTATACTTTCTTCATTGATGAATAGCATATTCCTGTATTATTTTTCATAATTGCATAAATAATATTTTTTATGAAAAATGAAGTTTTGAAAAATAAAAGCTT
Source organism: Rhizobium sp. Q54 (assembly GCA_943360385.1). Taxonomy (GTDB): domain Bacteria; phylum Bacteroidota; class Bacteroidia; order Sphingobacteriales; family Sphingobacteriaceae; genus CAJBVG01. The sequence continues at coordinate 19,384 of CALRIM020000031.1, read as the reverse complement.
TTTATTAGCCTGTGAAGTTGTTGATATTTCTGATGAGTTATTAAAAATTTCTAAAAAATCAATTGCAGATCAATTGGTAAGATGTGGCACATCCATAGCTGCCAATATTAGAGAGTCCTTTCATGCAGAAAGCAGGAAGGATTATATTCACAAGCTTAGCATTGCAATGAAGGAAGCGGAAGAATGCGGATTTTGGATTGAATTAATTGAAGAAAAAACGAAAATTGAAATTAAAACTGAATGCAAAGATTATTTAAATCATTTGCAAAGAACAATGACTATATTAATTAAATCCTCAAAAGAAAAGTAGATTTCAAATCAAATTTTTAGACTATCAAACTAATGAATGTTCAAAAAATAACTTTTTTTCGATAATTCGTAAGTTCGATAGTCCGATAATTCGATTAAGAGAAATCTATTGGATTTCGAACTTTCATCTTCATCAACGCCAACTCTATCACCTCGCTCATTTCTGTTACATAATGAAACTTAAGATCCTTTACATATTTCGGATTGATTTCTAAAATATCTTTTCTATTAACATGGCAAAGAATTATTTCTTTAATGCCTGCTCTTTTAGCTGCTAATATTTTTTCTTTAATTCCGCCTACAGGAAGCACTTTACCTCTTAAGGTAATCTCACCTGTCATGGCTAGGAATGGTTTCACCTTGCGCTGTGTAAAGGCCGATGTAAGGGCTGTTAACATGGTAACCCCTGCAGATGGCCCATCTTTAGGAGTAGCTCCTGCAGGAACGTGAATATGCACATCCCATTTATCAAACAATTTGGTGTCGATACCAAATTTATTTCCATGTGCACGTAAATAAGCAAGCGCGATTACTGCTGATTCTTTCATTACATCTCCAAGGCTTCCTGTTAACGTTAATTTTCCTTTACCTGGACTTAAACTTGTTTCAATAAATAAAATATCACCACCTACTTGTGTCCAAGCTAAACCTGTAACCACACCAGCTACATCATTTCCTTGGTACATGTCTTTATCGTATTCTGGTGCTCCTAAAATACGCTCTACATCTTCTTTGTTTAAAATCTTACGATACTTCTCTTTAATAGCAACACTTTTAGCAATGCCTCTAATTAAAGTAGCAATCTTTTTCTCTAAACCACGTACACCAGATTCGCGTGTGTAATCTTCCACTACTTTCTCTATGATCTCAGGTTTAATCTCAATATGACTTGGTTTTAAACCATGTTGCTCACGTTGTTTTGGGACTAAATATTGTTTTGCAATTTCAATTTTCTCTTCAATAGTATATCCATTCACTTCAATAATTTCCATACGATCTCTTAAAGCCGGATGAATACCACTTAATGAATTGGCTGTTGCTATAAACATTACGTTCGATAGATCGAAATCTAATTCTACATAATGATCTGCAAATGCATTGTTTTGTTCTGGGTCTAATACCTCTAATAATGCCGATGAAGGATCGCCTCGGAAATCATTTCCAATTTTATCTATTTCATCTAATACAAAAACAGGATTTGCAGATTGTGCTTTTTTAAGTGATTGAATAATACGCCCCGGCATTGCACCAATATATGTTTTACGGTGACCACGAATATCTGCCTCATCTCTAACACCACCTAAAGCTATACGAACATATTTTCTACCAATAGATTTGGCAATAGATTTACCTAAAGAAGTTTTACCAACTCCCGGAGGGCCTACTAAACAAAGGATTGGAGCCTTCATGTTGTGTTTTAATTTCAACACAGCCAAGTATTCTAAAATTCTTTGTTTTACTTTTTCTAATCCGAAATGATCTTGGTCTAACACTTCTTGCGCAAATTTCAAATCGAAATTATCTTTTGTGTATTCATTCCAAGGAAGTTCTAACAAAAGCTCAGCATAATTCATCAATACCGAATAATCTGCAGCGGCAGGATTCATTCGTTGAAGTTTATCTAACTCTTTATTAAAAGTATCGGCAACTTCTTTAGACCATTTTTTTTCTGTTCCACGTTGACGAAGATTTTCGATTTCTAAATCTGGAGAATCTCCTCCAAGCTCCTCTTGTATTTGTTTTAATTGTTGATGTAAAAAATATTCGCGTTGTTGCTTGTCTATATCTACTCTTACTTTCGATTGAATTTGATTTTTCAACTCCAACATTTGAAGCTCTTTGGTAAGATGCTCCAACACCATTTGTGCACGAACTTTAAGGTCGCCACTTTCTAACATTTTTTGCTTATCACCAACCTCTGCGTTCATATTAGAACTAATAAAGTTGATTAAGAAAGATGGGCTCTCAATATTTTTAATAGCGAAGCCAGCTTCAGACGGAATGTTAGGTGAAAGTTGAATAATTTGCATCGACATTTCTTTCAATGTTGCAAATACTGTTTCAAACTCAGTATCCATTACCAATTTTGCTTCCTCAAATTTGGTGACTTTTGCTTTTATATATGGATCTTCTTGAACAAGCTCTTCTAAGTTGAATCTTTTTTTACCTTGAATAATAACGGTCGTATTTCCGTCGGGCATTTGCAACATCTTTACGATGTACGCAACGGTACCTACTTTTTGTAAATCGTCGAAACTTGGGTCTTCAATATTAACATCTTTTTGAGAAACTACCCCAATAATTTTATTGCCTTTGTATGCTTCTTTTATCAATCGAATCGACTTATCTCTACCTACTGTAATAGGAATTACAACCCCAGGAAAAAGTACTGTATTACGTAAAGGTAAAATTGACAATATTTCAGGTGTTTCTTCCGAATTCATCACTTCTTCATCCTCGGATGTCAGTAAAGGGAAAAATTCAGTATCGTCGTTTATAAAGCTGCTTTCTAGATTTTGAATGCTAAACTGGTCAAATATGCTCATTTTTATCGTTTTCTTCTGTTAGTCAAAATGTCACAACTACCACCTATAAATGGGCATAATCATGCATCATACTATAATGTTCAAGGTATATGCCAAAGAAAGATTAATTGATGATTAATTCTTGAAATTGGTTAAGCGACTTAAAAATTAGTGTTTTTCGATCTGCTTGATGTATAAAATTAAAGATATTCACCTGACCATCGCATTCGCGAATCAAGCAGTCGTTTTTTATCATTAATCCTTTAGAGATAAATTTTGAAGGGATTTCCAGATAAATTTTAATTATATCCTTTTCTTGCTCCACTCCTATCATTTTAAACCCTAATCTCTTTTCCTTTACTTTTACAACAAAACAACTCTCCAAGTATTCCATCGAAAAATTTTCAATACCTGGCTGATCAATCCGAATTGGCTTTTGATAAATTTCGGTAAGCGCTTTCTCCCAATCATCCCAAAACACATTCATAATAATTTCATACGCTTGTGTTTTATCATTGTATTCCATTTGAGTGATGGAGGTGAAGAACTTGTGCGCAGGATTATGCTCTACCCGAGCAAACGTGTTTGCGGAAATAAATAGAAAAAAGAAAATGGAAAATAGTTTTTTCAATTGTGAATTATGAGTTATGAATTATGAGTTGTGAATTGTGAATTATTGTTTGCTAGATAACTTAAAATTTATAGGAACAAAAAACTGAACTCTAACAACTCTACCATTCTGTTTTCCGGGAATAAAATTTGGCAAAAGACTTACCACCCTTTTAGCCTCATCATCGCAACCTCCACCAACGCCTTTCAAAATCTTTAAATTGGTAATAGAACCGTCTTTCTCAATAATAAAAGAAACATACACCTTACCTTCAATTCTGTTTTCCCTTGCTTCAGGTGGATATTTTACATTCCTTGCAATAAATTCAACCAAGGCATTTTCACCGCCTGGGAATTCTGGAGGAGTTTCTACTGCTAAAAAAACAGGTTCATCATCTACTTTAATTGTATCTGTAGGTTTAGTATTTTTATTAATACCAATTACATTGGATTCAGCGAAGAGCGAGGTTGAAATAAATAAAAAAAGGAAAATGGAAAATAGTTTTTTCAATTGTGAATTGTGAATTATAAATTGTGAATTATAAATTATTATACAAGATAACTATAAAGATTTATAATACAAACCAAGGTTGATTATTCTTATAAAAAAGTACAGAAACAAAAATTCCCTCAATACATAATGTTTGAGGGAATTTTTGCTATTCTATTTTAGCTGCGTTTATTAGCAATTAATTTAGTATTGAATTTGCAGTACGTTGGTATTGATTAAAGAAATAATATTTTTTACCACTTGTAACATTAACGTACGTTTTAAGGGCCGTAAGTTGAATTGTAATCTCTCCAGTTGGAATTGAAGCCAACTCTGTTGCAGAAAAAGTGTATGTTTTAATACCAGGTGATACAACTTTAACTACTTTTTTAGTTTGATCTATATACGATGCTATTACGAAAACTGCAGTATCTGTAGCGATGAAATTTGTTGGTACAGTAATAGTAACACCTGTAGCTTTAGTATATGATCCTTTTGTATCCCATAAACTGAAAGAAGGAAAAGTGCTTCCACTTGTATAGGTAAATGCAGGAACATTGTTAGCAGAATTTCCTGTAACCTTCCATGTATTTCCACCGGAAATAAAGTTTGTTGTTGAATTTAGAGAATACAAGCCCATCGTATTGGTTAATGTATCTGTTGAATTTAAAATTACATTTCCACCATCTACATACGAAGTAACAGGTATAGCATTGTAAAATGCTCCAAATGCTACGTACGAATCGAAATCAAAAGTAACATCACCATTTTCGTCTATAAACGAATGATTTGAATGTGTTACAGCAAAAGAACCATTTCCATCTGCTGCTCCAATTTCACCATCTTTAATAACAATATTTACATTGTTGTTTACGCTTGGGGTCGGGGTTGGTGTAGTTGCTTCATCTTTCTTACATGAATACAAACTTGCCATGGTTAAACACATAGCGCCAATTAACATTTTTTTCATAATACGACGTGATTTTTTAATAATTTAATTTGGCAAATATATTATTATTGGGTAAATAATCGTAGAAAAGAATATTTAATTCTTTTCTACTTAATCATGTATTTAACCTATGTAGACATTCCCCAATTACAACTTCCCACTCTTCTCCAACTGCATTGGATTCGGATCCTTTGCTCGTTGTTGATCTTTAAACAATTGAAACTGTGATTCGATTTCTTTTGCTGGAAAATAATTGTTACTCATATTAATATCTGCCGTTTCTTGGAACGGATCTATACTAAACTGTTTTACTTTTTTAGTGGTTACAATCATCTTCGAAACCTTTGCATTATTTTTTCTCCAAATTTCTGCTGGTATGCGCATCAGTTCTTTAGTACCATCTGTAAATTGCATTTCAATTATTACTGGCATTACTAATCCTCCTACATTTTCTAGCTCTAAAATGTAATAATTTCTACCGTCTTTTACTTGTTTGCGTTCTGCCTCGGTTAAAGATTCATCGTACTTCTTAAATTTATCCTTATCGTTTTCTGTTACATTTAAAGGTTCGTAAGTATTATAAAAATCTACAAGTTCAGGATATTTCTCAACCAAATATTGCTTTATATCTGTTTTATTTCTTTGTTCTGAAATAGAAAGTGGTTCTGCCTCGCGTTTCGATTTTTTAGTTGTTTTTTCAACCGTTGGATTCTGAGTATCTACAGTAAAGTATTTAACATTTTTCAATGCTATATCGCAAGGTTCTGTTCCGTAAAACCAACCTCTCCAAAACCAATCAAGGTCTACTCCACTTGCATCTTCCATTGTACGGAAGAAGTCGGCTGGCATTGGGTGTTTAAAAGCCCAACGCTCGGCATACACTTTAAATGCTTTATCGAAAAGCTCTCTTCCCATTACCGTTTCACGCAAAATATTTAGTGCTGTAGCTGGTTTTCCGTAAGCATTATTTCCGAGTTGCAATATCGATTCCGAATTTGTCATGATCGGGTTTATTACCGATTTATCTGCCGACATATAAGAAACAATATCTCTAGGTTCTCCTCTACCCGATGGATATTTTTCTTCCCATTCTTGTTCTGCTAAATATTGGCAAAATGTATTCAATCCTTCGTCCATCCATGCCCACTGACGTTCATCTGAATTAATAATCATTGGAAAGAAATTATGTCCAACTTCATGAATAACAACCGTTATCAATCCGTATTTAGTTCTCGAAGAATAGGTTCCGTCTTTTTCCGGACGAGGTCCATTGAAACAGATCATCGGATATTCCATTCCTCCAATCGGGCCATTAACCGAAATCGCTACTGGGTAGGGATAATTAACGGTATATCTTGAATATACTTTTAATGTATGTGCAATGGCATGTGTTGAATATTTCTCCCACAATGGATTCCCTTCTTTCGGATAAAAAGACATGGCCATTATATCTTTATTACCTACACGAACATTCATTGCATCCCAAATAAATTTACGAGACGATGCCCACGCAAAATCACGTACATTTTCCGCTTCAAATTTCCATGTCTTGGTTCCTTTGGCTCTCGACTTTTCATTTTCTGTTGCTTCTTGCTGAGTAATAATTAGTACTGGTTTATCAGCAGTCTTTGCTTTTGCTAATCGATCTCTCCATTCTTGTTTTAAAACTTCATTTGGATTTTGCAAAACTCCAGTAGCTGTAACCACATGATCTGCAGGAGCTGTAATAGAAACTTTATAATCGCCAAAACAAGTCGCAAATTCTCCTGAACCTAAAAATTGCTTATGATTCCATCCCTGTACATCATTGTATACACACATACGTGGATACCATTGAGCAATCATATCAATCCAATTTTTATCCTCCTCAAAAAACTCTGCTCCTCCTCTACCTCCATTTGTTTTTGTATTGTTTATTTTGAATTTCCATTTAATTTGAAGAACATATTGTTCACCTTTTTTTAAGGGTTGTGAAATATCCACTCGCATCATGGTATTTACAATGGTGTACTTTAATGCTGTTCCTTTACCATCCTTTACATATTCAATTTCAAACCCACCGTTAAAATCGTTATACATAAAATTATACCCACTAAAACTCATGCTTTGAATATCATCTCTAGTCCCAGTTAAATCTGTCATCGATCCTTTTTTATAAATATTCTGATCGAGTTGAAGCCACAAATAACTTAAAGCATCTGGAGAATTATTAGAATACGTAATTTTCTCAGAACCCGCAATAGTTTGCTTCTCTTCATCTAATGAAACAGAAATATCATAATCTGCACGTTGTTGCCAATACGAATGTCCTGGAGCTCCCGCGCCATTTCTATATTCGTTTGGAGTTGGCCACCATTCTTCTAGTTGATGGAATTTACTGGTATTGTAGGTTCCTTGGGCATGGGCTAATAATGTTCCTAGTATGAATACGAATGGTAGTATAATTTTTTTCATGCTTTTAATGTTACTTCGTTATTGAGTTATTGAGTTATTTGGTTGTCGAGTTTTAAGGGTTATAGTATTCGCGCCACATGGACGTTCCGCGCAGCATAATAACTCAATAACCTAATAACCCAAACATTTCTTAATTTTAAATAGGAAAGCGTTGTACTGCCCAAACAATCGCTTGCACAGCTACAAAAGCACTTACCAATCTAATCACATTACAAGATGCAATTAATTTTAGTTTATAAAAATAGTGTATCAATATTATCAAAATTGAAATTAGCAAAATTTGGGCTATTTCTATGCCTATGTTAAATGGAAGTAGCGTTTGGAATAGATTTACATCCATCCCCATAAATAACTCTTTCAAGGAACTAGAAAAGCCTAATCCATGGATTAAGCCAAAAATACCGGCAAGATACACTCTATATTTATGATGACTTGGAAAAATTATATTTTCAATACAAGTAATAAAAATAGTAACTGGAATTAAAAATTCCACCCATCCAGAATTTACATCAATAATATTTAAAATAGATAAGGCTAAACTGAGTGAATGTGCAATGGTAAATGCCGTAAGCACCCAAAGCAAAGATTTCCAATTGCTGAAATCATATACTACTCCAAGCACCAATAAAAATAGCAGATGATCTAATGCTCGAACATCTGCTATATGAAAAAATCCTTGTTTTAAAAATTCTGTAATCAATAGTGATTTGTTATTGGGTTATTGGGTTATTGGGTTATTAAATTAATCAATAATTATTACTTGCGCCACGTGGACGTGTCGCTCAGCCAAATAAAATAATAACCTAATAACAAAATTTAAATTATTTTGTCGAACCATTAATTATAACACGCTTTGTTTGAACATTTCCATTGGTAATTAACTTTATTAAATAAATTCCAGAAGGATAATTATTCAAATCTATTCTAATAGAATTTTCGAAATTACTCTCCATTAATACCCTACCCATTAAATCTACTAATTGAACAGTATGAACTTGATAATCCGATTCTATAAACAGGTAATTATCTGCAGGGTTTGGGTAAATATTAAATACAATTTCTTTTTCAGTAGTAATACCTGCACCAGTAGTAACAACAACAGAATAATCTTCTATTTGTCCGTTTCGTAATCCACTACAAACTACATCTGGAGTATTATTTGTAGCCTTAGCAGAAACAACTCTCATTCTTAATGGAGTATTAGGAACAGCCGAACTTGGAACATAAACCGTATCGTAATGGTATTGTAAAGTATTGTCAGTAGACATTACTAATTCTTCTGGAACATCAAAAGCGCCATTATTATTCCAATCGATGTAAACCCTAGTAAATACTGGGCTCGTATGGTATGTTGTAATTTTCATTGGGTAGTATGCAGATCGTGCAATAGTTCCCCTGTAACAATTAAAATCCATATATGGGTCTTCCTCTTTAGGCCCCCCGCTAGAGTTATCAATTCCACCAAACTCCACTCTATAGATACCCGTTGTACCTATTGGTGTTAGCATGTTTATAGCACAAGTACTCGGTTTAGGAGAATCGGTAAATACTTTTACAAAATTAGGCTTCATTAATGTATCACTTCCATTAACATTGGTAGCAATTAATTGAACATCATAATTTCCAATACTTGCGTACGTATGTGTTGGGCTTTCGGCAGTAGAAGTTCCACCATCACCAAAATCCCATTTATACGTTAATCCATTTCCAGTATTATTCAAAAATTTAATACTAGAGTTTGGAGCACAAATTACTTGCTCTAATTTAAATTCTATATCTGGCAAAATAGTATACCTTTTACCTACACCAACAGCATACCATGCATTCATAACAGATTGTACTTCTTGAGAATTTTCTCCATACAAATCAATGGCTGCCTGAATGGATCCATTTCTTGCATCTGCAAAATTAGACTGTGGTGTTAAATAATCTCTTAAACTTTTAAAAGCAATTTTTGCTGCCTTACCCATTCCAATACCTACAACAGAATAAGGATTTTTCAAATCATTTACACCAGTATCACCTACAGTTAATACATAAAACCAAAAATTCTGCACACCAGAATTATTATGAACACCACAATAATCATTATTATCTACAGGTACACACCCAACAGTATTTGTCCAAGCAACTCCTCCATAAGTATCTGGATTGTTATACAATAATGGGTTAGACATATCTCTAAGTGTAAAAGAACGAACACCAATATTCCATGAAGCTAAGGATCCAAGTTTGTAAAATTCTACAACTGTTCCAAAAATATCGCTGAACGATTCATTCAATGCACCAGATTCCGATTCATACTCTAGGCCTGCTGTATATTGTGTAACACCGTGTGTGAGTTCATGAGCAACAACATCTATGTTTGTTAAAGGTTCTCCCCTTCCGTCGCCATAACATGAATATGACCCTGTCCAGAATGCATTGAAATAATTCAAATCATAATGCACAAATTGTAGCATCTTCCCACCAGTTCCATCATAAGAATTATACCCCAATGTATCGTAATAATAATCATAAGTACTCTCTGCAGAAAAATGACAATCAAGAGCTGCGTCATCTCGTTTTATATTTGCCATGCTCCATGTTTTACTTGTACTTGTAAAATCAATAGCATCCGACTCAAAAAAAGTTTGACTATTTAATGTTTCAATTTGCATTCCTCTTCCTCTTCTATTATTTTCTCGTAAGAAAAAAGAGTTTGGAGCAATACTATCCGATTGAATGGTTTGTTGACCTATATAGCGAGTGTTCGCAATACTCTTTACATCTATAGAACAGGTGGTAGAAATTTTTCTTAATACTTCACCTGTTTGTGCATCAACATATACATTATATCTCGACAATGGTTTATGAGTAAAGATATCCAACTTATAGGCATATCTAAATTCCTTTCCATTAAGAGTATTTACTGGTAAAATAACTAAATCGGTTTTGGGATCGTAAGAAAAATCTGGTTTATTTAATGCTACTTTTAAATTTGCTTCCTCTGTTTTTCTCTCCCATTTATATACCTCCGCAGGAACTGCATTTTTTGCAAATGTTAGTGCCTGATTTTTTGTTATCGATATATTATTTATTACGGATAAATTTGCGGTGAAATCTCCAGCAATTGATTCTATTTTATTTTTAGATTGAATAACATTCAACATAGCAAACTCTACCGGAATATTATTAAATACTTGCTGAAATTTATAAATAGTTTGATGAGTAATATTATCGAAATGTTCCGATTTATATTGTAGATAATCGGTGCTTCTTAACGGAAAAATTTGAGTTGCCCAATTATTATTTGAAACATCCACAACACCAGCTGGGGCTTCATTTTTATTAAATTTAATAAATGAAGGGAAATTTGTTCTATTGTTATATTCTATCTGTTTTGCAGAATTTTTCACACCTTCAGAAATTATTCTGTTTTGAGATTGTGCGAAAGCTATTATGGGTGAAATTATGGCAATAGAAAGTATAATTTTTTTCATAAAAACATATTGTTGAAATAGCAAGATAAAAAATACCTGCCAATTCAACAATATGTAATATAATATGGCCTTTAATTAGGCTACAACAGCTTCTTTTGTATCAGAATTTTCGAAATACAGTTCATGATTTGCATTGCATTTCAAAAGAATTGTTGAATCCTTACTTACTTTTCCTGCTAAAATATACTTCGAAAGTTCGTTTAATACTTTTTTCTGAAGCACTCTCTTTAAAGGACGAGCGCCAAATTGTGGGTCGTATCCAAGTTGCGATAACCAATCAATTGCTTCATCAGTTGCACTTAATTCAATTCCCATTTCAGCAACATTTTTCTGAATACCTTTAAATTGCATGATCACAATTTCTTTTACTTCTTCTCTAGATAATGGATTAAACATTATTACCTCATCTATTCTATTCAAAAACTCTGGGCGAATAGTATGTTTTAATAAATCGAATACTTGAGTTTTTGCTTTGGCGATTAATTCATCTCTATTATCATCAGTAAGCAACGCAAACTCTTCTTGAATTAAATGTGCTCCAATATTAGAAGTCATAATGATAATTGTATTCTTAAAGTTTACCACTCTCCCTTTATTATCTGTTAATCTACCATCATCTAATACTTGCAATAAAATATTAAACACATCGGGATGAGCTTTTTCTATTTCATCTAAGAGTATAACAGAATAAGGGCGTCTGCGCACTGCCTCTGTTAATTGCCCACCTTCATCATATCCCACATATCCAGGAGGCGCACCTATTAATCGAGAAACGGCGTGTCTCTCTTGGTATTCCGACATATCAATACGAGTCATTGCATTATCGTCGTTGAATAAATATTCGGCCAATGCTTTTGCTAACTCCGTTTTACCAACACCAGTAGTTCCAAGAAATATAAACGATCCTATTGGGCGTTTTTTATCTTGCAATCCAGCCCTACTTCTACGAACCGCATCTGCTATTGCTTCAATGGCTTCTTCTTGTCCAATTACTCTGGTATGAAGTTCTTCCTCCAAGTGAATTAATTTCTCACGTTCACTTTCTATCATTTTATTAAGAGGGATGCCTGTCCAACGAGATACTACTGCCGCAATATCTTCGGCAGTAACTTCTTCTTTCATAATTCTTGAAGAATTTTCAGACAATTCTTTTTTCAATCCTTCTACCTTTAATTCAGCTTCTTTAATTCTACCATAACGAATTTCAGCTACCTTTCCATAATCTCCACTACGTTCTGCCTGATCTGCTTCTAGCTTAAACTGCTCAATAGCATTTAGCTGTTCTTGTATAGTATTTACAAGCGTTTTCTCTGAATTCCATTTCGCACGAAACTCATTTCTTTCCTCACTTAAATTTGCAATCTCTTCATTCAAACTATCTAATTTCTTTTTATCGCCTTCTCGTTTAATTGCTTCACGTTCTATTTCGAGTTGCATTATCTTACGTTCAATTTCATCCAACGCTTCTGGTACAGAGTCCATTTCTAAACGCAATTTAGAAGCCGCTTCATCCATTAAATCAATAGCCTTATCGGGTAAAAAACGATCGGAAATATATCGTTGAGATAATTCTACGGATGCAATAATTGCTTCATCTCTAATACGAACTTTATGATGAGTTTCATATCTTTCTTTTAATCCACGTAAAATTGAAATTGCATCTTCGGTGTCTGGTTCCTCTACATTTACCTTTTGAAAACGACGTTCTAAGGCTTTATCTTTTTCGAAATATTTTTGATATTCATTTAAAGTCGTGGCACCAATTGCTCTTAGTTCTCCACGTGCTAATGCTGGTTTTAAAATATTTGCAGCATCCATTGCACCTTCCGAAGCACCTGCTCCTACAAGGGTATGAATCTCATCGATGAATAAAATAATATCACCATCGCTTTGTGTTACTTCTTTCACAACTGCTTTTAAACGCTCTTCAAATTCTCCTTTATACTTAGCACCTGCAATAAGAGAACCCATATCTAAAGAATACACCGTTTTAGTTTTTAAATTTTCAGGCACATCACCTTTTACGATACGATGAGCAATTCCTTCTGCAATAGCTGTTTTACCAACACCTGGTTCTCCAATTAAAATCGGATTATTTTTAGTTCTACGAGAAAGAATTTGAATTACCCTACGAATTTCTTCGTCTCTACCAATTACAGGATCTAGTTTACCTTGCTCTGCCAACTGATTTAAATTCTTTGCATACTTGTTTAATGCTTGGTAAGAATTCTCCGCATTAGCATCTGTAACAGTAGCATTTCCACGTAATTCTTTAATCGCAATTTTTACATCCTTATCATTTAAGCCTGCATCTTTTAACATGGTAGAAACCTTGTCGTTGGTTTGTATTAAGGCTAAAAATAAATGTTCGATAGAAACAAATTCATCTCCAAACTCTTTCATTAATTGAAGAGATTTATTGAATACATTGTTACTTGCAGTAGATAAAAACGGACCACTTCCCGAAACTTTCGGAAACGATTTAATAATAGATTCGTTAACCTCTTTTATACGGTTAACATTTGCATTCGATTTTTTTAACAAAAAGGGAATAACATGTTCATCTACTTCGAGCAACGCTTTTAATAAATGCGCAGGCTCTACGGTATTTTGTTCATGTCCGATGGTTATCTCAATTGCCTTATTAATGGCTTCTTGAGATTTGATGGTATATTGTTGTAAGTTCATATCTAATGTATTTACAACATATCGTCAAAGTATGCACCAATGCGAATTTCAAGTTATTTTACTGAAAATATGGCGGTTATAGTAGGTGTGGTACTGACGAATTAGCAAAAGACTGCTAGAAAGACACGGAGAGTATCGGGTAACGGGTATCGAGTATCGGGAAATTAGATAATTAAAGAATTTCCCGATACTCGATACCTGATACTCGCTACCGTATAAGAGAATACAAATTCAAATCCACAAACTCGCCATTTAAATTTTCTGCGGAGCGCAGCACGCCTTCTAATGTAAACCCAAGGCGTTCGGGGATGCCCATACTTTTACTATTCTGTGTGGCGCATTTTATTTCAATTCTATTTAAAGAAATTTCATTAAAACAATACTTAATTAACGCTTCACAAGCTTTAGTAGTAATACCATAGCCTTGATATTCTTCTGCAAGCCAGTACCCTATTTCTCCTATTTTATTGAAATGATCTAATTTATATACTCCTATTCTTCCAACAAGTGTTTCATTAAATAGAATAACAAAAGAGAATTCTTGTTTTTCGGCTATTCGTAATTTTGAGTTTCTTATAAAATTATGCATAAAATTAACATCCTGCATATACCCTAACCAAGGGAGCCATTGACCAAGATGTGATCTATTTTCGGAAGCAATTTCAAATAAAGCCTGAGCATGATGTGTATCTAATAACTCAAGCTTTATTTGTGTATCTACAACTAAATTCATTACCTATTTTTTTATCTTACCTTTAAAGATAAAGAAACATTATTACTTATACCATCTCTATTGGTAACTGTAAAGGTATATTTACTTACTTCTCCAACCACATGACTCATCGTGTCGGTATAATCATATCCATAATTATCTCCTTCAGAACCTGATAAGTCTTTACTGAAAATGGTGACGCCAACTGCACCATTTATAGATCTAGTAATATTAAATTTCTTCAACACATCTTTATCTTCTGTTTTAGAGGCAGAAATACCAATAGTAAATGCAGACCCCGCAATTAAACTATCGTTGGCACTTTTATAATTGGTTCCAGTTTTGAAACTGATGTTTGGTAATTTCCCTTCATCGTCTTCACAAGAAACAATAGATACTGCAAATGCAGCAATTAATAATAGGTTTATGATTTTTTTCATAATGGTTTTTTTATTTTATAATTATTGATAGTGTTAAATTTCTTCCAGGATTAAGTAATCCAAAATATTTAAAACGAGATAGATGATCATAATAAGCTTTGTTTAATATATTATTAACTCCAATACTCATGGTTAAATACCTTTTGTTCATTTTCTTTTTTGTTGAAATTCCAGCATTCCATAAACCATATTCAGGCGTTTTTAATTCATAAGTAACCACCCTGTTTTGTGCAAAATTATAGTCAACATCAGTAAACAAATTATAAGAATAGTTTGCGGTAGAATGAATTTGATACAATAGCGTTGGCTTTACTTTAGTAGCAGGAATATAAGGTGTATAATTCCCATCATTTGTAATACTATTCATTGCCGACAAATCAATTCTGGCGGTGAAATTCTTAGTTACATCATTCTCTATACTTGCTTCAAGCCCATACTGAATAGCGTTTTGCTGTAAATATCTATACACAGGAAAACCAAACCAATCCTCATTCGTTGGTGCCAAATAAATATAATTGAAGAAATAATTATAAAAGGGACTAACTGCAAATTCCCAATCGTTTTTACTATAATTCAAATAAATATTTGCTGAAATCAGTTCTTCATTTTTCATAGAAGGGTTCCCAATTTCGAAGGTGAAAACTCCTTCATGTAAACCATTAGAAGATAATTCAGCCAAATTTGCAACTCTTACTCCTGTAGCAATATTTCCTTTCAAATTAAACTCTTCATTAGGAATAAATGTAAACCCAGAATAAATATTAAAGTATGGCGATTGCTGATTAAATGTGTGAATTAAATTATCAGGACCATTTAATTCTGGGGTGAAAGTAGTCTTCACATTTTTAATCCCTACTCCTAGTCCATTTTCCAAAATTAATTTCGATTTTAATATTGACTCTAGGTAAAAAGATAAATTTGTTTCAAACATTTTTGCATTCGGTACAATTTTGCGTGCACCATAGTTTTTGTTAACCTCTAAACTATTTAAATTAGACGCAACGATTTTAGAATGCTGACTTATGTTGTAACTATATTTTATTAGCGATTGATAGGTTAACAAATGCATATTTAAGCTAATAGCACCACCTCCTTCATTCTCCATTCTCAAATTAGATTGCACACCAACATTTACATTAAGGAATGAGTTACTCCTTAATTTCAGTGTATTTTCTGATGATAAAATTGCAAGTGAAACATTGTGCGAAGGATTAACGTTTAAACTTCTACTCCACCTATTATCTGGAAAAACAAAGGTGTAAACATCATAAAAAATAAATCCATATTTATTAAAAGAACCCGAAAAATTAAGAGTTGATTTCCAATTTTTACGTTCAAAACCATAAGAAGATTTTAAATAATATCCGTTATACCTACTATTGAGTACACGTCTATTATTTCCATCGGTATAATCGGCATTGTTCTCAATCCCAATTCTAACATTCGTCCATTTATTATTAAGATTCCTTTTATATCCATATTGTATTAATCCACCAAGTGTATTGGAATTAAAGCTTAGTCCGTAGGATGTAACAGTTGAGTTTTCAGGTGCTTTTTCTTCATCAATTAAATTAATTACACCTCCTAAGGCTTCCGACCCATAAAGGGTTCCCATAGGACCCTTTATTAATTCAACTTTCGATATACCAAATGAAGACAATCCTAATCCGTGTTCTTCTTGCCATTGTTGATTATCGAATTTCAAACCTGATAATAAAACTAACACACGATTTCCATATAACCCTCTAATAACCGGTTTAGAAATTCCTATTCCAGAACTCAACATTGTTACCCCAGGAGATTTGGCAAGCAATTCTGTTAAATTATAAGAAGCGAATGCATTTAAGCTATCTATTTCAATAGACTGAATATTATAAGAAGTTAAACGAGGCGATTTTAATCGATAGGTACTCACCACTACACTCGATAAGTTCTTGTGGGTTAAAGAGTCACTACAATTCGCGTTTGAATTTGTATTGAAAAAGGGGGTTAAAATTAATAGAAAGAGTAATACTCGATTCAAAATTCAATAATTGCAGATGTATTGCTAAACTAATTATCGAACCTTAAAAAAACCTTAAATAGATTTAACAGGGATCCAAATTTCCTCTTCAGATTCTGGTGAATTTTGTATGTATTTGTTTCCTAGTATTTCAAAAAAAGGTCTATTATCCAATTGGTATCCATTTTCAGGCAACCATTTTGTAAGAATTTCCATAAACACAGGTGCATAATCCTTTTCTAAACCCTTATAAATAAAGGTTACATAAAGCCCTCCCACTAAACTTAACACCTCCATTCCACTTGGAATTTCATCTAAAGAAGGTACAGCTATTGCGGCCCATTTTTCAAATGGTTTATTTATATCAAAAGAAGAAAAGAAATCGAAAGGATAAATACTAACTGAATATAAATCGGTACCCATAGCATTCACTATTTCTCTTCTGCGAGGCATAAAATTTTTCCATAAAACAGAAGTGGTATTTTGAGCAAAAGAAATTTCTTGCTTTAAACCAATGAGGGTGGTTGGAGGCAGAATTTTTAATTCCATATTTCTGAGTACAGTTTAAAAAATATGTTAATATGTTAATGGGATAATATGTTAATCGTTAATTGTTAATTGTTAATCATTAATTATTATCTGTTCTATTCTTTTATCTGGTATCAACCAAATTAAGGCAACAATAATATAAATAACTCCTGCCATCCATTCCACTAAAAACGTAGAAGCAATGGCCATTACATATAAAACTAAAGATAATTTCCCTTTCCAATCGCTGCCAATTGCCTTCGCTAATAATGAATCTCTTCCGTGTGATTTTAAAATCTGAAACGAAAGTATAGTATAAGCAACCGCACACATTAACAATAGAAATCCATACAATGCTAATGGTGTTGAAGTAAAATGATTTTCACCCATCCAAGCGGTACCAAATGGAATTAAAGACAACCAAAATAATAGGTGCAAATTTGCCCACAATATTTTACCATTAACCATACTTACGGTTTGTACTAAATGATGGTGGTTGTTCCAATAAATTCCAATGTAAATAAAGCTAAGCAAATAACTCAATGCTATTGGAATTAAAGGTTTCAAATCGTTCAACGATGAACCATGCGGAACTTTAATTTCTAAAACCATAATGGTTATGATGATGGCAATTACACCGTCACTAAAAGCTTCTAGTCTTCCTTTTTTCATCCTTTATTAGGTTATTTATTATTAAGTTACTTGTTATTAAGTTATTTATTATTATCAAACCTTCTATTAACATATTATCCCATTAACACATTAACATATTAACACATTAACATATTAACACATTAATAGGCTAGTATTATCGATTTCTTCATGAATTTACTAAGTATCATTTGAATATCTCTATTATGACTATATTTTCTAATACTATCTCTTAATTCCTCGACACTAGGATAACCAATACTCGCATCGAAATATCCGAAGCCTTTATACTGCCCACGTTCTATACAAACCATCGATTTCTCGCCTTCTACTCTCCCTTTACTAATTAAGAAAAAACTTTTAGTTTGAAAACTAAAACTAGTGATGGCTTGCTCTACACGTTCATTATAGGCATCTGGTTTTTCT
Source organism: Rhizobium sp. Q54 (assembly GCA_943360385.1). Lineage (GTDB taxonomy): Bacteria > Bacteroidota > Bacteroidia > Sphingobacteriales > Sphingobacteriaceae > CAJBVG01. Next base: position 1,119 of record CALRIM020000031.1, on the reverse strand, counting down.
ATTGATAAACATGCCCCATTACACTTTTTAATCTGATAATTAAAACAAGGTCCTTTGAAATTATGAAGATCGCATTTAGATAAACACAAATTATATTTTTCTACTACGCGTTCAAATATTTTTCGAGCTTCTATACCTGAGTCTACTGTTGCAAGCGCCTCTAAACCATCTTGGAGTCTATCTACATATAAATTTATATAACCATCGTCATCTAAACGATGGTAGATGCCATAAAATGGAATTGCACTTGTTCGTTTTTGGGAAGTATTATAAATTGGTTTTATTTTTTTAATCTCATCAGATTCTAATAACAAGGCTATTAGCTCAGAGCCAGTATTCTCTATACTTATATGAGCAATGTCCTGAATCATTCGTGCCGATTTATTGGTTTTTTGTGTAGCAAAATGTTGAAGTATTCTTTTTTTTATATCGTTACTTTTACCAACATAAATAACATCACCATTACTATTATGAAAATAATAGACTCCAGTTATTCCAGTTGGAATTTTGCTTAATGCATCCTCTTTTAATTGAGGAGGTAAGTTTTTGGGAATAGAAATTCCTGCATTTTTAATATCATCAATAATAGAACTATTGCTTTGCAAAATTCTATCGAATAAAATGGCAGTCGCTTTTGCATCACCTAAAGCTCTATGCCTATTTTCTATTCGAATATCTAAACTAGAACATAATCTACCCAAACTATAAGATGGTAACCCAGGGAATGCAACCCTACTCATTCTTACCGTACAAAGTGTTTTTCGATTATATGGATATCCTAAATCTTTAAATGCAGCTTTTACAAAATTATAATCGAAGCTAACATTATGAGCTACAAAAACAGCATCCTCTGTTAATTCAACTATTTTCTTTGCAACCTCATAAAATGGAGGAGCGTCTCGAACCATTTCATTGGTAATACCAGTAATTTGAGTTATTTGGTAAGGAATTAAACACTCTGGATTTATGAGTGTACTAAATTCTTCTATAATCTTTACGCCGTCGTGTAAAATAATTGCAATCTCAGTTATCTTACTATAGTCGGGACTGCCGCCAGTGGTTTCGATATCTATTATTGCATACATTATTGTAGTTTGAAGTATTGAGATGTTAGTATTG
>CALRIM020000030.1:0-23157 GCA_943360385.1 Rhizobium sp. Q54 | reverse complement strand
CAAATGAAAAAAATACTTGCGAAATTGGCTATGAACTAATCACCAATTTTCAAGGAAAAGGAATAATGAAAGAGGCGATACAAGAAGTTATCGATTATGCTTTTCGGACATTAAAGTTTCAAAAAATAGTAGCATTTACCCACCGTGAGAATCGGGATTCAACTAAATTATTAACGAAATTTAACTTTGTAAAATCCACCCAGGATGATAAAGAAAACCCAGATTTTGATGTTTTTACATTGACTCAAGTAAAATAACAACGATAAAGGGAAATATAGTAAAAACAAAAAATACCCCTCACTAAGCCCATAGAAGCACCCATTCTGCGACCGACTAAATACGATAAATTTAGATTTTAACTTTTTTTTTTTCAATAAAAAATAATAAATTAGTATGAGGTTATACGTATGGATATTGATAAAATAAAGCTTTTAGTCAATACGGTACAAGAATTATCGTTGGCTAGGAATGTCGAAACGGTCACAGACATAGTTCGTAAAGCTGCCCGAAAATTAACTGGTGCAGATGGTGCAACCTTTGTACTTAAAGACAATAACATGTGTTTTTATGTTGACGAGGATGCGATTGAGCCTTTATGGAAAGGTCAAAGATTTCATATGTCTGCTTGCATTAGCGGGTGGTCCATGATCAATAAGAAATGGGCTATCATAGAGGATATATATTCAGATGATCGGGTGCCAATTGAAGCGTATAGACCCACCTTCGTGAAAAGCTTGGCCATGGTCCCAATACGCACAATAGATCCAATTGGTGCTATTGGGAACTATTGGGCAAATAAACATACCCCCTCAGAAGAAGAAATGGTCATGTTACAATCGCTGGCCGACATTACTTCCGTTTCTATTGAAAACGTTTATGCATACAACGAATTGAAAGAGCAAAATAAAACACTTTATGATATTGCTTTTTTACAATCGCATCAGGTAAGAGTTCCCGTTGCTCAAATACAAGGACTTTATAACTTATTCAGATTCGAAGATATCCAGCATCCAGACAATCTAGAAATCTTTCAAAGACTAAAAACAACTGCAGATTCATTTGATGTAGTTATTAAGGAAATCACCCAAATGACCAATAAAATAAAGTACTATAACCCTTAAGTATTTCTTTGATTATTCACAATCTGTTTCATTCTACTTAATAGGCTTTATAATTGAACAAGAAATTAAAAGCTAGCCCAAACATTAACTACTGATTATCCGTAGTATATTAATAGATGATAAATTTCAATAAATGAAACTTTCATTCAACGATAAAAAAATCCTCTTTCTTTTTCCAAAAATCATAATAGTTATAGCTATTGGGTTTTCGCTATCGCCACAGATGTTGGAGTAACACTCATCGTAATTTTTCAGGATTACTTCTTCTGTTTATCAATAATCTTTTTTCTGTGAAATAAACCCCATGTAGCCAATTCATCTATAACGGCATGAAGTGTCTTTCCATGCGCTGTTAATTCATATTCCACAGTAGGAGGAAAGGTATCGTAAACCATTCGTGTTATAAGTTGATTTGCTTCTAACTCTTTTAATTCTTTAGAGAGCATTCTATCTGTAATGCCCTTTGTTTCTTTAGAGATCTCTTTAAATCTTTTTTTACCAAAGCTTAGTGAGATTAGAATCGGAAGCTTCCATTTTCCATTCAATACATACAAAGCATCTTGAACCGCTTGTATTTTTCCTGTACAATTTTGATGCGTTTTCTTTTCCATAAGTTGTTTTACTATACTGGAGTATAGTGCTATACATTAGTATAGTAATATACTTTAGTAAGTAAAGGTAAGTATTTTTGTTGCGTAATTTAAAATCAAATAAAAATGAACACAATAATTTGGATAACTCAAGCAATTCTTGCCGCATGGTTTACAATGCCAGCCATTATGAAATTAACATCATCAAAAGAAAAGATGATTGAGAAGAAACAATTACCGCCTGATGGTTCCGCTATGCCAATAAGAATACTTGGGCTCTTAGAAGTACTTGGGGTTTTCGGAATCATTCTCCCACAACTAACAGGAATATTCCAAATACTTACACCCATTACTGCTGTTTGTTTTAGCGTCGTAATGGTAGGGGCATTCGTTATTCATTATAAAAAGCAGGAGTTCAAAGTGCTTCCAATGATTGCTTTTGCTTTCATTCTTTCGTTGATCGTTGCTTACTACAGATTTTAATTCATGAGCATGTAATTATTAGAATTTCTATATTTGGAGTAGTGCGAAATCAGACAATTTCAGGCGATTTTAGTATTTGCACCTTTGCATTGTAAATCAACAAATCGTTTAACAATTTAACATCAAGAAAAAATGTTTACAGTAGAACAAATCAAAACAGCTCATAGCAAAGTTAAATCTGGGGCAGATTTTCCGTCTTACATCAGAGAAATTAAAGCATTAGGAGTTACACACTATGAAGCTTATGTAACCGATGGACATATTGACTATCATGGAGCAAATAATTATACAGCAAAAGGGCCTGCGAAGTATGAGCCCTTAGCAATTTCCGACATTTCAAAAGCAGAAGAATTTAAAGCAGAGTTAATCGCTCATCAACAAGGTAAAACAGACTTCCTAACGTTTATTAAAATGTGTTCGACAGTTGGGATTGAAAAATGGGAAATCTGTATGGATAAAATGACGTGCACATACTACGACAAAGCGGGAAAAGAAATTTTGGTGGAGGCAATTCCACAGTAAGCGTTTTTAATAATTACTAACCTTCTGAATGCGTACTTCTAGCGTATTAAAAATGGATTCAATATCAATTAAAGAAATAAAAAAAATATCCTAAATTAGATTAAACACTCAAGCAACCAATAAATGAGAAATCTTATTTTTTTTATGCATACTTCACTCGATGGGTTTGCCTCGGGATTAAATGGAGAAATGGATTGGATTACCATTAACGATGAACTTTTTGAGTTTGTGTCTACGTTTATTAACAAAGCCGATACAGCCCTTTACGGACGAGTAACCTACGAATTGATGGAAAGCTATTGGCCTACTGCTGCCGATAAGCCAGGGACGTCTAAGCACGATAAGGAGCATGCCGTTTGGTATAAGAATGTATCCAAAGTGGTACTATCTAAAACAATGAGCGGAGTTGGGATCGAAAATCTCACCGTTATTAGCGATAATATTCCTGAGAACATCCATAAAATAAAAGACCAAGAAGGTAAGGATATATTGATTTTTGGAAGCCCTGCCGCTTCTCATTCTTTGCTGGATTATAATTTAATAGATGAGTTTTGGTTATTCGTTAATCCAATTTTAGTTGGGCAAGGGAAACCCTTATTTAAAAACATACACGATAAAATCAAATTAAAACTTCTTGAATCGAAGACCTTTGCTTGTGGTGTAATTGCACTGCATTATGCGAAATTGTAATTATAATGTATTCTTAATGGGGTTTTATTTTGATGGCTTTTTAAGGTTTAAGCACTATATTTTATTGGCTTTTGTGCTTTTAAATGCATAAAATTTGCTTTTTTTTAAGTATACTTGAATAATCAAATCCAGCTTTTGAAAAGTAAATTTTTTGCCATAGTATTAATCTTAGCTTTTGTTGTACCGCTGGCTACAACTTATATGGTATTGCATTTTCATAAAAAGCAAGTTAAAAGAGAACTCAAACGAAAATTAATTGCTAGTATTGATAAAAGTGAATTGGTTTTATTGAAATTTACCGAAGAAGAAAAACAAAGCCAATTAGAATGGGAGCATGCTAAAGAATTTGAGTACAAAAATGAAATGTATGATGTTATAGATTCCAAGACTATTGGCGATACAACATTTTATTGGGTTTGGTGGGATTTCGAAGAAACCAAATTATATAAGCAACTTCAAACGCTAGTTTCTTATGCTTTGGGAAATAATCCCCAGCACGAAGAAGAAAATCAACGTATTAATAATTTTTTCAAATCATTGTATTTTTCAGAAAAAAATACCGATGATAAACTTTTATGCATAGATAAACAGAGCATTTATAAATATCTTGAAGAGTCTTATCTTTCTTTTAAGAACTCGCCCTCTGTTCCTCCTCCCAAAATATTCTAATCCTACATTCTTACTGTGTCTGCCTATAATTATTATAGTTGCGGACTAAACTCGTTTTTTATTATTTAAGCAAATTACAATGAAAATTATTTTTACGTTGTGCTTGTTTGTTTCTATGGTATTTACTGTGAATGCTCAAACATTAACAATATTCGACCAGCAAACAAAACAAGTAGTGTATATGGCAAGTATTACCAGTGAATCTCCATCATTCACAACAACTACCAATGTTAATGGGGAGGCTGATATTTCTAAGTTTAATAATTCAGAAAAAATTATTATCAGTCATTTAAGTTATAAAAAAGTTGAGTTTAGTTATAAGCAATTAGAATTATTGAATTTTAAAGTGGGGTTAACACCTAAAATTGCAAACCTGCAAGAGGTTTCTATTTCTGCACAACGTTGGCAACAAAAAAAGATAGAAACGCCAAGCAGAATAGCAACTATAAATATGAGGGAAGCTTCTTTTCAAAACCCTCAAACAGCCGCAGATTTATTAGGAACCAGTGGATATGCATTTATACAGAAAAGTCAGCTAGGGGGTGGTTCGCCAATGCTAAGAGGTATGGCAACCAATAGAGTTTTACTTGTGGTAGATGGAGTAAGAATGAATAACGCAATATTTCGTTCAGGAAATCTGCAAAGTGTAATCTCTATAGATGCGAATGCATTGGAAAGTACAGAGATTTTATTTGGCCCCGGTTCTGTAATGTATGGGAGCGATGCAATAGGTGGTGTAATGAGTTTCGAAACTTTAAAACCAAAATTCTCTTCAAAAGAAAGGAAAGAAGCCCTGGTTACTGGTAATGCCATGACTCGCTATTCCACCGCAAACACAGAAAAAACAGGACATTTCGATTTTAATGTAGGGTTTAAAAAATTAGCGTTTGTTACCAGTTTTACGTATGCAGATTATGGCGACTTACGCTCTGGCTCAAATGGTGGCGATGAATATTTCTATCGTAAAAATTATGTCATTTCGTATGATAATAAAGATTTTATGGTACCAAATACAGATTCTACTTTACAAGTTGGTTCAGAGTATAGTCAGATTAATTTTATGCAAAAAGTACGATATCAGCCATATAATTTTTTGGAAATAAATTACAGTTATATTTTGTCTGAAACATCTAAATTTAATAGGTATGATAGACTTTATGTAATGCGAACGGATGGGCCTTATAAAGAAAAACTTCGTTGGGCAGAATGGTATTACGGTCCACAAAAATGGCAAATGCAACGTTTCGGTTTGTCATATTCTAGATCTAATTTGATGTTTGATAATTTAAACCTAACAGCAGCGTATCAGTTTTTTGAAGAAAGTCGTTTCGATAGAGAATTTATGTATCGCGAGTTGAGAGAACAAAAGGAAAACGTAGATGCATATTCGGTTAATTTAGATTTTGAAAAGAAAATTACCAATAAGCTAAATTTATTATACGGGTATGAATTTGTACACAACACTGTAAATTCTACTGCATCATTAACTCATGTAGTTACTAAACAAGTTGATTCTACAGTTACTCGTTATCCAGATGGTTCTACTTGGCAGTCTGATGGCGTGTATGTTACTGCAAATTACAAATTGAATACAAAATGGTTGTTTACAGGAGGATTGCGATATAATCATTTTCTTATTAAAGCAGATTTCGATACAACCTTTTTCCCGTTTCCATTTAATAGCACACGGATGAGTTCTGGATCTATCATAGGAAGTTTAGGTTTTGTATTTACACCATCAGAAAAATGGCAGATTTATGTAAACGCTTCCAATGGTTTTAGAGCACCAAATATAGATGATATGGGTAAAGTGTTCGAATCTGTTCCGGGTTATCTTGTGGTGCCAAATTCTGATTTAAAACCAGAGAAGGTTTTCAATTTGGAATTAGGTACTGTAAAATCATTCGGTAATTTCTTAACACTCGATGCTACGGTGTATTATACTTGGTTAACCGATGCCATGGTAAGAAAGGATTTCACGCTAAATGGCGATACTACTATACGTTTCTTAGGAAATAAAAGTAGAATTCAAGCTATACAAAATGTAACCGAAATAGATGTTTACGGTATACAAGCTGGATTAGAATTCTTTTATAAAGGATTCGGATTAAGAAGTAATATCTCTTATCAAAATGGTAAAGAACAAACTCCAGATTCGTTAGTGTATTATCCATTGCGACACGCAGCACCAACCTTCGGAAGTACCCATTTTACATATGAATATAGAAATAAGTTTAAGGCAGATTTTTATGTAGTATATAATGCAAAAATGGATTTCAAAGACTTGGCTTTAACAGAAAGGACTAATGCGTCTTATGCTCGCGATGAAAATGGAAAAGCATTTGTATTAGCTTGGCAAACACTAAATTTTAAGGTGGCTTATTTCCCAAATCCATTTGTTGCTATTACTGCCGGTATAGAAAATATTACCAATGTTTTATATCGCCCGTATTCTTCTGGTATTAATGCCCCAGGGAGAAATTTAATAACCTCTCTTAGAGTAAAATTTTAATAACAATTTTAGAATTTATAAAAATGAAAAATATAAAAATAATTGTCAGCTTATTCCTGTTTTATTTTGGAAATAGCGCCATTACAAATGCACAGAAAATAGCAGCAGGTGGCTGGCATTCGGTAGTTGTTTGTAATGACAAAACAGCTAAGGCATTTGGAGAAAATGCAACAGGCCAATTAGGCAATGGGTCGAATACCGATAGTAATGTTCCAGTATTAACAGGCTTAACGAATGTAGTTGCAGTATCTGCAGGTGGCGACCAGTTGGAAGCTCATTCAATGGCATTAAAAAATGATGGCACCGTGTGGGCATGGGGAAGTAATTTGTATGGTGGTTTAGGTAATGCAAGTACTACCAATACGAGCACTCCAGTTCAATCTTTATTGCTTAGTAATATCATTGCTATTTCGGCTGGAGGCTGGCACTCCCTAGCATTAAAAGATGATGGTACCGTTTGGGCTTGGGGTTGGAATTTAGATGGGCAATTAGGCGATGGTAGTACTACCGATAAAATAATTGCGGGTCAGGTACCTTCATTATCAAACATTACTCATATCGCTGCCGGTACATACCATAACATTGCACTAAAAAACGATGGTACAGTTTGGTGTTGGGGAGATAATTTGTATGGACAAATTGGAAATGGTTCTATTGGTACAGATGTAAAAAGCCCTACGCAAGTTTTAACCCTAACCAACGTAGTAGCAATTGCTGCTGGTAGATTTTTTTCTTTAGCAGTTAAAGATGATGGCAGCGTTTGGACTTGGGGACAGAACTTGTATGGACAACTTGGTGATGGAACTACTACCGATAGAAATACTCCTGTGCAAGTAAGTGGACTTATAGTAGCATTACCTGCAATTGTTGCTGCTGGAGCTTTTCATTGTACGGCAGTTAAAACAGATGGTACTGCTTGGGCATGGGGTAGAAATACCTATGGTAACTTAGGAGATAATACTGTAACCGATCGATCATTACCTGTACAAATGAATGGAGTTGCTGATGTTGCTGGAATGGCTAATGGAACAAACTTTTCACTTTTATATAAAACCAATGGAACATTTTGGGGATGTGGCAGAAATACTAGTGGACAATTGGGCGACGCTACATTTACTCAACGCAATGAGCTCTCTCCAGCGAATGATGTTTGTCCGATTTTATTAAGTATACATAGCCAAACTAGTGCAAATAATTTCCAATGGAATTTATTCCCAAATCCATCAGAAAATGGAATTTTCAACTTAGAAGGAAATGAAGAGTTTACTAAAATTTCAGTCTATAATTTGTTAGGCGAGAAAGTTTTCGAAGACGAATTAATTAATACTACTTCAAAACAAGTTGATCTGTCAAATCAACCAAATGGTGTTTATATTATTAGATTAACTGTTAACAACAGCACCTATAGTGTAAAACTTATAAAACAGTAATTAGTATTATTTTCTTGAGAAGAACCAATGTAAGATTAATCTCTTGCATTGGTTTTTTTTATGAGAATTAGTGACTAGGAGCAACAATAGAACTTGGTGCTTCAATCTGGAAATGAATACCCTCATAGGTAGATACCAATGTGCCAATAACATCAAGCTCGTTATAAGCAGCCGATCCTTTTTTAGGATTAAGGGATACTAATTCCTCAATTCTTGCTAAGGCAGATTTATAATCAGCTTTAGTTTTTATAGCTTTAATCGTTTTCATGATTTAATTCTCCTTTTACCAATTCTAGAATATTTAATAGTAGTTGATTTAATTAAAATAAATATATTTAAATTTTTAAGAATATTTTTTATGAAACCAGAAATAATATATGTAGAACTGATCGACGATTCGAACCATAAAGGTCCCGCGTGGATTGGCTATGGTTTTTTTAATAGAACTAGAAAAACAGTTTATTTCAATGGTAGAATTCTAAGTAAGGGTAGGGGAATAAGTAGTAATTATTTTGATATTCAAAGTAATGAGGATTTTTGGGTCTCTGGTATTAAGAAAAACGGAGAGGATAGACACTGGGCAGGATCTGGTAAAATTACAATCGACGAAACTGCTATTGAGGAGTATCTCAAAATTATTGATGAAGTTGAATTGCCAAAGAATAAGTTTTTGGTATCGCAATTAAATAATATTCCTAATGTTGAATTGGCAAATCAAATAGAAAACCAAATTTTAACCAATGATTGAAATTTTAAATCTATCCTTATGATAAATTGGAAAAAAGGTAGAGGTAAACTTGGTGTATTTGAGCCACTCATCGGCAGCTGGATTTGTAACGAAGGCAGCAAGGAAAGAATGAAACCTCAAGTTATTAGAACATTTGCCTACAGCCTCGGGAAAAACTACATCATGGCAGATGTGACTTGGTTTTTAGGCGATAAAAATTACGAAGATCATACAATAATTGGATTAGATTCTTCTAAAATTATTACTTCTTGGTCCTTCACTTCGGATGGGAAAAATTCAGTTGGAAAACTAACGGATGTAAGCGATGTTCATGAATCGGCATTTGGTTTCGAATCCATAATGCCAGCAGGTATTGCCAGGCAAATGTTTTGGCCAGATGAAAAAGATGGTTTTAATTGGGCTGTAGAATCCAAAACCCAAAAAGGTTGGAATCGATTTGTATTGCTACATTTTAGGGAGTACAAAAAATGATTTTAATTGCTTAATTCACAATTTTCAGCATGTTTTTTGGGATGTTACCAAAAATTGGTAACTTTAATTGTAATAATTAAAAATCATGGGAAAGAACACATCAATTTCGTTAGGTAATCACTTCGAAAGTTTTGTTGAGTCAACCGTTTCTACGGGTCGTTTTAATAATGCTAGTGAAGTAGTACGCGCAGGTTTACGATTGTTAGAGGAAGAAGAGAATAGAGTAATTGAATTAAGAAATTCTATTAAGGAAGGAATAGAAAGTGGTCGCGCAAAGGATTTTGATCCTAATAAACATCTGAAAATTCTAAAAGCTAAAAAGAAATAATGCCCAAATATTTTCTAACCAATAAGGCCGTTGATGATTTGAATAATATTTGGGATTATACAATTACAAACTGGTCTGAGCATCAAGCAGAAATTTATTATTTGTTATTAATAGATGCATGTAAAGATTTAGCCTCTAATCCAACAAAGGGTAAGCCGTATGAAATTGTTGAAGAAAATTTATTAGGCTTCAAAATTGGCGAACATATTGTTTTCTATAAAATTATTTCAAAAAAAGAAATAGAAGTTATACGGATACTTCATGGAATGATGGATATTAGATTTCATTTATAATTGATATGAACACCCTAGCACAAATCAACGACTATATTATTAGTCAACCCGAATTAAAAAGAAGCGATATGCAAGCTTTACATCGCTTAGTTTTGGAAATAAAACCCAAATGCAAGTTGTGGTTTCTGGATGGTAAAAACAGTGAGGGTAAAGTGGTATCGAATCCGAATATTGGTTATGGATCTTATACCATAAAATACGCTGATGGGAAATCAAAAGAATTTTATCAAATTGGGTTGAGTGCAAATACTACTGGAATTTCCGTATATATAATGGGTATTGATGATAAAAAATATTTAGCGAATACCTTTGGCACTAAACTAGGCAAAGCAAGCGTTACTGGGTATTGCATAAAGTTTAAAGGGTTAAAAGATATTAATGTGGAAGTGTTGAAGGAAGCGATTAATTTTGGGTTTAATAATTTAGACAATTAGTTAATTTGAACAATTTGGACAGTTTGAATAATTTATACAATTTGAAATTAATAGTCTTCTAGAATAAATAGGCAAGAAACATTGAACTAGAAATGCAAGATTTTTTAGACCGAGCGAAAAAGAATAATGTTAATCTTTTAAACGAAGGGAGTTGTCAGTTTTGTGGAGCAAGCTATCATCGAGGCATTTTTGAATGCATGGAAAATTATAACAATGGCTTAGAAATTTTAGAGTTTAATAATTCGAAATATCATCAAGCAAGATTTTTAAGTGTTGATGCTCATGCTTTACAACACCCAGAAATACATGGTCGCTGGAGCAATCATTTTCATTTAATTCGGTTGAATTTAATACTTCAAAAAAATCAAAATTGGGATTATTCTAAATCACCTTTACTAAGTGATTATTTAAACGAATATAAATTAATACATCCAGAGGAATTTCTTATTGTTCCTAAACCATTAGAAAGAGGTTCACTAACAATGAAGGATATAAGTAGGGTAGAATCTCCGGAAGAATGTGTGGAATTAATTACTAAATGGGCAATGGAGGTTTATGATGCTTGGAGTACAAACGTTCCTGTTGTTTCACATTGTGCTATGCAATTTTTAGAAAAAAAATAATATGTATAATTTCTCCTATTTCAAAGAAAAAGAAAAGCAAACCATTTTGGATTTCATGGAAGAAAATCCTTTTGCTTTTTTAACTGGTAGTTTTTTATCGGGTGCACAAGTGGCTACTCAGGTCCCTGTTTTACTGGAAGAAAGAAATGGTGAGCTTTTTTTACAAGGCCACATTATGCGAAATACAGATCATCATAAAGCCTTTGTAGATAACCCCAACGCCTTGCTGGTATTTACAGGTCCTAGTTCTTATGTGAGTGCTTCTTGGTATAGCAATCCACAAATTGGCTCCACTTGGAATTACATGAGTGTACATATTGCAGGCAAAGTAAATTTTATGACTAATGAAGAGCTGATTCAGTTTATGAGAAAGTTAACATTGAAATTTGAAAAAGGAAACGCTCAATCGCTTACGTTCTATGATAATCTCCCTGCCGAATTTTTAAATAAAATGATGCCTGCAATAGTTGGATTTGAAATTAAAGTAGAGAAAATGGAAAACGTTTTCAAACTTAGTCAGAATAGAGATGAAAAAAGTTATCTCAATATTATTTCGAAACTAGAAGAACAAGGCGGAAATAGCGCACTGATTGCCGATGAAATGAAAAAAAGAAAGTCGCAATTATTTCCAGAAGGAGTAGAGTGGGATGGTACTAAGTTCGACTCTTAATCTAATGAGCACACGAGCACACGACCTAGATTTTACCCATCACATACATCTCTTCCATCGTAGGGGTTTCGCTACCACCTTTGCGTTCGAGTGTTATGGCGAAGGCCTGAGGGGCATCTACCGATTTCATTTCGTACATGTTCATGTCGTTGTTGCCTGGGCTGAATACGCCGAGGTCTACAGGTTTGCCATTTACAATTGCCCAAACTTGGTAATCGTGTAGGTCGTCTGTCATTGGTAAATTCATAGGGTCTACCATTACTTTTTTACTGGCTTTATCCCAATGTACCATTGCTTCTGAGGTTGGTGAGATGGCTTGCCCAGCTAGTTTTAATTTCATTACCATCGGACTGCGTAAGCTCTCCATTATTTTTTGTTCTTCTTTGTAAGTAGTATTTAAAGAAGCATATTGTGTGGTCGATTCTTCTAATCGAACTTTCATATTGGCTAATTCCTCTTTGGCTTGCGACCAATTATTCCAAGTAATTCCTAAGCCTGCTAAACTTGCAATGAGCAAAGCGATGGATGCTGCAAATGCCATACGGTAATTACCTTTACTAGGTTGTGCAATAGAAACTATTTTCGCTTCTTCTTTTTTCGAATCTAGTGTTGGTATCTCTATTTCTGGAGTAGCAGTTTTCTTTTCTTCTTTCGGGAGTATTTTTTTTCCTACACTTTGAAGTTTTACATTTTTCAAGAGTTCATCTTTTAAGGATGCTCTTGGTCCTGTATGCATTTCGTTCGCTAAGTTGAAAAAACTTGCTTCAATTTCGTCTAGTTCCTGTTTTACTTCAGGATATAGCTGAGCATTATGTTCTACCTCGTGCATTTCCTGTTCCGTTAACGCACCAGAAACATAAAGTTCCAAAACTCCAGACGCTATGTATGCTTGTATATCCACTTAGTTAAAGTATTTTCTTAATTCAATTATTGCCGACCTAATTCTTGTTTTTACAGTACCAAGCGGCATATTTAATTGTTCTGCAACTTCGGCGTGTGTAAAGCCATTGAAATAGATAAGCTCTATTAATTCTTTGTACTCGGGTCTTAATTTTTGTACTAAATCCTTTATCCCGATATTATCTGGATTTAACTTGTTGCTCATTCGAACATCTATACCACTTACGTGATTTTCAATGTCTTGGTTTTGTGCTTGATTCCTAAATTCTTTCGAACGTATTTTATCAATAGCCAAATTACGAGCAATATTGCTCAACCATGTATACAATCGACCCTTTGCAGCATCAAACATGTCGAAAGAATTCCATACTTTAATATAGGTTTCTTGCAATACATCTTCTGCGTACTCTTCGCTCTGTACTACCTGAAAAATGATGTTGTACAAGGCCTTCGAGTAATTGTCGTATAAATATTCCAAACCAGCAGCATCTCTTATTTTTAAGAGATATACCAATTCTTCTTCCGAAATTTTGTTACTAGTTCTGGGTGTCAAAGTAAAGTGTTAAAATTCGAATAAATGTTTTTCTGCATGGTAAGATGAACGAACCATTGGTCCACTCTCTACTACTCTAAATCCCATTTGCATGCCAATTTCTTTGTACTTAGCAAATTGATCGGGGTGAATATATTCAATTACTTGGTGATGTTTTCTGGTTGGTTGTAAATATTGACCTAACGTAAGAATGTGAACCCCGTTGTTTAGTAAATCTCCCATCGATTCAAATACTTCTTCTTCTGTTTCTCCCAGACCCAGCATAATGCCCGACTTTGTTCTTAAACCTGCTGCCGAAATATGTTTTAAACACTCTAAGCTTCTGTCGTATTTTGCTTGAATTCGAACTTCTTTCGTTAAGCGTCTAACCGTTTCTAGATTATGAGATACAACTTCTGGCGCTTCTTCTAACACTCTTGCTAAATTATCCCAATCGCCTTTAAAATCGGGTAGGAGAGTTTCTAAAGTTGTTTCAGGAGATTTTTCTCTAATGGCACGAATTGTTTCCGCCCAAATAATAGAACCTCCATCTTTTAAATCGTCTCTATCTACAGAAGTAATTACGCAATGTTTAACATTCATTAATTGTACTGAGGTTGCAACTCTTTCTGGTTCCTGTAAATCTACTGCTAATGGTCTGCCGGTAGCTACTGCACAAAAAGAACAAGATCGTGTACAAATATTTCCTAATATCATAAAGGTTGCAGTACCTGCACCCCAACATTCGCCCATGTTTGGGCAATTTCCACTTTCGCAAATGGTATGTAATTTATGCTTGTCGACCAAACTGCGAACATGCGCATACTCTTTGCCTACAGGCAATTTCACACGCAGCCACTCTGGTTTACGTTCTTTTTTTTCTTCAGATATAATTGGTAAATCAATCATCTTGCAAAACTAATATTTTTTACCGAATGTAAATGTAGCGTAGAGAGAGATAAAGGTTGATTTATTTTTCAAATTATTAAATTCTGCCATAATAGGAACAGGACTTAAAAAATGATCGACAATAGCACCCACTTCTAAATTTAAAATTTTATCATCCTTCTTACTCCAATCGAAATTCAAACCCGCTTTCCCATAAAACCCTACTTTATAGGATAACTCATCTAATCCTTTACCAAACCCAGAATAGCCTAAAATGTTCGATTCGTTGTGTAAATTTTTATCGAACTTTTCCGACACCAAGTCTGGGTCAAATGGATTACCACTGTCTTTTATAATTTCTAAATAAATGGGTTTAAGTATTCCCCACGAAACACCCGTCATAAAGGTCGAACTAATTTCAACACCATCTTTTGGTGCTCTATCATAGATTAATAAATTGGTACCGAGCCCCGTTCTTAAACAAAAGAAAGAATTTTGTTTGCCGTAAACATAAAGTTTAGAATTATTGAAATAAGGGTTTGAAATTTTGTATTCTTTCGGATGTTTAATATTTGCTAATTCTGTCTCAAAAAGAATTTTATAAAAATTTTGAGGGATGACTGCATATCTTAAAATTCCACTAAATCCTCTATTACTAATGGTTCCACCACCCGAAAATTCACGTTTGTAAACAAATCTAATTTCTTCATCCGGTTTATTTCCCCCTTCCATTGAAGGCTGAACCTGGGCATGTAACTCACCCCCAAGCATCATCAATAGAAATAAAAAAAATAAATAGTTGTTTTTCACCAAGTACATATTCAATATTAAGAAATTTTCTTCGAAAATCTCATTCGAAGTTCAGAAATTCAGAAGTTCAGAAATTCTGAAGATTCGAAAAAAAATAATCATATTAGCATTACTTACTCCATTAACACATTAACATATTATCCCATTAACACATTCTTAAACCATGAGCACTATTATAACTTACTACACCGACGAACTTAGAACGGAAGCAACGCACGTTTATTCTGGCACTAAATTAATTACCGACGCACCTATTGATAACCAAGGAAAGGCAGAGTCGTTTTCTCCCACCGATTTATTGGCTGCTTCACTAGGGAGTTGTATGATCACTATTGTTGGCATTGCAGCTCGTACGCAAGGGTTTGAAGAAAGGTTGCGTGGAACTAAGTTAGAAATTACAAAAATTATGAAGTCAGACCCTAGAAGGGTTGGTGAAATTCAAGTAGAGCTTACGTTTCCAGAGGGGAGTAATTTAAATGAAAAAGAACGCAAAATTATAGAGCACACCTCTAAAACTTGCCCAGTTGCACTGAGTTTGCATCCAGATTTAATACAAACTTG
Source organism: Rhizobium sp. Q54 (assembly GCA_943360385.1). Lineage (GTDB taxonomy): Bacteria > Bacteroidota > Bacteroidia > Sphingobacteriales > Sphingobacteriaceae > CAJBVG01. Next base: position 7,882 of record CALRIM020000030.1, on the reverse strand, counting down.
GAAATTTAATTGGTAGAAAGCACTTCTTCGAGTTCTTTTGCAGAAATATCTTGGTGAGAAGCATCCAAAATGCAGTCGCCATTTTTTACTAAAATTACTTGAGGCGATTCGTGGTGAACTTGAAATGTTTCGGCCACTTTGCTTGATATAGATCGATGGGCTATAATATCTAAAAAGTATAAGTTTACATCTTTAGAATCATCCCATTCTTTTTCAAAGAATTTAAGGGCCATATTACTAATATGGCAACGGGTACTATGTTTGAATATAATAGATGGTTTGTTCTGAGATTTTAATAGGTGAATTTGATCCTCAGAGTCCAAAGGAATCCAATTCATAAATTATCTCCAAACACCTCTAGAGCGACCAGAGTATTTATAGCTATCAGACATTGCTGGGCAACCCATTCTTCCTGAACAAGAACTTAGTCCGATAACAACAAAACTAACAAGTATAACTGCTGCGATTAATTTTTTCATTGTAAGAATATTTTATACAAAGGTATTTATTTCTATTGAATTAAAAAAGTGACTTCAATTCTGCCATTTTTATAGCTGTAACGGCAGCTTCTTCCCCTTTATTGCCATGTTTTCCACCTGCTCTATCTTTTGCTTGTTCTATATTGTCGGTGGTAAGTACCCCAAATATGGTTGGAATACCCGTTTTGAGGCTAACCTCCGTTACGCCGTTTGCTACCGCATTGCATATAAAGTCGAAATGCCTGGTTTCTCCTTGTATTACGCAACCAAGCGTAATTACTGCATCGTATTTACCAGATTCTGCCAATAATAATGCTCCAGCACTTAGTTCAAAGCTACCAGGAACCGGGAAAACGTCGATTTTACTCTCTTCTGCACCGTATTTTTGTAAACCTTCAATAGCTCCTTGCAATAAAGCTCCTGTGATCTCTGAATTCCATTCTGCTACCACTATGCCAAAAGTATAGGGTTTTGCATTTGGAACTTGCATATGGCTAAAATCCGATAAGTTTTTGTTTGCTGATGACATAGGGTAAATATAAAAAAAATAACCATCGGAAATTAGCCGATGGTTATATAAATCTTATGTATACGTATTAATTCTTTGCAGATGCTCTTGCAATGTATTTGTCTACTTCTTTTGCTTCAGAAGATTCAGAATAGTCTGTTTTTATTTTTTCGTACGTTTCTACTGCTTTTTTGTTGTCGTTAGCCAATTCGTATGTCATAGCTAATTTCATTAAAAATATTGGTGTAGAGAATTGATCTTTACTTTTTGCTACTGCTTTTTTGTAATAGGTAGCAGCATCGTCTAACTTGTTTAGCTCTAAATAAGCATCAGCAATTCCGCTATAAGATAATGCCATCAAAACCTCATCGTTATTCGAGAAATCTTCTAATGACTCAATAGCTTCTTCATATTGACCTTTACGTAAATAGGCAAAACCTAAGTAGTAATGAGCCATAGAGCCTGCTTTTGTACTTCCGTATTCATCAGCAATAGCCACAAAACCCAAAAAGTTCCCATCGCCATTAATTGCTTTGTCTAAGGAATCTTGTTCGAAATACTTCTCAGCCATGAACATTTGTCCTGCTGCTTCTTTTTCGCGTGGGCCAATTATTAGCATTTGGTATCCTACGTATAATAAAATTAAGGCGATAATTGTACCGCTAATAACAAATAAGCTCTTCTTATTTTCAATTACAAAGCTTTCCGCTTTTGAAAATTGTTCTCCAATTGAGTTGTTTTCCTGTTCTACTGACATGTCTTTAATTAATCCTAAGGTTTGCAAAAATACATTTTTCAGCCATACATACAAGTAAGCACTAAAATTCTATTAAATTTAGTTGATTTAGGTATATTTGAGGCTCAAAATGCATCTTTCAGAATTATCCTTCATCAATTTTAAGAATTATCGCGAAGCAAATTTCCAATTTTCGTCTGGAGTGAACTGTTTTACAGGACATAACGGTGCTGGAAAAACTAATGTGCTGGACGCAATTCACTATTTATGTCTTTGCAAAAGCTTCTTTAACCCCATCGATTCGCAGTCGATTTTCCACGAAGAGCCATTTTTTGTTATCCAAGGAGATTTTGAAGTTGAAGATGAAAAACAGAATGTTTACTGCGGGTTTAAAAAAAATCACAAAAAACAATTCAAGAGAAACCAAAAAGAATATCAACGATTAGCAGATCATATCGGAATTTATCCCTTGGTAATGATTTCTCCTTCCGACCATCAATTAATTTTGGATGGAAGTGAGGAACGTAGACGATTTATTGATGGTGCCATTTCTCAAGTGGATAATCATTATTTAGATGATTTAATTTATTACAATAAAGTTCTTCAAAATAGAAATGCTTTACTAAAAAAGATGGCCGAAAATCCTCAGTATGATGAAGGAGTTTTAGAAGTCTTTAATTTGCAATTAGCAGAGTATGCAGAAAAAATTTACGCGAAAAGGAAACAGTTTATCGATGAATTTATTCCTTTGTTTAATAGCTTATATCAAAGTATTTCATCAGGAATGGAAGAAGTAAGTATTTCGTATGAATCGCAATTAAATGAGCATTCGATTATCGACTTATTAACTAAAAATACCCGTAAGGATATTATCACACAACGTAGTAATTACGGTACTCACAAGGACGATTTGGAATTTAAATTGGGGGAACACCCGCTTAAAAAATTTGGTTCTCAAGGACAGCAAAAATCGTATTTAATTGCATTGAAATTAGCTCACTATAGATACTTGCAACAAAAGAAAGGATATAAACCTCTTTTATTACTCGACGATATTTTCGATAAGCTTGATGAAGCGAGAATAAAAAAAATATTGGCCATGGTAAGTGAGGATGCATTCGGTCAAATATTTATTACTGATACAGACTATGAGCGCGTTAAAAAAATATTTCGAGAAATAGGAGTGGAGGCACGTATATTTGAAATAGAAAAAGGGTCTATTATTCAGTCGAAATGAGAAGAAAAAGTAATGAAGTAACATTGAAAGATGCGATTGAAGCTTTAATGGATCATTACCATTTAGGAGACCGATATCATTTTGAACAGGTAAAGCAAAAGTGGGAAGAGATTGTAGGAAAAATGATTGCTCAGCGTACAGAAAAAATGAGCATTAAGTATAAAACATTATACCTCACCGTAAATTCATCAGTTATTAAACATGAACTTCAAATGATGAAGACACTTATTATCAAGAGAGTTAATGAGGAAGCGGGACGCGAAATTATCACTAACGTAATCATTTCTTAATATGCTAATATGCTAGTATGCTGATGTGCTAATAAAATATGAGCACACGAGCACACGAGCATACGAGCACACGAACTAGGCGCGTTCGAATGCACTGAAGAAAAAGTTTCCTTCGATTTGTGCATTTTCATCAGAGTCTGAACCGTGAACTGCATTTGCATCGATAGATTTTGCAAATAAGTTACGGATAGTACCTGGCGCAGCTTTTTGAGGATCTGTAGCTCCAATTAAGTTACGGAAATCTTCAATAGCATTTTCTTTTTCTAAAATAATTGCTACAATTGGTCCTGAACTCATAAAACTTACTAAATCCTTGAAAAATGGGCGTTCGCGGTGGATGTCATAAAATTTTCCTGCCATCTCTGGGCTCAATAAAGTATACTTCATTGCCACAATTTTAAAACCAGCCTTGGTTATTTGATCGATAATAGCTCCGATATGTCCGTTTGCTACGGCATCTGGCTTAATCATTGTAAAAGTTCTGTTCGTTTGCATGTATATTCTTTAATTCGCCGCAAAAATAAGAACAAATCGTTAATAAGCTAATTAACCTTATGTTAATTCAATCTTTTTGTAAAAAAAAATTGATAGTTTTGCTCCTCTTGAAAAATAAAATGACCGTAAACGACCTTCGTAAGGAATTATCAACCAGCAAAAGAATTGTAATTACCACGCATCACAAGCCAGATGGCGATGCAATGGGTTCTTCATTGGGGTTATACCATTTCTTATGTTCACTTGGGCATGAGGTGCATGTAGTAACTCCTACAGATTATCCATATTTTTTACATTGGATGCCTGGCCACCCCGAAGTGATTGATTTTTTACAAGAGCCTGCTCTTGCAGCAGAATTAGTGCAAAAAGCAGACTGGATTTTTTGTCTAGACTTTAACAATTTAAGTAGAATTAATGAGTTAGGTGAGTTAGTGAGAAATGCATCCGCTAAAAAAGCAATGATCGATCATCATTTAGAACCAGAAGGGTTCGAAGATTTCAGGTATTGGGATACTACATCTTGTGCCGCAGCAGAGATGGTGTATCGGTTGATTGCAGAATTAGAGTTAACCAACCACATAAATAAGGACGTTGCAACATGTTTGTATACTGGGATTATGACGGATTCTGGTTCGTTCAGATTCCCGAGTACTACCGCAAACGTTCATAGAATTATTGCAAATCTTATTGAAGCTGGTGCTGATAATTCTAGAATTCACGAATTGATTTATGATACGAATACCGCTAATCGACTAAAATTTTTAGGGCGAGTGTTGGGGGAGCGAATGACTATTATTCCAGACATGAATACTGCTTATATTGCCATAGAACAAGATTTGTTGAAACAATATGATGTGGTAACTGGTGATACTGAGGGTATTGTAAATTATGCATTGTCGATTCATGGTATTAAATTAGCAGCTCTATTTATCGATAGAGGATCTTTGCGAAAATTATCGTTTAGATCTAAAGGAGAATTTCCTGCAAATGAAATTGCAAAGAAATATTTCGATGGTGGAGGACATAGAAATGCAGCGGGTGGAATGTCGACAGATACGTTGGAAAATACAGTGAAGAAGTTTTTGGAGGTTTTGCCTGAATTCGAATACCTTTTAAAAGAATAATTAGCCAATTAGCCAATGTGCAAATAGGTGTAAAACAACCAAGGACCAAGGACACTGGACTGAGGACTAAAAAAAGAATAGAAAAAAATAAATAAATAATAGGATGACAAAAAGATTATTAATCGCGGCTGCTGTAGCAGTATCAATGTTTCAAGCATGTTCTGATGGTTTTAAAACTTCAGATAAAGGGTTACAGTATCAAATTCATACTGAAAATGAAGGCGAAAGAATTAAGGAAGGTGACATTGTTACTTTGCAAATGGTATATCGCACAGATTCAGATTCTGTTTTATTCGATACATATAAAACCGGACAAGCAATTAAATTAATGGTTGGTCCAGAAAGTTTCCATGGAGATTTAATGAATGGTTTGAAATTATTAACAGAAAAAGATTCAGCAACATTCTTAATTAATGCAGATTCTTTATTCGAAAAAACATTTAATTTTCCTCGTCCAGCATTTATTAGAGCGGGTAGTTATTTGAATTTTACTGTTAAAGTAGATAAGGTTCAAAGTAAAGCACAAATTGACGCTGAAATGAAAGTTGAAGCAGATAAGCAAGCTGCTTTAGAATCGGTAAACATCGACAAATACATTGCCGATAAAAAATTAACTCCAACAAAAACTGCTAGTGGTTTATTATATCAAATAACTAAACAAGGTGGTGCTGAAAAAGCAGCAGCTGGCGATACAGTTGTGGTTCATTATACAGGTACTTTATTGAATGGAAATAAATTCGATTCGTCTAAAGATTCTGGTAAACCATTAGAATTCCCTGTAGGTCGTTCTGCAGTAATAAAAGGATGGGATGAAGCATTTATGTTATTATCTAAAGGAACATCTGCTAAATTAATAGTTCCTTCGGCGTTAGGTTATGGCCCAAATGCAGTTGGTAATGGTATTATCCCAGCTTTCTCTACATTGGTATTTGAAGTGGAATTAGTTAACATTAAAAAAGCTAAATAAGTATGAAAAAATTACTAAGCCTTTTATTGGTTTTGAGTATTTGTTCTTTAACTTTTGCTCAAGCAATAAAATATAAAAAATCTGATAATGGCATTCGTTATTCGATGTTAAAATCGAACAAAGGCGAGCGAATTAAAACAGATAATATTGTGTTTCTTCAAATTAAATATTCTACAGATAAAGATTCTGCATTATTTGATAGTTGGAAAATGGGTGGTCCAATTTCTTTGAAAGTTACAAAGCCAACTTTTAAAGGAGATTTAATGGATGCATTGACTATGTTAACTGTTAATGATAGTGTGGCATTTTTATTCAATGCAGATTCTATGTTTGCAAAAACATTTAACATGCCTCGTCCAGAATTTGTAAAAGCTGGTTCGGATTTGAAATTTCTAGTGAAAGTTCAACGTGTTACTACAGAAGATGTATTAAAAGCAGATGAAATTAAAGTTCAAAAAGAAAAAGACATGGAAGAAAAAGGTTTAATTGATAAATACATTGCCGAAAATAACTTAACAGTTCAAACGTCAGCTACTGGATTGAAATATATTATTTCTACTCCTGGTACTGGAGCGCAAGCTGAAGCTGGTAAAACAGTTAAAGTACATTACACAGGTAAATTATTAAATGGTACAAAATTCGATTCGTCATTAGATCGTAATGAGCCTATTGAATTTGTATTAGGAAAAGGAATGGTGATACCAGGATGGGACGAAGGAATTGCATTATTAAAAGAAGGTGGAAAAGCATTTTTAATTATCCCTTCTAATATTGCTTATGGCGCTCGTGGTGCAGGAGGGGTTATTCCTCCATTCACACCTCTAACTTTCGAAGTAGAGTTGGTTAGCGTTCAATAATGTTTCTGTCAGACACACATACACATCTATATATCCCCGAAATGCGCAAGCAAATCGGGGCATTGATGCACAGAGCTCAACAAAATAGAGTTCAAAAATTATACCTACCAAACATCGATTCCGATTCGGTGAAAGATGTTTTCTCCCTTTGCGATTTATATCCCACTAGTTGTTTCCCAATGATGGGCTTACACCCATGTTCCGTAAAAGAAAACTACCTCGAAGAACTAAGTTTTATTCAACAATATATTGATGAAGAGAGAGTAGTTGGTATTGGTGAAATTGGAATGGATTTATATTGGGATAAAACTTTTATTGAAGAACAGAAAATAGCTTTTAAAACACAAATTCAGTGGGCTAAAGAGCGAAAAATGCCCATTATAATTCATTGTAGAGAAGCCTTTGATGAAATCTACGAGATTTTAGTAGAAGAAAAAGATGAGCTACTTCGTGGTATATTCCATTGTTTTAGCGGTTTAGAAGAACAAGCATTGAAAATTATAGATCTTGGATTTTTTTTAGGAATTGGTGGAGTTCTTACCTATAAGAATTCAGGTTTAGCAGATGCTATTAAAAACATCGACCTTAAACATCTAGTTCTTGAAACAGATTCCCCTTATTTATCCCCCGTTCCTTTTAGAGGCAAACCCAACGAAAGCTCCTATTTATTACATATTGCCGAAAAATTAGCAGATGTAAAACAAAGTACATTAGAACAAGTGGCTAATATTACCTCCAATAACGCCTTAGCAATATTTGGTGTATAATAAAACCTGAGGAATATAGTAGTTTCTTTCGTATTTTTGGTATGCTAATCGTTTACCCGCTATGGTATTAAATTTAAAAAGTACTAGTTTAAGTAATATTCAGTAATAATATATTCTTCATCTTTGTAAAGAGAGCGTAAGTAAATTGAATTAGCAGCTAGCAACTTCCCAAAGTTGTTTAGCTGCTTTTTTTTTAAATTATAAATTACCAAAATGATAAAAGTTGGAATTGTTGAAGATAACAAGGATTTAAGAGCGAACTATTCTGAGTTCTTGGATATGAGTGGCGTATTCTCTGTAATTTGGATGTACGATGGTGTAGAAGATTTATTAGACGGTACTCCCGAAACACCTACAGTAATTCTGTTAGATATTAATTTAATAGGGATGAGTGGAGTGGAAGGGTTTCCTGCAATAAAAAA